>NZ_JQMO01000002.1:2149185-2456212 GCF_000744785.1 Kitasatospora azatica KCTC 9699 | reverse complement strand
CGGCGCTGCGCAACGTCTTCGCCAACGCCGACAAGCGCGCATCATCGTGGCCTCCTTCGCCAGCCACGTGCACCGCATCCAGCAGGTGCTGGACGCCGCGCACGAGTACAAGCGGAAGGTCGCCTTCGTCGGCCGCTCGATGGTCCGCAACATGGGCATCGCCCGCGACCTCGGCTACCTGAAGGTCCCCGGCAACCTGATCGTGGACGTGAAGCAGCTGGACGACCTGCCGGACAAGGAGGTCGTGCTGGTCTGCACCGGCTCGCAGGGCGAGCCGATGGCCGCGCTCTCCCGGATGGCCAACCGCGACCACCAGATCCGGATCGTCGAGGGCGACACCGTGATCCTGGCCTCCTCGCTGATCCCCGGCAACGAGACCGCGATCTACCGGGTCATCAACGGCCTGACCCGCTGGGGCGCCAACGTCGTCCACAAGGGCAACGCCAAGGTGCACGTCTCCGGGCACGCCTCGGCCGGCGAGCTGCTGTACTTCTTCAACATCTGCCGCCCGAAGAACCTGATGCCGGTGCACGGCGAGTGGCGCCACCTGCGCGCCTGCGCCGAACTCGGCATCAAGACCGGTGTGCCGAAGAACCGCACGGTCATCGCCGAGGACGGCGTGGTGGTCGACCTGGAGAACGGCGTCGCCAAGATCGTCGGCAAGGTGCAGGCCGGGTACGTGTACGTCGACGGCTCGTCGGTCGGCGACATCACCGAGTCCTCGCTGAAGGACCGTCGGATCCTCGGTGAAGAGGGCTTCATCTCGGTCTTCGTGGTGGTCGACTCGTCCAGCGGCAAGATCGTCAGCGGCCCGACCATCCAGGCCCGCGGCTCCGGCATCGACGACTCCGCCTTCACGCCGGTGGTGCAGAAGCTGGAGGAGGCGCTGCGCAAGTCCGCCGACAACGGCGTGCTCGAGGTGCGCCAGGTCCAGCAGCTGGTGCGCCGCACGATCGGCAAGTGGGTGGCGGACAACTACCGCCGCCGGCCGATGATCCTGCCGGTGGTCGTCGAGGTCTGATGGTCGCCGAGGTCTGATTTGACGTGGGGCAGCTCGGTGCGTAATGTTCTCCGAGTTGCCCCACGGCCGTCAGGCCACTGCTTCGAATTCAGTTCGAGCGGGGAAAACAGCCCGAGAAACTCTGATAGAGTTCGGGAGCGCCGAAAGGCGGAAAGCAAAGCGGAAGGAAATTCGGTCCGGAAAACGGAGCGGAAATCATCTGATAAGCTTTACGAAGTAAGAACGAAGGGCCCGGAGAAAACGCGAGAGCGAATTCGAAGGAAGTCTCCGTTCCTTGAGAACTCAACAGCGTGCCAAAAGTCAACGCCAGATATGTTGACATCCCCGGCCTGAACCTTCTGGTTCGGGTTGGAGATTCCTTTTGAAGTAAAACACTAGCGAGGACGCAGTGCACGGGGTCGGCCTATTCCGCTGATTGTCGTGCCGCTCTGCGCGGGTGTCGACCCGATTACGGGAAAACATTCACGGAGAGTTTGATCCTGGCTCAGGACGAACGCTGGCGGCGTGCTTAACACATGCAAGTCGAACGGTGAAGCCCTTCGGGGTGGATCAGTGGCGAACGGGTGAGTAACACGTGGGCAATCTGCCCTGCACTCTGGGACAAGCCCTGGAAACGGGGTCTAATACCGGATATGACCTGGGACCGCATGGTTCTGGGTGTAAAGCTCCGGCGGTGCAGGATGAGCCCGCGGCCTATCAGCTTGTTGGTGGGGTAATGGCCTACCAAGGCGACGACGGGTAGCCGGCCTGAGAGGGCGACCGGCCACACTGGGACTGAGACACGGCCCAGACTCCTACGGGAGGCAGCAGTGGGGAATATTGCACAATGGGCGAAAGCCTGATGCAGCGACGCCGCGTGAGGGATGACGGCCTTCGGGTTGTAAACCTCTTTCAGCAGGGAAGAAGCGCAAGTGACGGTACCTGCAGAAGAAGCACCGGCTAACTACGTGCCAGCAGCCGCGGTAATACGTAGGGTGCGAGCGTTGTCCGGAATTATTGGGCGTAAAGAGCTCGTAGGCGGCCTGTCGCGTCGGATGTGAAAGCCCGGGGCTTAACCCCGGGTCTGCATTCGATACGGGCAGGCTAGAGTGTGGTAGGGGAGATCGGAATTCCTGGTGTAGCGGTGAAATGCGCAGATATCAGGAGGAACACCGGTGGCGAAGGCGGATCTCTGGGCCATTACTGACGCTGAGGAGCGAAAGCGTGGGGAGCGAACAGGATTAGATACCCTGGTAGTCCACGCCGTAAACGTTGGGAACTAGGTGTTGGCGACATTCCACGTCGTCGGTGCCGCAGCTAACGCATTAAGTTCCCCGCCTGGGGAGTACGGCCGCAAGGCTAAAACTCAAAGGAATTGACGGGGGCCCGCACAAGCAGCGGAGCATGTGGCTTAATTCGACGCAACGCGAAGAACCTTACCAAGGCTTGACATATATCGGAAACGGCTAGAGATAGTCGCCCCCTTGTGGTCGGTATACAGGTGGTGCATGGTTGTCGTCAGCTCGTGTCGTGAGATGTTGGGTTAAGTCCCGCAACGAGCGCAACCCTTGTTCTGTGTTGCCAGCACGCCTTTCGGGGTGGTGGGGACTCACAGGAGACTGCCGGGGTCAACTCGGAGGAAGGTGGGGACGACGTCAAATCATCATGCCCCTTATGTCTTGGGCTGCACACGTGCTACAATGGTCGGTACAAAGGGCTGCGATGCCGCGAGGCGGAGCGAATCCCAAAAAGCCGGCCTCAGTTCGGATTGGGGTCTGCAACTCGACCCCATGAAGTTGGAGTTGCTAGTAATCGCAGATCAGCATGCTGCGGTGAATACGTTCCCGGGCCTTGTACACACCGCCCGTCACGTCACGAAAGTCGGTAACACCCGAAGCCGGTGGCCTAACCCTTGGGAGGGAGCCGTCGAAGGTGGGACCAGCGATTGGGACGAAGTCGTAACAAGGTAGCCGTACCGGAAGGTGCGGCTGGATCACCTCCTTTCTAAGGAGCACATAGCCAGCTCGGAGCGAATGCCTTCGAGTGGTTGCTCATGGGTGGAACGTTGACTATTCGGCACACTGGGTGATGGTTCGTGAGTACTGCTTCGGCGTGGAAAGCGTTCTTGAGTCTGGTGTGTCGGGCACGTTGTTGGGTCCTGAGGGAACGGCCGTATGGTCTGAACCTCGAGGATGCCGGTCCCACGGACAGTACTCGTTTTCGGGTGGTGTAGGTGGGTGTCTGGTCGTTGTTTGAGAACTGCACAGTGGACGCGAGCATCTGTGGCCAAGTTTTTAAGGGCGCACGGTGGATGCCTTGGCACCAGGAACCGATGAAGGACGTGGGAGGCCGCGATAGGCCCCGGGGAGCTGTCAACCGAGCTTTGATCCGGGGGTGTCCGAATGGGGAAACCCGGCAGTCGTCATGGGCTGTCACCCGCACCTGAACACATAGGGTGCGTGGAGGGAACGCGGGGAAGTGAAACATCTCAGTACCCGCAGGAAGAGAAAACAACCGTGATTCCGGGAGTAGTGGCGAGCGAAACCGGATGAGGCTAAACCGTATTGGTGTGAGACCCGGCAGGGGTTGCCGATACGGGGTCGTGGGAAAGTTCTTCAGTCGTCTGCCGGCGGCTGGGTGAGTCAGAAACCGTTGGTGTAGTCGAAGGACATGCGAAAGGTCCGGCGTAGAGGGTAAGACCCCCGTAGACGAAACATTAGCGGCTCACTTGAGCTTCTCCCAAGTAGCACGGAGCCCGAGAAATTCCGTGTGAATCTGGCGGGACCACCCGCTAAGCCTAAATATTCCCTGGTGACCGATAGCGGATAGTACCGTGAGGGAATGGTGAAAAGTACCGCGGGAGCGGAGTGAAATAGTACCTGAAACCGTGTGCCTACAAGCCGTGGGAGCGTCGTTGGTCTTCGGACCAGCCGTGACTGCGTGCCTTTTGAAGAATGAGCCTGCGAGTTTGCGGTGTGTAGCGAGGTTAACCCGTGTGGGGTAGCCGTAGCGAAAGCGAGTCCGAATAGGGCGTTTGAGTTGCATGCCCAAGACCCGAAGCGGAGTGATCTAGCCATGGGCAGGTTGAAGCGCGGGTAAGACCGTGTGGAGGACCGAACCCACCAGGGTTGAAAACCTGGGGGATGACCTGTGGTTAGGGGTGAAAGGCCAATCAAACTCCGTGATAGCTGGTTCTCCCCGAAATGCATTTAGGTGCAGCGTCACGTGTTTCTTGCCGGAGGTAGAGCACTGGATAGGCGATGGGCCTCACCGGGTTACTGACCTTAGCCAAACTCCGAATGCCGGTAAGTGAGAGCGTGGCAGTGAGACTGTGGGGGATAAGCTCCATGGTCGAGAGGGAAACAGCCCAGAACACCGACTAAGGTCCCTAAGCGTGTGCTAAGTGGGAAAGGATGTGGAGTCGCAGAGACAACCAGGAGGTTGGCTTAGAAGCAGCCACCCTTGAAAGAGTGCGTAATAGCTCACTGGTCAAGTGATTCCGCGCCGACAATGTAGCGGGGCTCAAGCACACCACCGAAGTCGTGTCATTCACAGAATACGTCCAACGACGCTGTGGATGGGTAGGGGAGCGTCGTGTTCCGGGTGAAGCGGCCGAGGAATCGAGTCGTGGACGGGATACGAGTGAGAATGCAGGCATGAGTAGCGATACAAGAGTGGGAAACTCTTGCGCCGATTGACCAAGGGTTCCTGGGTCAAGCTGATCTGCCCAGGGTAAGTCGGGACCTAAGGCGAGGCCGACAGGCGTAGTCGATGGACAACGGGTTGATATTCCCGTACCCGCTTTGAAGCGCCAACGCTGAACCTCTGAATGCTAAGGCCGTGAAGCCGGCCCGGAGTCTTCGGACAAAGGGACGTGGTGGAGCCGCTGATCCGACAGGGTATTAGGTGAGCGATGGGGTGACGCAGGAAGGTAGTCCAGCCCGGGCGGTGGTTGTCCCGGGGTAAGGGTGTAGGCCGAGTGGTAGGCAAATCCGCCACTCTTTAAGGCTGAGACCTGATGCCGAGCCGATTGTGGTGAAGTGGATGATCCTATGCTGTCGAGAAAAGCCTCTAGCGAGTTTCATGGCGGCCCGTACCCCAAACCGACTCAGGTGGTCAGGTAGAGAATACCGAGGCGTTCGGGTGAACTATGGTTAAGGAACTCGGCAAAATGCCCCCGTAACTTCGGGAGAAGGGGGGCCGGAACTGGTGGAGGCACTTGCTGCCCGAGCTGGGGCCGGCCGCAGAGACCAGCGAGAAGCGACTGTTTACTAAAAACACAGGTCCGTGCGAAGCCGTAAGGCGATGTATACGGACTGACGCCTGCCCGGTGCTGGAACGTTAAGGGGACCGGTTAGCTCCATTTCGGTGGGGCGAAGCTGAGAACTTAAGCGCCAGTAAACGGCGGTGGTAACTATAACCATCCTAAGGTAGCGAAATTCCTTGTCGGGTAAGTTCCGACCTGCACGAATGGCGTAACGACTTCTCGACTGTCTCAACCATAGGCCCGGTGAAATTGCATTACGAGTAAAGATGCTCGTTTCGCGCAGCAGGACGGAAAGACCCCGGGACCTTTACTATAGCTTGATATTGGTGTTCGGTTCGGCTTGTGTAGGATAGGTGGGAGACTTTGAAGCCTTGACGCCAGTCTTGGTGGAGTCGTCGTTGAAATACCACTCTGGTCGTGCTGGATGTCTAACCTGGGTCCGTGATCCGGATCAGGGACAGTGTCTGGTGGGTAGTTTAACTGGGGCGGTTGCCTCCTAAAGGGTAACGGAGGCGCCCAAAGGTTCCCTCAGCCTGGTTGGCAATCAGGTGTTGAGTGTAAGTGCACAAGGGAGCTTGACTGTGAGACCGACGGGTCGAGCAGGTGCGAAAGCAGGGACTAGTGATCCGGCGGTGGCTTGTGGAAGCGCCGTCGCTCAACGGATAAAAGGTACCCCGGGGATAACAGGCTGATCTTCCCCAAGAGTCCATATCGACGGGATGGTTTGGCACCTCGATGTCGGCTCGTCGCATCCTGGGGCTGGAGTAGGTCCCAAGGGTTGGGCTGTTCGCCCATTAAAGCGGTACGCGAGCTGGGTTTAGAACGTCGTGAGACAGTTCGGTCCCTATCCGCTGTGCGCGTAGGAGTGTTGAGAAGGGCTGTCCCTAGTACGAGAGGACCGGGACGGACGAACCTCTGGTGTGCCAGTTGTCCTGCCAAGGGCATGGCTGGTTGGCTACGTTCGGGAGGGATAACCGCTGAAAGCATCTAAGCGGGAAGCCTGCTTCGAGATGAGCACTCCCACCTCCTTGAGAGGGTAAGGCTCCCAGTAGACGACTGGGTTGATAGGCCGGATGTGGAAGCCCAGTAATGGGTGGAGCTGACCGGTACTAATAGGCCGAGGGCTTGTCCTCAGTTGCTCGCGTCCACTGTGTTGTTCTGAAACAACGACCCCATCCCGTTTGGTCACGGGGATGGTGCGGCGACAGTTTCATAGTGTTTCGGTGGTCATAGCGTGAGGGAAACGCCCGGTTACATTCCGAACCCGGAAGCTAAGCCTTACAGCGCCGATGGTACTGCAGGGGGGACCCTGTGGGAGAGTAGGACGCCGCCGAACAATCATTCAGAAGAAGCCCCCACCGTACTGTGTTTAATTAAACGCAGTCGGTGGGGGCTTCTTCGCGTTTGCACGTCATCTGTTCACAGCGTCATCTTGAATCCGATGTGGGACCCCACGAAGCCCAGCCGCTCGTAGAACCGGTGGGCGTCCGTCCGCACGCTGTCGGAGGTCAGCTGGACCAGGCCGGCGCCGAGTTCACGCGACCGGTTGATCGCCCACTCCATCAGCAGCGTGCCGAGGCCCTGGCCCCGCTCGCCGGCGTGCACCCGTACGGCCTCGACGATGACGCGGGTGGTGCCGGCCCGGGAGAGCCCCGGGATCACGCTGAGCTGGAGCGTGCCGACCACTCGTCCGTCGCGGACCGCGACGGTGGGGTGCTGGTGGGGGTCGGCGGCGATCCGCTCGAAGGCGGCGTAATAGGGCGTCAGATCGTCGGGGGACTCCCGCGAGACGGCCACCGAGTCGGCGACGAGCAGGGCCACGATGGCCGGGATGTCCTCCGGGGTGGCCGGCCGGATCACAAGATCGTTCATGCCGGCCACCCTACTGACGCTGCCGGCCCTACTCCCCGGCCGGGGCGCTGGCGATCACCGCGAAGACGGCGCCCTGCGGGTCGGTGAGCTGCACGAACCGCCCGACCCCGGGGGCGTCGACCACGTCGCCGCGCCGGCCACCGCCGAGCTCCGCGGCCCGGGCGACGGCGGCGTCCACGTCGGCGACCTCGAAGTAGGGCAGCCAGAACGGGCCGGAGTGGGCCGCCTTGTCCTCCTCGATCAGGGTGACGATGCCGCCCTGACTGGAGTCGGTGCCGCCGGCGGTCGGGGTGATCACGGTGTAGGTGAAGTCGCCGAACGGGACGTCCTGCTCCATCCAGTTGAAGACCGCCCGGTAGAACGGCTTGGCCGACTCCGGATCGCTGGTGTGCAGCTCGGTCCAGCAGAGCGTGCCGACCGAGGTGACGGCGTCCAGCCCCTTGGTGGTGCCGGGCTGCCAGACGGCGAACTGCGCGCCGGTCGGGTCGGTGTATCCGGCCATCCGGCCGGCGGTGAAGACGTCGAACGGGCCGAACCGGACCACGCCGCCGGCCTGCTCGACCAGCTTGCTGGTCTGGTCGGCGTCGTCGGTGCGGAAGTAGACCGTCCAGGCGGACCTGGCGCCCTCCTCGGTCAGTGGGCCGACGGCCGCCACGGTCTTGTCACCCTGACGGAAGAAGCCGTAGCCGCCGGCCTCCGGCCCGGCCGAGGTGAAGGTCCAACCGAAGAGTCCGCCGTAGAAGGCCTGGGCCGCCTCGGTGTCGGGGCTGCCGAGGTCGATCCAGTTCGGGGCGCCGGGGATGAAGTCGGTGGTCAACATAGTGTTCTTCCGCTTCTGTCGAACGGGGGTCTCCACTTGCCATCGTCAGCCTTGCACCGAGTGGTGACAATCGCGTCCCGGCCTGTCAGTACGGAGCGGTACGGTTCATCACGCAGGGAGTACCGTCGAGGGGGTTCCGGATGACCGGACAGCAGGCCCAGGCCCAGGCCGCCGTACCGCGCCAGCTCGCCCAGGTGGAGGGGGTGCTGGAGCGGATCACCTATGCCAACGAGGAGACGGGCTACACCGTCGCCCGGGTGGACACCGGGCGCGGCAGCAACGACCTGCTGACGGTGGTCGGCGCGCTGCTCGGCGCCCAGGTCGGCGAGTCGCTGCGGCTGCACGGCCGCTGGGGCTCGCATCCGCAGTACGGCCGCCAGTTCACCGTCGAGAACTACACCACCGTGCTGCCGGCCACGATCCAGGGGATCCAGCGCTATCTGGGCTCGGGGCTGATCAAGGGGATCGGGCCGCGGTTCGCCGAGCGGATCGTGGAGCACTTCGGGGTCGACACGCTGACCGTGATCGAGGAGCAGCCGTCCCGGCTGGTGGAGGTCCCGGGGCTCGGTCCGAAGCGGACCAAGATGATCGCCGCGGCCTGGGAGGAGCAGAAGGCGATCAAGGAGGTGATGGTCTTCCTCCAGGGGGTCGGCGTCTCCACCTCGCTCGCCGTGCGGATCTACAAGAAGTACCAGGACGCCTCGATCGGCGTGGTGAAGAACGAGCCCTACCGGCTGGCCTCCGACGTCTGGGGCATCGGCTTCCTGACCGCCGACCGGATCGCGCAGTCCGTCGGCATTCCGCACGACAGCCCGGAACGGGTGAAGGCCGGTCTGCAGTACGCGCTCTCGCAGAGCAGCGACCAGGGCCACTGCTACCTGCCCGAGGAGCGGCTGATCGCCGACGGGGTGAAGCTCCTCCAGGTGGACATCGGCCTGGTGATCGAGAGCCTGGCCGCGCTGATCGCCGAGGAGGGGGTGGTGCGCGAGCTGCTGCCCAGCCCGGACGGACCCGGCGGTGACCCGGTGTCGGCGATCTATCTGGTCCCGTTCCACCGGGCCGAGGTCTCACTGGCCAACCAGCTGCTGCGGCTGCTGCGCTCCGACACCGACCGGATGCCGGCCTTCGCCGACGTGGACTGGCCCAGGGCCCTGGCCTGGCTGGCCGAGCGGACCGGGGCCGAGCTGGCACCCGAGCAGGAGCAGTCGGTCCGGCTCGCGCTCACCGAGAAGGTCGCGGTGCTGACGGGCGGTCCGGGCTGCGGCAAGTCCTTCACCGTCAAGTCGATCGTCACCCTCGCGCTGGCGAAGCGGGCCAAGGTGCTGCTGGCCGCGCCGACCGGACGGGCGGCCAAGCGGCTGGCCGAGCTCACGGGTCATCAGGCCGCCACCGTGCACCGGCTGCTCGAGCTGCGGCCGGGCGGCGAGGCGGCCTTCGACCGGGACCGGCCGCTGGACGCCGACCTGGTGGTGGTGGACGAGGCCTCGATGCTGGACCTGATCCTGGCCAACAAGCTGGTCAAGGCGGTGGCGCCGGGGGCCCACCTGCTCTTCGTCGGGGATGTGGACCAGCTGCCCTCGGTGGGGGCCGGCGAGGTGCTGCGGGACCTGCTGGCGGACCGCGGCCCGATTCCGTCGGTCCGGCTGACCAGGATCTTCCGGCAGGCCCAGCAGTCCGGCGTGGTGGTCAACGCGCACCGGATCAACGAGGGGCAGCCGCCGCTGACGGACGGCCTGCCCGACTTCTTCCTCTTCGTGGAGGACGACACCGAGCGCGCGGCCGGCCTGGTGGTGGACGTGGTGGCCCGCCGGATCCCGCAGCGGTTCCGGTTGGACGCCCGGCGGGACGTGCAGGTGCTGGCCCCGATGCACCGCGGTCCGGCGGGCGCCGGCAATCTCAACACGCTGCTCCAGGCGGCCGTCACCCCCGGTCGGGAGGGGCTGGCCGAGAAGCGGTTCGGCGGGCGGACCTTCCGGGTCGGCGACAAGGTCACCCAGATCCGGAACAACTACGAGAAGGGTCAGAACGGCGTCTTCAACGGGACGGTCGGCGTGGTGACCGCGCTCAGCGTGGAGGACCAGCGACTCACCGTGGTCACCGACGAGGACGAGGAGGTGCCGTACGACTTCGACGAGTTGGACGAGCTGCAGCACGCCTACGCGGTGACCATCCACCGCTCCCAGGGCAGCGAGTACCCGGCGGTGGTGATTCCGGTCACCACCTCGGCCTGGACCATGCTGCAGCGCAATCTGCTCTACACGGCGGTCACCCGGGCGAAGAGGCTGGTGGTGCTGGTCGGCTCGCGCAAGGCGATCGGCCAGGCGGTGCGGACGGTCAGCGCGGGTAGGCGGCACTCCGCGCTCGATCATCGCCTCGGCGGGGGTATCTTGACGTGAAGAAATTGATGGACCAGCCTAGTCTTGCCGTGATCTTGTCCGGTTCGTACCGGCTGGAGCATCGGGTTTTGTAGGGCAGGGCTCTAGGGCAAGGTCCTTTTGGGCCACCCCGGGTGCGCGGCCGTCCTCCGCATGGGGGAGGGTGGACGAGTCAGGGCACTCGGAAGAGGATTTTCATTTCGTCGGTGAGGAAGACGTGAGCGACAAATCGGTAGTACTGCGGTACCAGGACGGCGAGTACGAGTACCCCGTCGTCGAGAGCACTGCGGGTAACTCCGGCTTCGACATCTCGAAGCTGCTCCCGCAGACCGGCCTGGTCACCCTGGACAACGGCTTCGGCAACACCGCTGCCTACAAGTCCGCGATCACCTTCGTGGACGGCGACAACGGCATCCTCCGCTACCGCGGCTACCCGATCGAGCAGCTGGCCGAGCAGGGCAGCTTCATCGAGACCGCGTACCTCCTGATCAACGGTGAGCTCCCCACCGCCGACCAGCTCGCGGAGTTCAGCAACGAGATCACCCAGCACACCCTGCTGCACGAGGACGTCAAGCGCTTCTACCAGGGCTTCCCCCGGGACGCGCACCCGATGGCGATGCTCTCCTCGGTGGTCGGCGCGCTGTCCACCTTCTACCAGGACAGCCACAACCCCTTCGACGCCGGCCAGCGCCACCTGTCGACGGTCCGACTGCTGGCCAAGCTGCCGACCATCGCGGCCTACGCCTACAAGAAGTCGGTCGGCCAGCCGTTCGTCTACCCGCGCAACGACCTCAGCTACGTCGAGAACTTCCTGCGGATGACCTTCGCCGTCCCGGCGCAGGACTACGAGCTCAACCCGGTCATCGTCAACGCGCTGGACAAGCTGCTCATCCTGCACGCGGACCACGAGCAGAACTGCTCCACCTCCACCGTGCGCCTGGTCGGCTCCAGCCACGCCAACCAGTTCGCCTCCATCTCGGCCGGTATCTCGGCGCTCTGGGGCCCGCTGCACGGCGGCGCCAACCAGGCGGTGCTGGAGATGCTGGAGCAGATCCAGAAGGACGGCGGCGACGTCGACGCCTTCATCCGCAAGGTGAAGAACCGCGAGGACGGCGTCAAGCTGATGGGCTTCGGCCACCGCGTGTACAAGGCCTTCGACCCGCGCGCCGCGCTGGTCAAGGGCCTGGCGCACGATGTGCTGGCCCAGCTGGGCAAGTCGGACGAGCTGCTGGAGATCGCGCTCAAGCTCGAGGAGCACGCGCTCAGCGACGACTTCTTCGTCTCGCGCAAGCTCTACCCGAACGTCGACTTCTACACCGGCCTGATCTACCGCGCGATGGGCTTCCCGACCAGCATGTTCACCGTGCTGTTCGCGCTGGGCCGGCTGCCGGGCTGGATCGCCCACTGGCACGAGATGATCAACGACCCGACCAGCCGGATCGGCCGCCCGCGGCAGATCTACACCGGGACCGCGATCCGCGACTACGTCGAGCTCGACAAGCGCTGACCCTCCCGCCTGACACGTCGAAGGCCCCGCGTGTGCTGCGGGGCCTTCGACGTGTCGGAGCGACAGCGCACGGCGTCCGGGGAGCGGGTGAGCCCGGGAACGGCCGCTCAAAGCGTTCCCGATCCACACCACTGCCCGGCGCCGTGCGCGAGGGCCGTCGCCGCAGCGACAGCCGTCCCGGGGCCCGCCGGAGCCCCGTCGGCGGCCGGCTGACCGCGGGTGCCCGGGCCACCCCAGGGGGGAAGGGGTGGCACGCACACGCCGTTCCGCAGTCGATCGGCCGCACCTACAAGGTAAGACGTACGGGGGCCGGCAAAGTTACGTCGGGAGGGTGTGAGTTGGCTCTCGCTACGGTGCGCGTATCGGCTTTCACCCGCCCATACCACATGATCCCCGGCAGGCTACGTCACCCTCCCCGCAGCGATGGCAACCCAGCGTGATAGGAATCGTGTCAATCCGGTACGGACAGGGCGGGAGTGACACAGATGGCCAGGAACGTTGTCGTCACCGGTGGTGGCACCGGGATCGGCCTGGAGATCGCCCGACGGTTCGTCGAGGTGGGCGAGCAGGTGGTCATCGTGGGCCGCCGCCGCGCCGTGCTGGAGTCGGCCGTCGAGCAGCTCGGCCACTCGGTCACCCCGCTGGTCTGCGACCTCGCCGACCCCGACGAGGTGGAGGCGGCGCTGCGGGTGCTGCCGGCCCGGATCGATGTGCTGGTCAACAACGCGGGCAGCCGGGAGACCGGCTTCGGGGTCGGCCCGCACGCGCTGCTGGCCCGCTGGCGCGGCGACTTCGAGCGCAATGTGCTGACCGCGGTGCTGCTCACCGAGTCGGTCCGGGACCGGATCACCCCGGGCGAGGGCCGGGTGGTCACGATCAGTTCGATCGCCGCGCTGCGCGGGGCCGGCTCGTTCGGGGCGGCAAAGGCGTCCCTGCACGCCTGGAACCACTTCCTGGCCGCGCAGCTGGGCCCGTCCGGGATCACCGCGAACATCGTGGCGCCCGGCACGGTGGCCGGCACCGAGTTCTTCGGCCCCCGGCTGGACGAGGCGGAGGTCTCGCGCCGCGCCGCCCGCACCCTGCTGGGCCGGATCGGCGAGACCGGCGAGGTGGCGGCCGCGGTGTACTTCCTGGCCTCGCCGGAGGCCGGGTTCATCACCGGCGAGATCCTGCACTGCAACGGCGGGGAGCTCCTCGGACGGTAGCCGGCGGTCCGAGGAGCTCTGGGCCGACGGACCGTCAGGCGCCGAAGCGGCGCAGCCGCAGGCTGTTGCTGACCACGAAGACCGAGGAGAAGGCCATCGTGGCGCCGGCCACCACCGGGTTGAGCAGGCCCGCCGCGGCCAGCGGGATCGCGGCCACGTTGTAGGCGAAGGCCCAGAACAGGTTGCCCTTGATGGTGCCCAGGGTCCGCCGGGAGAGCCGGATCGCGTCGGCCGCCACCCGCAGGTCCCCGCGGACCAGGGTCAGGTCGCCGGCCTCGATCGCCGCGTCGGTCCCGGTGCCCATCGCCAGACCCAGGTCGGCCTGGGCCAGTGCGGCCGCGTCGTTGACGCCGTCGCCGACCATCGCCACCGAGTGGCCCTGCTCCTGCAGCCGCCGGACCTGGGCGACCTTCTCCTCGGGCAGCACCTCGGCGATCACGTCCTCGGGGGCGATGCCGACCTCGGCCGCCACCGACTCGGCCACCGCCCGGTGGTCGCCGGTCAGCAGCACCGGCCGCAGGCCCAGGGCTCGCAGCTCGCGCACCGCGTCCGCGCTGGTGGGCTTGACGGTGTCGGCGACCACCAGGACCGCGCGGGCCGCGCCGTCCCAGCCGACCGTGATGGCGGTCTGCCCGGCGGCCTCGGCCGCGGCCTTGGCGGCGGCGAGCGAGGCGTCCAACGGCTGCGCCCAGTCGGCCAGCAGGCTCTCCCGCCCGGCCAGCACCGCGTGGCCGTCCACCACGCCCTGCACGCCGCGGCCCGGGATGTTCTCGAAGCCCTCGACGGCGGGCAGGGCGCCGAGCCGCTCGGTGGCGGCGGCCGCGACGGCCCGGGCGATCGGGTGCTCGGAGGCGTCCTCCAGGGCGCCGGCCAGGCGCAGCGCCTGCTGCTCCGACACGCCGTCAGCGGTGTGCACGGCGGTCAGCGCCATCCGGCCGGTGGTCACGGTGCCGGTCTTGTCCAGCACGATGGTGTCCACCCTGCGGGTGCTCTCCAGCACCTCGGGGCCCTTGATCAGGATGCCCAGCTGGGCGCCGCGCCCGGTGCCGACCATCAGCGCGGTCGGGGTGGCCAGGCCCAGGGCGCACGGGCAGGCGATGATCAGCACGGCGACGGCCGCGGTGAACGCCTCGGTGCTGCTGTTGCTGACCAGCAGCCAGCCGACCAGGGTGCCCAGGGCGATCAGGATCACCACGGGGACGAATATCGAGGAGATCCGGTCGGCCAGCCGCTGGGCCGCGGCCTTGCCGTTCTGTGCCTGCTCGACCAGTTGGGCCATCCGGGCCAGCTGGGTGTCGGTGCCGACCCGGCGGGCCTCCACCACCAGGCGGCCGCCCGCGTTCACGGTGGCGCCGGTGACCGGGTCGCCGACCGCGACCTCGACCGGGACCGACTCGCCGGTCAGCATCGAGGCGTCCACCGCGGAGGCGCCCTCGACCACCACCCCGTCGGTGGCGATCTTCTCGCCGGGGCGGACCACGAAGCGGGTGCCCACGGTCAGCTCGCCGACCGGGACCCGCAGCTCGCGCCCGTCGCGCAGCACCGCGACCTCCTTGGCGCCGAGGTCGAGCAGGGCGTGCAGGGCGGCGCCGGCCCGGCGCTTGGAGCGGGCCTCCAGCCAGCGGCCGAGCAGGATCAGCGTGGTGACGGCGGCCGCGGTCTCCAGGTAGAGGGTCGAGGCGGCGTCACCACGGCCGATCGACAGCGAGAACTCGTGCTTCATGCCCGGCATCCCGGCATCGCCGAGGAAGAGCGCCCAGACGGACCAGCCGAAGGCGGCCAGGGTGCCCAGCGAGACCAGGGTGTCCATGGTGGCTGCGCCGTGCCGGAGATTGGTCCAGGCGGCCTGGTGGAACGGGCGGCCGCCGTACAGCACCACCGGGCCGGTGAGCGCGAAGGCGAGCCACTGCCAGTTGGTGAACTGCAGCGCGGGCACCATGGAGAGCAGCACCACGGGGACGGTCAGCACGGCGCTGAGCGTCAGGCGCTCGCGGTTGGGGTCTCCCTGGCCGAAGGCTGGGGAAGGGTCGGTGGTGGGTTCGCCGGCGGCCCGGGCCGGTGCGCCGGGGGCGGCCGGCGGCGGGGGCGGCTCGGCGGTGTAGCCGGTGCGCTCGACGGTGGCGATCAGGTCCGCGACGCTGACGCCGGGGCCGAAGTCGACCCGGGCCTTCTCGGTGGCGAAGTTGACCGTGGCCTCGACGCCGTCCATCCGGTTGAGCTTCTTCTCGATCCGGGCGGCGCAGGAGGCGCAGGTCATGCCGCCGATCGAGAGCTCCACCCGGTCGACGGACCCGGTGCTGACGGCGTCGCCGGCCGTGCTGCTGGCAGGACTCATGGCTTCCGCTCCTTGACGAGAAGTGGGGACGGGGGGCGGTGGCGGGGGCGCGCCCCCCGTGGCCGCGCTCAGGCCGACCGGCCGACCAGTTCGTAGCCCGCCTCGTCGATGGCGGCGCGCACGGCCGAGTCGTCCAGCGGCTGCTCGGAGGAGACCGTGACGGTGCCCGCCTTGGCGTCCGCGGCCACCTTGAGCACGCCCTGCAGCGCGGCCAGTTCTGAGCTGACCGACTTCTCGCAGTGGCCGCAGCTCATGCCGGTGACGGTGTAGGTGATGGTGCTGGACATCGGGGCCTCCGGGAAGTCGGTGGGCGCCGGGGTCGGCGCCGCGCTGTTGAGAACACCATACCCCCTAGGGGTATTCCATGGGGGGTGCGGACCCCTGACGCGATGAGACGGCGGTCACAGTCCGCCCACAGACAGTAGTCGCACGCGCACCAGCGGTACGACTGCGGCACTCCAATACGGGCGCAGCGCGCTCATTGTCCGTAATGTTCGGCAGGTGTTCCGACGCCACCGCAGCAGCAGACCGGTGGCCGCCGAGCTGTCCGGACTCTCCCGGGGGCGCCGGCGGCGCGTGCTGGCCGCCGTCGACCTGCGCGACCTGTCCTGGCGGCGGCGGGCCGCGCCCGCCGGGCTGGCGATCCTCGCGGTCACCATCGCCGACCTCTCCACCGGCAAGGAGCGCTACCTGGCGCCGCTGATGACCGTGGTCCCCTCGATCGCCGCACTCACCCTCTCCGCCGTCGGCGTGCTCTCGGTCTGCACCTTCGGCCTGGCCGTCCTGCTCGGCCTCAACCGGTACGACAACGTCACCGCCGTGCACGACCAGCGGTTCCTGTTCGGCTCGATCATCACCTACGCCGCGCTGAGCCTGTTCAGCGCCTACGTCGCCGAGGTCCGGATGCGCCGGGCCGCCGCCTTCGCGGCCGTCAGCTCGGTGGCCGAGGCGGCCCAGCGGGCGCTGCTGCAGCGGCCCGGTCCCGAGGTCGGACCGCTGCGGCTCGCCGTCCGCTACGCCTCGGCCGCCGACGAGGCGCGGATCGGCGGGGACCTCTACTCGGTGCTGGACACCCCGCACGGCACCCGGGTCCTGGTCGGCGACGTCCAGGGCAAGGGGCTGGAGGCGGTGCAGACGGCCGCCGTGGTGCTCGGCGCCTTCCGCGAGGCCGCCTACGACGAGGCCGGGCTGCGCGGCGTGGCGGCCCGGATCGAGGCCAGCGTGGAGCGGCACGTGGTGGACGGTCAGTTCACCACCGCGCTCTTCGCCGAGCTGCGCACGCCGGGGGCCGTCGAGCTGCTCCAGTACGGGCACGTGCCGCCGATCCGGGTGGCGCCGGACGGCACCGCGACGCTGCTGGAGGCGCCCGACCCCTGGGTGCCGCTGGGCCTGGGGCGGCTCGCGCCCGGGCAGCCGCAGAGCTGGGACCTGCCGTTCGAGCGCGGCGATGTGCTGGTGCTCTGCACCGACGGGGTGGTGGAGGCCCGCGAGTACGGCAGCGGGGAGTTCTACCCGCTGGAGCGGCGGGTCGGGAAGCTGGTCGCCGGTGCGGGCTCCTCGGTGGCCGAACTGGACGCCGCGGTCGGGCGGCTCTACGCCGACCTGCTCGGGCACACCGGCGGCGAACTGAACGACGACGCGCTGCTGCTGCTGGTCAGCCGCACCGACTGAACAGCAGCAGCCGTCCGCCGCCGATCACGGGTCAGCGCGGCGCGGCCTCGGCCAGCGCCCGGAAGAGCAGCGCCGTCGAGGTGGCCCCCGGGTCCTGGTGGCCGACGCTGCGCGGGCCCAGATAGGAGGCGCGGCCCTTGCGGGCCTCCAGCGGAACGGTCGCGCGGGCCCCCGCCTCCGCCGCCTCGGCGGCCAGCGCGGTGGCCTCGCGCAGCGAGAAGCCGTCGAAGGCGGCTCGCTCCAGGGCGGCGACGGCCGGTTCGAAGGCGTCGACCATGGTCTTGTCACCGACGGTGGCGCCACCCAGCTTCTGCACCGCCGTCAGGCCGGCCCGCAGCCCCTCGGCCAGCGCGGTCAGGTCGGCGGTGGGCGCCGGCAGCGCCCTGCCGGCGGTGCGCAGCGCGCTGCCGTAGAGCGGTCCGGAAGCGCCGCCGACCTTGGAGATCAGGGTGCTGCCGGCCTTGCTGAGCAGCTCACCGGGCGGGGTGTCGGCGGGCAGCGCGTCGACCACGGCGAGGACCGCCGCGAAGCCGCGCCTGAGGTTGGTCCCGTGGTCGCCGTCGCCGATCGCGGCGTCCAGCTCGGTCAGCCGCTGGTGCTGCTGCTCGACGGCCGCAGCGGTGGCGCGCAGCCAGGCGAGCGCGAAGTCGTGGTCCAGGGCGTAGGGCATGGTGATGCTCCGTCGGCTGAGAGGGTCCCTCTGAGGGGGGATCAGGACCAGTGCAGGGCCGGGGTGGCGACGGGCGCGTCCCAGAGCTCCAGCAGCTCGGGGTCGGCCTTGGTCAGGGTGAGCGAGAAGCCGGCCATGTCCAGGCTGGTCACGTAGTTGCCGACCAGGTTGCGGGCGATCGCGATGCCGCGCTCGGCGAGGCGGGCGGCGACCTCGCCGTAGACCAGGTAGAGCTCGTGCAGCGGGGTCCCGCCCAGGCCGTTGACCAGGGCGATCACCTGGTCGCCCGGGGTCAGGGTGTGCTCGGCCAGAACGGTCTCCACCACCTCGGCGACCAGCTCGTGGGCCGGGCGGAGCTTCTCCCGGCGGCGGCCCGGCTCGCCGTGGATGCCGACGCCCACCTCGATCTCGTCGGCCGGCAGGTCGAAGCCGGGCTTGCCCGCCGCCGGGACGGTCGCGGCGGTCAGCGCCACCGCGAAGGACCGCGAGGCGGCGTTGGCCCGCTCGCCGATCGAGGCCACCTCGCGGGCGCCGGCGCCGCGTTCGGCGAGCGCGCCCGCGACCTTCTCCACCACCACGGTGGCGCCGGTGCCGCGCCGCCCGGCGGTCCAGGTGGAGTCCTTGACCGCGACATCGTCGTCCACCAGCACCGTGCGGACCTCGATGCCCTCCTCGGCGGCCAGTTCGGCGGCCAGCTCGAAGTTGAGCACGTCGCCGGTGTAGTTCTTGACCACGAAGACCACGCCCGCGCCGCCGTCGGTGGCCCGGACGGCGGCCAGCATCTGGTCCGGGACGGGGGAGGTGAACACCTCGCCCGGGCAGGCCGCGTCCAGCATCCCGGGGCCGACGAAGCCGGCGTGCAGCGGCTCGTGGCCGGAGCCGCCGCCGGAGATCAGCGCGACCTTGCCGGGCCGCGGTGCGCCGGCCCGGTGGATCACCCGGGCCGCCCGGTCCACCGTCAACTCCGGGTGGGCGGCGGCGATTCCGGCGAGAGTGTCGTCGAGCACGGTCTCGGGGGTGTTGATCAGCTTCTTCATGCCGGCTCCCGGGTTGGTGGTCGGACGGATCTCCTGCGAACCTACGCCACCCGGGCGGGCTACGCTCGGAGGCCATGAGGACTTCAGTGGGAATCGTCCTGGTGTCGCACAGCCCGCTGCTCGGGGCGGGGGTGGCCGAGCTGACCGAGCAACTCGGCGGCGGGGGCGTGGCGGTGGCGGTGGCCGCCGGAACCGAGGCGGGCGAGATCGGGACCAGCTACGAGCTGATCGAGGCCGCGGTGCGGCAGGTCGACTCGGGCGCGGGGGTGGTGGTGCTGCCGGACCTGGGCAGCGCGGTGCTCACCGCGCGGGCGGTACTGGCGGACCTGGCCCGCGAGGACGAGGTGGTGCTGGTGGACGCGCCGTTCGTGGAGGGCGCGGTGGCCGCGGTGGTGACCGCCTCGACCGGGGCGGGCCTGGCCGAGGTGGCCCGCTCGGCCCGGGAGGCCTGGCAGTCGCGGAAGTTCTGACGGACCGTCACTTGGCGTCCCCGTAGCACTCGACCACGGCGGTGCTCATCGGGAACTGCACCGGGGTGTCGCCGAACACCAGCCGGGTGGCCTCCTCGGCGGCCTCGGCGACCGCGGTGGTGACCTTGTCGGCGAGGTCGGCGGGGGTGTGCACGACCACCTCGTCGTGCTGGAAGAAGACCAGGTGCGGCTCGGCCGACAGCTCGGCGAGCCGGCGTCTGAGCGCGGCCAGCAGCGCCAACGCCCAGTCCGCGGCGCTGGCCTGGATCACGAAGTTGCGGGTGAACCGGCCGCGGGCCCTGGTGGAGCGGCCGCCCTGGGTGTCGTCCGGGGCGGTCGACTCGGCGAGGTCGAGCCAGGCGTCCGAGGGCGGCGGGCAGGGCCGGCCGAGCTGGGAGCGGACGATCCCGCCGTCCTCCCCGGTGCGGGCGGCCGCCTCGACGAAGCCCATCGCGGCCGGGTACCGCTGGCGCAGGGTGGCCAGCAGCGGGCCGATGTCCCCGCTGGTCTGCCCGTACATCGCGCCGAGCAGGCCGAGCTTGGCCTTGTCCCGATCGCCGTGGAAGGCGGTGGCGGCCAGCGCCTGGTAGAGGTCGCCGCCGGCCGCGCTGCGGGCCAGCGCCGCGTCACCGGAGAGCGCGGCCAGCACCCGGGGCTCCAGCTGGGCGGCGTCGGCCACCACCAGCAGCCAGCCGGGATCGGCCACCACGGCCCGGCGCAGGATCCGCGGGATCTGCAGTGCGCCGCCGCCCCGGCTGGCCCAGCGGCCGGAGACCACGCCGCCCACCACGTACTCCGGACGGAACCGGCCGCCCTTGGCCCAGGCGTCCTGCCAGGCCCAGCCGTGCGCGGTGTGGATCCGGGACAGCTCCTTGTAACGGATCATCAGCTCGGCGGCCGGATGGTCGATCCCGCGCAGCTCCCAGACTCGGGTGGAGCCGAGCCGGATGCCCTGCTCGGCGAAGGCCTTCAGCACCTGGGTGTGCGAGTCGGGATTGAACGGCTTGCCGCCGAGCGCCTGCTGCAGCCCCGCCGACAGCTCGGCCAACCGGGCGGGCTGGGTGCCGGGGATGTGCGGGCGCGGACCGAGCAGCTCGGTGAGCAGCGCGTCGTGCACCTCGGCACGCCAGGGCAGGCCGTCCTCCGCCATCTCGGCGGCGGCCAGCGCGCCGGCCGACTCGGCGGCGACCAGCAGCCGGAACCGGGACCGCTCGACCGGGCCCTCGATCGCGGCCAGCCGGCGCTGCTGCTCGGCGTGCACCGCGATCACGGCGGTCAGCGGGTCGGTGCCGGGCGGCAGTTGCAGGCGGTCGGGGGCGAACAGGGTGTCCTGCGCCTCGTTGGGACCGGAGTCGGGCAGGTCCTCCGGGACCGGCAGGCCGCGCAGCCGGGACCAGGCGGCGCCGAGCGAGCGCGGCGCGCCCCAGCGGCCCTCCTGCGCCAGCAGCAGCGCCTCGACCAGTCGCAGATCGTGGCAGCGGCCGAGCCGGCCGGGCAGCGCGGGCAGCAGCGGGGCGTAGCCGGACTCGGCGGCGGCCCAGACCCAGCGGGGCCGCTCGGCGGCCTCCAGCTCGGCGACCGTGACGGCCAGCTCGGGGGCGTGCAGCGGTGCGCCGAGCGCCGTGCCGTCCTCGGCGAGGCGGTGCAGGCGGCCGCCACGCCCGTGGGCGTCGGGCACCAGGGCGATCCTGGCGTTCCTGGCGGTCATCAGTGGCCTCCGGTCCGGCGATTTCAGGCTATTTGCGGAGTGCGATCCCGCTCATCCCGACGGTAGCGCGGTGCACTGACAACTTGACGCGTATGGTCTGCGGAATGACGGAAAATCCCTTCCTCTCTCCGAGCCCGCTGCCCTACCAGCTCCCGCAGTTCGGCGAGATCCGTGAGGCGCACTACCGGCCGGCCCTCGAACAGGGCATGGCCGAGCAGCTGGCCGAGATCGCGCGGATCACCGCGAACCCCGAGCCCGCGACCTTCGAGAACACCGTGGTCGCGCTGGAGCGCACCGGAGAGCTGCTGCGCCGGGTGCTGGCGGTCTTCGACAACCAGACCTCCGCGGTCACCAACCCGGCCGTGCAGGAACTGGACGCCGAGTTCCGCCCCCGGCTCGCGGCCCACGGCGACGCGATCCACCTGGACCGGGCGCTCTTCGCCCGGCTCGACGCGGTGCACGCCCAGCGGGCCGAGCTCGGCCTGGACGCCGAGTCGCTGCGGCTGCTGGAGCGCCGCCACACCCGGTTCGTCCGGGCCGGCGCCGAGCTGCCCGAGGCGCAGCAGCAGCGGCTGCGCGAGCTCAACGCCGAGCTGGCCACCGCCGCCGGCGTCTTCGAGCAGAACGTCTTCGCCGCCAACGCGGCCGGCGCGCTGGTGCTGGACAGCGCCGACCAGCTGGCCGGCCTGTCCGAGGGCGCGATCGAGGCGGCCGCCGCCAACGCCCGCGAGCTCGGCCACCAGGGCAAGTACGTGCTCAGCCTGCTCAACTTCTCCAACCAGCCGGCGCTGGCCCAGCTGACCGACCGTGCGGTCCGCCGCCGCCTGCTGACCGCCGCACTGGACCGGGCCGCCGAGACCAACGGCCCGGTGGCCGCCCGGATGGCCGCGCTGCGCGCCGAGCGGGCCGCGCTGTTCGGCTACCCGAGCCACGCCGCCTACGTGGTGGCCGACGAGACCGCCGGCACCGTGGACGCCGTCGCCGAGCTGCTGGCCAAGCTGGTCCCGCCGGCGATGGCCAACGCCGAGCGCGAGCTGAGCCGCCTGGTCGAGGCCGCCGCGGCCGACGGCGTCACCGACTTCGGCCCGCACGACCTGGCGTACTACACCGAGCGGGTCCGCAAGGCCGAGTACGACCTGGACACCGCCGAGCTGCGCCCCTACTACGAGCTGGAGCGGGTGCTGCAGGACGGCGTCTTCCACGCCGCCCAGCTGGTCTACGGGCTGAGCTTCACCGAGCGCACCGACCTGGCCGGCTACCACCCCGACACCCGGGTCTTCGAGGTGTTCGAGCAGGACGGCACCGCACTGGGTCTCTTCCTGGCCGACTTCTTCGCCCGCCCGTCCAAGCGCGGTGGCGCCTGGATGGACGAACTGGTCCCGCAGGCCCACCTGTTCGACCGCAAGCCGGTGGTCTTCAACAACCTCAACATCGCCAAGCCGGCCCCCGGCCGCCCGGTGCTGCTCAGCGTGGACGAAGTCCGCACCCTGTTCCACGAGTTCGGGCACGCGCTGCACGGCCTCTTCTCCGCGGTGCGCTACCCCTCGCTGGCCGGCACCCAGGTGCCGCGCGACTTCGTGGAGTTCCCCTCGCAGGTCAACGAGATGTGGGGGACCTGGCCCGAGGTGCAGCTCAACTACGCCAAGCACCACGAGACCGGCGAGCCGATCCCGGCCGACCTGCTGGAGCGGCTGGCCGCGGCCGAGAACTTCGGCCAGGGCGTGAAGACCGTGGAGTACCTGGCCGCCGCGCTGCTCGACTGGGCCTGGCACACCCGACCGGCCGGCGAAGCCGTGCTGGACGCGGTGGAGTTCGAGGCGCAGGCGCTCAAGGAGGCGGGCCTGTCGCTGGCCGCGGTACCGCCGCGCTACCGCACCGGCTACTTCACCCACCTGTTCGTGAACGGCTACAGCGCGGGCTACTACGCCTACATCTGGTCCGAGGTGCTGGACGCCGACACGGTGGACTGGTTCAAGGGCAACGGGCGCACGGTGCGCGAGAGCGGCGAGGTGTTCCGGCGGGAGCTGCTGTCGCGCGGCGACAGCCGGCCGGCGCTGGACGCGTTCCGGGCCGTGGTCGGGCGCGACCCGCGGATCGAGCCGCTGCTGCTGCGCCGCGGACTGGCGGTCCAGTAGCGCGAAGGTGCGCCACGGGGATCAGCACCCGTGGCGCACCCGGTTGCCCCCTCTCTTGACTCTTCATGGCTTGATTTCCGCGCTGGCATGGCCCAAAGTCGGGTCGAGACCAGGGAGGGGCGGCTCGGTGGCGGAGCAGTGGACCACGCGCTTCGGTGGCCTCGGGCTGGCCCCCGACCAGGAGCGGCTCTACCTGCAGCTGCTGACCACCGCCGGCCAGACCGCGGCCCAACTGTCCCTGGCCACCGGCGTCGGCGCCGACCGCACGGCGGCCGCGCTCGGTCTGCTGGCCGACCTCGGGCTGGTCGAACGCCCGCCTCCCGACGGCTTCCTGTGGACCGCGGCGGCGCCCGACGTGGCGCTGGAGGAACTGCTGCTCCGCCGCGAGCTGGAGCTGCGCCGCACCCGGGGCCGGATCAACGAGCTGCTGCGCACCTACCGCCGATCGCGGATCGACACCGTGGCGGGCGAGTTGGTCGAGATCGTCAGCGGGCGGGACTCGATCGCCGAACTCTGGCGCAGCCTCCAGCTGGGCGCGCGCGAGGAGTTGCGGGTGCTGGACAAGCCGCCGTACATTCGGCGGGCCGACCCCGAGTGCGAACTCGCCGCGCTCGGGCGGGGCGTGCGGATGCGCGTGGTGTACGAGAGCCGGGTGCTGTGCGAGCCCGAGCGGTTGGCCGAGATCCAGCTGTTCACCGGGGCCGGCGAGCAGGCCCGGGTGCTGCCCGAACTGCCGCTCAAGCTGGCCCTGGTGGACGACCGGTGGGCGCTGCTGCCGGTCAGCTCGGGCACCGAGCTGCAGAGCGTGCTGCTGGTCCGCCCGTCCTCCCTGCTGGACGCGCTGGCCGGACTCTTCGAGCTCTACTGGACCCGCGCCATGCTGATGGGCCCGCCGGACTCCGCCGAACTGCCGCAGGACCGGCACCGCCAGTTGCTCGCGCTGCTGGCCGCCGGGCTGACCGACGAGAGCATCGCCCGCCAGATGAGCGTCTCGACCCGGACGGTGCAGCGCTGGGTGCGCGAGCTGATGGACCGCTTCGGCGCCCGCACCAGGTTCCAGGCGGGCATCCAGGCGGCCCGGGCGGATCTGCTCTAGACGGTGACGGTGAGCGTGGCCTGGGCGCCCTGGGGGAGCCTGACCCGCAGCCGGCCGGGGTGGCTGCGATCGACGAGCACCGGAACCGTGGTGGTGACCTGCGCCGTTGGCTGTGCGGCGAGTTCGGTCCAGGAGCCGTTCGGCGTGAAGGTCACCTGGTAGCGGCCGGCCGCCCAGCTCTCCCGGGCCGGCAGCCCGGCCAGCGCCAGGGCGTACGGTCCGAAGGCCGGCTCCTCGCCCGGCGCGGTCTGCCCGTCCGGGCCCAACACGCAGTAGCCGCCGCTCCCCCGGCACCAGTACCAGGCGGTCCAGGCGCTCGCGAAGCCCGCCATCGCGGCCACCTGCCGGCGGACCAGCTCGGTGTTGCCCGGGGTGCGGGAGTTCGGCGGGCCCCACTCGCCGACCAGCACCGGCAGCCGGTGTGCGGTGGGATAGGCGGTGATCGCTGCGGTGTAGTTCTCGACGAAGCCGTCAGCCGGGTCCCAGTCCGCGCCGTTCTCCACCGCGGTGTCGTAGAAGTGCGGCGCCGAGCGCAAGAGGTGAGTACTACTCAGGTTCTGTCGCTTCGGTTGCACCGCCGTTGTTGCCGGGCAGCGGCACGGCCGGCAGGGGGGCCGCCGCCGCCAGCCGTCCCCAGAGCAGGTCGGCCAGCGCCTGCACCATCTTGGCCCGTGGGCAGGGCTTGGCGTCCAGCCACCAGTCGCCGGCCGCCAGCACCATCCCGGTGATCGCCCGCCCCCAGGCCTCGGAGAGCAGCGGCGCGTCCGGACCGAGGTCCACCTGCGCCGTCACCGCCCGGGTGATCTCCTCGGCGATCTGCCGCAGCGCCGGCGCCAGCGCGTTGCCGACCCCGTTCGGGTCGCCGGCCTCCGGGTGGGTGAGCAGCTGGTAGACCTGCGGCCGGGCCTCGATCCCGGCCAGGTAGGTGTCCAGCACGTGCTCCACCCGCTCGCGCCGCTCCAGCGGTTCGGCCAGTGCCTCGCGCACCGCGGCCAGCAGACCCGAGGTGTGACGGTCCGTCAGGGCCTGGAAGAGGCCGCTGCGGTCGCCGAAGTGGCGGTAGAGGATCGGTTTGGTGATGCCCGCCTCGGCGGCGATCGCGTTCATGCTGGCGCCGGGGCCGTCCCGGCGGACCACCCGGTCGGCGGCGTTGAGCAGTTGCTCCCGGCGCGGCTCCTCCAGCGCGGTCACCGGCCCCTCCTTCTCGTTGACATCCGTTACCTATCAGTAGCAGACTCCCTCGATGTTACCCCCGGTAACCCCCGGGCGGCGCGATCTTGATCCTGAAGGGATGACGAGACATGAGCGGATTCTCGATGGCACTCGGCGAGGACCAGCTCGCCGTCCGCGACTGGCTGCACGGCTTCGCCGCCGACGTGATGCGCCCGGCCGCCGCCGAGTGGGACGAGCGCGAGGAGACGCCCTGGCCGATCATCCAGGAGGCCGCCAAGCTCGGGATCTACTCCCTCGACTTCTACGCCCAGCAGTACTTCGACCCCTCCGGCGTCGGCATCCCGGTCGCGATGGAGGAGCTGTTCTGGGGCGACGCGGGCATCGGCCTGTCCATCGTCGGCACCACACTGGCCGCCGTCGCCGTGCTGGCCAACGGCACCGACGAGCAGATCGGCACCTGGGCCCCGCAGATGTTCGGCACCCCCGACGACGTCAAGGTCGCCGCCTTCTGCTCCTCCGAGCCCGACGCCGGCTCGGACGTCTCCGCCCTGCGCACCCGCGCCGTCTACGACGAGGCCAAGGACGAGTGGGTGCTCAACGGCACCAAGACCTGGGCCACCAACGGCGGCATCGCCGCCGTGCACGTGGTGGTCGCCACCGTCGACCCCGCGCTCGGCGCCCGCGGCCAGGCCTCCTTCGTGGTGCCGCCGGGCACCGAGGGCCTCGCCCAGGGGCAGAAGTTCAAGAAGCACGGCATCCGCGCCTCGCACACCGCCGAGGTGGTGCTGGACAACGTCCGGATCCCCGGCCACTGCCTGCTCGGCGGCAAGGAGAAGCTGGACGAGCGGCTGGCCCGGGCCCGGGAGCGGGCCAGGGAGCAGGCCGCCGGCTCGGCCAAGGGCAAGGGCAAGAACGCGGCGATGGCGACCTTCGAGGCCTCCCGGCCGGCCGTCGGGGCGCAGGCCGTCGGCATCGCCCGGGCCGCGTACGAGGTGGCGCTGGACTACGCCAAGACCCGGGTGCAGTTCGGCCGCCCGATCATCGACAACCAGGGCGTCGCCTTCACCCTGGCCGACATGCGCACCCGGATCGACGCGGCCCGGCTGCTGGTCTGGCGGGCCTCCTGGATGGCCGCCAACCAGCAGCCGTTCACCGCGGCCGAGGGCTCGATGTCCAAGCTCTACGCCGGCGAGACCGCCAAGTGGGTGACCTCGCAGGCGATGCAGCTGCTCGGCGGCAACGGCTTCACCCGCGAGTACCCGGTGGAGCGGATGCACCGGGACAGTGCGATCTACACCATCTTCGAGGGGACCAGCGAGATCCAGCGGCTGGTGATCGCCCGGACGATCTCGGGGCTGCCGATCCGCTGACCCGCCCGATCGGGGGACGGGGGCTCGGGCTCGGGGCTAGTTCGAGGCGGGCCGGTGTTCGACGGTGCAGTCCGGCCCCGGGAAGATCAGCGTCTCGTGGCCGTCCTCGAACCGGACCAGGTACGGCGGCTCACCGTCGTCGCCGTGCACCTCGACGACCTCGCCCTCACGGTCGATGATGCCGACCGCGCGGCTGTGGATGTGCAGGTGGTCGCCCACTTCTGCGCGCATGGGTCTGTGCTCCTTACTGGTGGGGGACTGCTCCTGAGGGAATCTCACCAGAGAGTGACCGACCGCACGTCCCACGTTACTCCGTCGGGCCTAGCAGCCGTCGGGCCTGGAAGACGGGCTCGCGGCGTTCCAGGAACGCCGCGAGCCCCTCGCGGACGTCGGGTGCCTCGCGCGAGCGGCGCTCCCAGGGCGCCAGCGCCTCGGGGAGGGCCTGCGGACCGTGCGTGGCCAGGGCCGTCAGCGCCGCCTTCACCGCGCCGATGGTCTGCGGCGAGCGGCGCGCCAGCAGCCGGGCGAACTCCAGCGCCCGGGCGTCCAGCCGCTCCGCCGGGTGCACCTCGTCCAGCAGCCCGAACCGCTCGGCCCGCGCCGCGTCGACCAGCTCGCCGGAGAAGAGCAGGTACTTCGCCCGGGCCGGTCCGACCACCTGCGCCAGCCGCGCCGTCGGCACCGCCGGGTAGACCACACCGAGCTTGGCCGGGGTGATCCCCAGCCGGGCGTCCGCCGCCCCGAACCGCAGGTCGCAGGCGAGCGCCAACTGGCAGCCGCCGCCCACACAGGAGCCGTGCACCACCGCGAGCGTCGGATGCGGGAACCCCGCCAGCGCCTGCTCGGCCTCGACGTTGCGCGCGTGGTACGCGTCGGCGGCGGCCGGATCGCCGTACACCTCGGAGAGCTCCGCGATGTCCGCCCCCGCGCTGAACGTCCGCTCGGCGCCGGTCACCAGCAGCGCCCGCACCCCCGGGTGCCGCGCCAGCGCGCCCAGCAGCCCCGGCAGCGCCTGCCACATGGCGAGGGTGACGGCGTTGCGGCGGTGCGGGCGGTCCAGCAGCAGCACCGCGACGCCGTCCTCGCCGAGGAAGGTCCGCAGGCCGTCGACGGGGCCGGGGAGTTCGGCGGGGAGCGGGATCTCGGTGCGGTCGGCGAGCAGGATCTGGTCGGTCATGGCGCCCACTCTCCCAGGTGGGACCGCCGACACCCGCGTCGGGCACGGGTGACGTGCTTGAATCGGCGGGATCCCGACGAGAGGACTTCCGCATGGACCAGGAGCAGTTGCTGCCCCGAGACGCCTGGCTCGCCTCGCTGCCGCGTTCGTACACCGCTGCCGGCACCCTGCTGACCGACGAGGCCGGGCGGGTGCTCATCCTCAAGCCCAACTACCGCCCCGGCTGGCAGTTCGCGGGCGGCACCATCGATGTCGGCGAGGACGCCCTGGAGTGCGCCCGACGCGAACTGCTGGAGGAGACCGGCCTCGACCGCGAGATCGGCCGCCTGCTGGTGGTCTCCTGGACCCACCCCTCCGAGGCGCTCAACCACCCCGCCGTGCACTTCATCTTCGACGCCGGGGTGCTGCCGGTCGGCACGCCGATCTCGGTGCAGGAGGCCGAGTTGGAGGAGTACCGGTGGGCGCCCCTGGAGGAGGCCTACGAACTGCTCGGCCCCGCACGCGAACCGCGGCTGCGGGCGGCCCTGGCCGCGCGCGAGGACGGGGTGGTTCGAGTGGTGTCCGGCACGGTGACGGGGATCTGACGTGGCACCGGAGGCAGCGGGAGCGGCGGACGCGGTCGCCGCGGTGGAGCCCGGGGAGGTCCGGGTCTGGCGGGTCGCCGTCGCGCCCGGCAACGCCGCCGCGGCTCGCGCGGCCGCGCCCGTGCTGCTGGACCGGGCCGAACGCGCCCGGGCCGCCGCCTTCCGCCGCGAGCAGGACCGGCAGCTCTACGAGGTCGCGCACGTCGGCCTGCGCACCGTGCTCGCCGAGCGGCTCGGCCGGCGCCCCGCCGAGCTGACCTTCCGTCAGGCGCCCTGCCCGGGCTGCGGTGAGCCGCACGGACGGCCCGAGGTCGACGGACCGGTGGAGTTCTCGCTCTCGCACGCCGCCGGCCTCGCGGTGATCGCACTGGCCGCGGACCCGCTCGGAGTGGACGTCGAGGGGCACGGCGCCTTCGAACGCGAAGCCGGCGAGGACGTGGCGGGCCTGCTGCACCCGGCGGAGCGGGCCGAGCTGGCCGCGGTCGAGCCCGAGCGGTGGGCGGCCGCCGCACTGCGCTGCTGGGTGCGCAAGGAGGCCTACCTGAAAGGCACCGGGATGGGTCTCGGGCGCGGAGTCGGCATCGACTACGTGGGCGTGGGCCCCGAGTTCCTGCCGGAGGGCGGGAAGGCGGCTGGGGTCGAGCCGGCGGGGTGGGAGCTGCACGCCGTCGAGGTGCCGGAGGGGTACGACGCGGCGGTGGCGGTGCGGGTGGCCGAACGGGAGGCTGTACAGGGGGCTGCAGTGCGGGCGGTACCGGGGGTGACGGGGGGCGTGCGGCTCAGCGTGCGGGATCTGGTGCTGGGCTGAGCGGCGCGACGGGCTGCCGATCCGCCTTGTCACCCCCCTGAGGCACCCTTGTGCTATGCGCGCGCCCCGAGTCCAGTGCCCCGCCTGCGGCCGTCTGGTGGCCCTGATGCCGACCCGCCGGGCCGGCTACGGCATCGTCCACGACCACAAGAAGGACCGCCGCTCGCTGCAACTGTGCGAGGCGAGCATGCAGCAACTGCCGCTGAGCGACGCGGCCGTGTGGCAGGACAGCCTCCCCGGGCTGCCGGATGCGGCAGCGGAGGCGGCGAGGCTGTTCTGACGCCCGGCCCATCCGTCACTCGGTGCGCAGCGCCACCGCCGTCCGGGTCCGAGCCGCCCAGCCGGCCGGCAGCAGGGCGCCGAGGACGGCGAGCAGCAGGCCGCCGAGGGCGAGCGGCAGCAGGTTGGCGGGGTGGTAGACGTTGAGGATCTCGGCGGGCAGGCGCAGCCCCGCGCTGCGTCCCATCGCGGGCACCACCAGGCGCTGCAGCCACACCCCGAGCGGTACGCCGACCGCGCCGCCGAGCGCGCCGATCAGCGCCACCGAGGCGAGCACCATGGCGATGGTCTGACGCGGCGTCATGCCGAGCGCCTTGGCCACCCCGAGGTCGCGGATCCGCTCGCGGGTGTCCAGCACCACGGCGTTGAGCACGCCGAGCCCGGCGACCGCGGTCAGCATCAGGGTCAGCAGCGCGGTCAGCGCGTCGAGCACGATCAGCAGTTGGCTGCTGCCGCCGTCCTCGCCGGCCTGGGCGTGCGCGCCGGTGGACTGCAGTGCGGTGTTCAGCGCGTTGGTGTAACCGTTGCGGTCGGTACCGGACTTGAGCGACACGTAGTAGAGGTCGGGGTGCAGGTCGGGCTCGGCGGCGGCCAGCGTGCCGGCGTCGGTGAGCAGGGAGCGGCCCTGGTTCTGGCCGCTGAAGACCTCGCCGGTGATCCGGACCGGGATGCTCCGGCCGTGGTCGGTGAGGGTCACGGTGTCGCCGACCCGGGTACCGGTGGCGGTGAGGAATCCGGTCGGGGCCACCGCCTCGCCCACACCGTGGAACCAGCTGCCGGCGACCATCCGGTAGCCGGCCCGGGAGGCGTCGCCCTGGAAGGCGGTGACGGCGACCGTACCGGTGGTGCCGGCGGCGGTGACCTGGGCGTGGGCCGACCCGAAGACCGATGCGGTGCCGGGCTGGGCGGTGATCGCGGCGAGCATCGCGGCGGTGTCCGGGCTGCCGGACCGGGCGGCGGAGGCGTCGCCGGTCGGCGGTGCGACGGTGAAGACCGTGACGTCCGCGCGGATCTTCTTCGCGTCCTGGATCCGCTGCAGCGAGCTGCCCAGGCCGACGGCGAAGGTGACCGCGGTGGCGCCCAGCAGGATCGCGCTGACCATCGCGAGTGAGCGCGCGGGCCGGGCGAACGGACGGGCCAGGCCCAGGGTGACCGGGCGGGGCAGCGGCAGTCGGGCGGCGATCCGGGCCGCGGCCCGACCGCGGCCCGGGCGCGGGGTGCGGCCGACGGCGAGCGCGTCCACGGTGCGCAGCCGCCCGGCCCGCAGCGCACTGGCCAGCGCGGTGGCCGAGACCAGCAGCAGCGCGCCGGCGATAACCGCGGCGTCCACCCACGGGGCGACCGCGAGCGAGCCGGTGCCGTACACCTGCTCCGCGCTGGCCAGCACCGAGGACGCGGCCAGGTTGCCGAGCACCGCCCCGAGCAGCGTGCCCACCCCCGCCGGGACCAGCGCCTGCGCCACATAGGCCCGGACCACCTGGCCGGGAGTGAAGCCGATCGCCTTGAGCACGCCGATCCGCCGGGTGCCGGTGCCGACCGCGCCGGCCACCACATTGCCGACGATCAGCACCGACATGCCGACCCCGAGCAGGCCGAAGGCGGTCAGGAACGGGAGGAAGATCCCGGTGCTGCTGGTGTTGCCCGCCTTCACGTCGAGCCAGCCGCGGGTGCCGGACAGCGCGCCGGCGGGTGCGGCGGCAGCGACGGCGGAGCGGTCGGCGTCCAGCTGCGCCGTGCTGTCGGCGCTGCCGAAGCGGTAGAGCACCTGCAGACCGGCCGAGCCGCCGGGGGCGGTCAGCGCGGTGACCTCGGCGGGTGCCACCCAGCCGTCGCCGGTGGCGCTGACCGAGCGGCCCACGCCGACCACCTGCAGGGTGGCGCCGGAGACGTCCAGTTGCTGACCCACTGTCAGGGGCGGACCGGAGTAGTCGGCGGAGACCACCAGCTGCCCGGGCCCGGTCACCCAGTGGCCGGAGAGCAGTGCGACATCGTCCACCGGGCCGCCGGCGCCGGCCCGACCCACCAGGGTCATCGGCGGCATCCGCATCCCGGCGGGCAGCTGCACGCCGGTCGCGCCGGACGGGTCGACCGAGACGGTCGGGAACGGTCCCGCCGTGACGGTCACCCCGGCGGCGTGCGCGGTGGCCGCGAGCTGCTCGGCGGTGGTCTTGGCCGCGTCGTACTGGGCGGTGAGGTGCGCTCCGTGCTGGCGGGCGAAGGCGTGGTCGAAGGGGGCGTTGGAGGCGACCAGCAGCGAGCCGCCGAGCACCGAGGCGGTCACCGCCATCATCGAGGCGAGCCCGGTGACCAGGGTCTGCACCCGACGCCGGCCGACGCCCGCGCGAACCACTCTGCCGATCGCGCTCATCGGGCCACCGCCAGGGCGGAGTCGGCGGCGATCCGGCCGTCGACGATGCGGACCGTGCGGGTGGCGCAGGCCTGGGCCAGCGAGAGGTCGTGGGTGACCAGGACGATCGTCTGGCCCTCCTGGTGCAGCTCGTTCAGCAGGCCCTTGACCTCCTCGCCGGAGGCGGAGTCCAGCGCGCCGGTCGGCTCGTCGGCCAGCAGCAGCGCCGGACGGTTCATCAACGCCCGGGCCACCGCCACCCGCTGGCGCTCACCGCCGGAGAGCCGACCCGGGTAGGCCCGGGCGTGCTTGGCGATGCCGAGCGTGTCCAGCAGTTCCGCCGCCCGCCGGCGGGCCGCGCCGCGCGCCAGACCGGTCATCTCGGCGGGCAGCACCACGTTGTCCAGCACGGTCAGGTCGTCCAGCAGGTTGAAGAACTGGAAGACCATGCCGATCTTCGCCCGGCGGAACCTGGCCGCACCGGCCTCGCCGAGGGTGTCCACCCGGGTGCCGGCCACCGTGACCGTGCCCGCACTGGGCCGGTCCAGGCCCGCGACCAGGTTCAGCAGAGTGGACTTGCCGCTGCCGGAGGGACCGAGCACGGCCACCGCCTCACCGGCCCCGACGGTCAGCGAGATCCCCCGCAGCGCGGCCTGCCCGTCCTCGAACTCCCGGCTCACGCCGCTCAGTTGGATCACCGGTTCGCTCATCGTCCACTCCCTGGAAGCACCCTGTTCCGACCTGAACGAAACTAGGCGTGGGAGCCCTGCGGGCACGTCGCTCGACCGGGCCATATCCCGTCCCTCGGACGGATCATGGCTCTGGGCATCATCCTTGTGATGTAGTCGCCGGATGTACTGGACGGACCCGCGTCGGTGGACGGCGCACAGCGCACTGCGGCGACCACCGGCCCGGCGGCAGGCCCTGCTGGACGTAGCGCTGGCGGCGACCTTCGCGCTGGTCGGCGTCCGTTACGCCGTCAACACCCCTGACCAGCAGTTCAGTCCGGTCCTGACCCCGCTGTCGGTGGCGCTGGCCGCGGCGCCGCTGGCGGTCCGCCGCCGCTACCCGCTGGCCACCCTCTGGCTGCTGATGGCGGGCGCCTTCATGCTCCGCGACGCCTTCGCCGACGTGGTCTTCTACGCCTGCCTGCTCACCCTGGTCGCGGTCTACAACGCGGTCGCCCACGGCCCCTACCGGGAACCGACCCTGGCCAGCCTGCCGGTGGCCGCGGCGCTGCTGGTCCTGCTCTTCGAGCATGCCGCGCTGCCGCACTTCCCCAACGCGGTGGTGGGCCTGCTGGTGGTCTTCCCGGTGGTCATGGCGGCGGTCGGGCATCGGGTCTGGGCCGGCCGCGCCGAGCAGGGCCGGGCCCGGCTGGCCGCGCTGGAAGGCGAGCAGGCCGAGGCGCTGCGCCACGCGGTGGAGGAGGAACGCGCCCGGATCGCGCGGGAGTTGCACGATGTGGTCACCCACAACGTCAGCGTGATGGTGATCCAGGCCGGCGCCGGCCGGATGATGCTGGACGCCGACCCCGAGCAGACCCGCGAGGCACTGCTCGCCATCGAGACCGGCGGACGCGCCGCGATGGGCGAACTGCGCCATGTGATGGGCCTGCTGACGATGGACAGCGCGGGCGACCGGCCCGCCGCCACCGCCGAGACCCTGCCGCAGCCCGGACTCGACGGACTGGAGGGCCTGGTCGGCCGGATCCGCGCCGCCGGACTCCCGGTCGAACTCTCCGTCACCGGCGAGCGCCGCCCGCTGCCGCCCGGCGTGGAACTGGCCGCCTACCGGGTGGTGCAGGAGGCGCTGACCAACGCGGTCAAACACGCGCAGGGAGCTAATGCCGTGGTCCGAGTCGCTTACGGCGCCCACCAGTTGACGGTGGAGGTGACCAACACCGAGGGCACGCCCGGCGAGGCCGCCGGCACCGGGAACGGCCGCGGGCTGATCGGTCTGCGCGAGCGGGTCGCGGTCTACGGCGGCACCCTGCAGACCGGTCGGCGGCTGACCGGCGGCTACCGTGTCAAGGCCCTGATCCCCCTGGAGGCGCTGTGAACGCTGGAGGCGCTGTGACTGCTGGAGGCCACGTGAACGCCGGAGGCGCTGCGAGTCTTGGCGGCCAGGTGAACGCCGGAGGCGCCGCGAGCCCGCTGCGCGTGGTGATCGCCGACGACCAGGCGCTGGTCCGCACCGGCTTCCGGATGATCCTGGCCTCCCAGGGCATCGAGGTGGTCGCCGAGGCCGGCGACGGGCTGCAGACCATCGCGGCGGTCCGCCGGACCCGGCCGGACGTGGTGCTGATGGACATCCGGATGCCGGAGTTGGACGGACTGGAGGCCACCCGGCGGATCCTGGCCGGCGGCGACGACCCACCCCGGGTGATCGTGCTGACCACCTTCGACCTGGACCACTACGTCTACGCGGCGCTGGCCGCCGGAGCCAGCGGCTTCCTGCTCAAGGACGTCAGCCCCGAACACCTGGTGGCCGCCGTCCGGATGGTCCAGGCCGGCGACGCGCTGCTGGCGCCCGCCATCACCCGCCGACTGGTCGCCCGGTTCGCCCCGCGCGAGAGCGCCCCCGAGGTGGTCGCGGACCTCTCGGCCCACCACCGCGACCTCGCGACCCTGACCGCCCGTGAGGCCGAGGTGTTGCAGCAGCTCGCCCGTGGTCTGAGCAACGCCGAGCTGGCCGCCCAACTGCACCTCTCCGAGGCCACCGTGAAGACCCACGTGGCCCGGATCCTCGCCAAGCTCGGCCTGCGCGACCGGGTCCAGGCCGTGGTGCTGGCCTACGAGACCGGCCTGGTCAGCCCGGGTGGACGGGCGGAGGACTGAGGCCCGCGGGCGTCGCCGGTGGCCAGCGGTCCCGGCACGGTTGCACACGCTGGAAAACCGGTTGGGCGGGGTGACCCCGGCTGGTAGCGTTCGCGTCACCGTGACGGACCGCGAGGAGGTGAGACCCATGAACGTTGTAGCGATATGGGTGCTCCCCTTGTCGTCACGGTCGGGCGATTGACATAGGTGTCGCCAGGAGCGCCTCGACGACAAGGCACTCCCGAAAGGCAACAACCTATGAATTCTGTGCATTTCACTTCGGGCACGGGCGAGCCCACGGTAGTGATCACCCGGGTCGCGGAGACGCAGTGGCACGCTGTGGAGGACGACCAGGTGGTCGGCTGCGGCGACGCCTCGCTCCGGCCCGACGGGCGGCTCTTCCTCAGCATCGACGCGTGGCACCGAACGGTCTTCGACCAGCTCGCCGAGGCGATGCTGGCGGACCTGCCGAGGCCGCTCTACACGCTGGTCGACGAGGCTGACCCCGACCTGACGACCAGTTGGAAGCAACTCGGCTTCACGGTCCGGCACCGCGAGTGGGAGTACCTGGTGCCCACCGACCCTCAGATCACCGGGCTCGACTCGGTGCAACCGCCGTCGGACGTGACGATCGTGCCCGCCGGTGAGGCGCAGGAGGGTCCGCTGCGAGCGTTGGACCGCGAGATTCGCGAGGAGGTCGAGGCCACCGTCGGATGGCAGACGATGCCGGCCGAGGTGTTGCCCCGCCCGAACGGGACCACGGTGCTGTACCCGTCGAAGTACGCGGTGGCAGCACAGTCCGACCGGTACGTGGGACTGGTCCGGGTGGCACCGGTGACCCGGCAGCCGCGGATCGGGCTGATCGCAGTCCGGGCCGACCAGCACCGCCGTGGCATCGCCCGGGCGCTGCTGGCCCAGGTGCTGGGTTCGCTGCACCGCGGCGGGATCGAAACGGCAACGGCCGAGGTGAACGAGTCCAACCGGGCGGCCCTGGCGCTGTTCGAGGGCGTGGGCGCCCGGCGGGTGGCCAGCCACCTGGAGTTGGTGCGCCGCTGAGGCGGAATGCGCTTCGTCACCGGCCTCACCGTCACCGGCCTCCGCCACCGACGTACGTCACCGAGCTACGTCACCGACCAGAGAAGTGAGAGAACTTGCCAAGAACAGCAGGAAGCATTGAAGTCGAGGGCGTCGTCCTCGAGTGTCTGCGCAGCGCCAGCTTCACGGTGGAGCTCCAGAACGGGCACAAGGTGCTGGCACACATCAGCGGGAAGATCCGGAAGAACCACATCAAGATCCTTCCGTATGACCGCGTGCTCGTGGAGCTCAGCCCCTATGACCTCACCCGCGGCCGGATCCTCTTCCGCTACCGGACGTAGTGGTCGGCGTTCTGTGGGTTCCCGAGGTGGCTGCACGGGACAGACCTAGGAACGCTCCTTCGCCCGGAAGGCGCCAGGCGTCATGCCCGCCTCCCGGGTGAAGAACCCCGGATCGCCCCCACCGGAACGACGGCCAACGTCGCCCGCCGTGCCGCCGACGGGTCCTGGCGGTTCACCGTCCTCAACCCGTTGTCGGGATCCGCTCCAGGACGCCCCCTGCGAAGAGTTCGTAGAGCGGCAGGGTTTCCAGGTGGACGTAGCCGATGTGGCAGTCGCAGGTGCTGAGTGGGCAGGGGCGTGGGGCGAGGGCGGCGCGGTAGGAGTCGTCGTAGAGGTTGCCCAGGACCTCGGGGACGAAGTGGCAGCGGCGGACCGTGCCGGCGCCGTCGACCGAGATCACCGAGGCGCCGGTGCGGCACGGGAGGCCGGCGCTGGGGTGCGGGTGGCGGCTGTAGGCGAAGAGCGGGTCGAGGGCGGTCCACTCGGCGGCCTCGTGGTCCTGGTAGGAGAGGCCCTCGGCCGCGTTGATCCAGAGGTAGACGTCGGGCGGGAGTTCGGCGCGCAACCGGCGGGCGGCGGCGAGGTGTTCGGGCTGGCCGACCACGCCCACGCTGTAGCGGACGCCGAGGGCGGTGAGTTCGCGGCACTTGGCCAGGAAGCGTTCGTGCGTCACCTGCCCGGGGTGGTAGGTGGTCCACAGGGCGAGCGAGTCCAGGTCGGCCTCGGCCAGCCAGTCGGTGCGGCAGCTGAGATTGGTCTGGATCGCCACCCGGCGCACGTGCGGAAGCCGGCTGAGCCGGACCAGGGTGTCGCGGTACCAGGAGCGGACCAGGCCCTCGCCCCACGGGGTGAAGAGCACGGAGAGCGTGTCGCCGCCCGCTCCGGCCGCCGCGGCCCAGTCGGCGAACCGGGCGAGTGCGGCGCGGTCGGTGCGCAGTTGGTCGGGTGTGTCGCGCCGCTTGGCGAAGGGGCAGTAGGGGCAGTCGTAGTCGCAGGAGGCGAGCGGACCGCGGTAGAGGACGGTGAGGTCCAGCGGCTCCGCGCCCGGCGGGTGGGATCCGCCCGGCGGATGGAAGCCGGGCAGACCGAGGTGATGGGCGGTCACGGCGGGCCTACCGAGGCCGGTACGAGGCCATGTCGGCCCGCACCGCGTCGGAGAAGAGCGCCGGCCCGATCGCGTCCGAGTGCGCCAGGCCTTCGGGGCTCAGCCGGAGCCGGTCCTGGCTGACGAGCAGTCGCCCGCGCAGCGCGGGGCCGGCCAGGTCCGCGGCGAAGTCCTCGGCCGCCTCGGTGCCGAAGCGGTTCCGGTAGTCGGCCAGGTCGAGGCCGTCCGCCTGGAGCAGGGACTGGATCAGGTGACGGCGCCTGGACTCCTCCGGCGCGAGCGGCCGCCCCCACTCGGCCCGGGTGAAGTCTGCGGTGGCCACGTAGTCGTCGATGATCGTGCGGACGTCGGTGGCGGAGACCGCGTAGTCGAAGGAGTAGTGCAGTGCGGCGGTGTAGGAGCGGGCGCCGCAGCCGAGGCCGACCATGCCGTCGGTCTGGCAGCTGTACTCGCTGCTGTGCTCGGTGCCGGCGGCCTCGGGCGAGCCGGTCCGGCGGAACATCCGCATGGAGACCTGCTGGTAGCCGTGGGCGAGCAGGTGGTCGCGCCCGGCCCGGTAGAGGCGCAGCCGCTGGTCGTCCCAGCCCGCCGGGGACTCCTCGGTGGCGCGCCGGGCCAGTCCGGTGAGCGGGCGCACGTAGAGCGGGTAGAGGTAGAGCTCCTCCGGCTCCCAGGCGAGCGCCGCGTCCAGCGAGCGCAGCCAACTGGCCTCGGTCTGGCCGTCGATGCCGTAGATCAGGTCGATGTTCAGCACCGGAAAGCCGGCCTCGCGGATCCGGCCGAGGGCGGCTTCGACGGCGGCGCGCTTCTGCGGTCGCACGGCGGAGCGGGCCTCCTCGTCCAGGAAGGACTGCACGCCCAGGCTGAGCCGGGTGGTCCCGCGCTCGGCCAGCACCCGCAGCCGGTCGGCGGTCGCGGTCTCGGGGGAGGCCTCCACGGAGAGCGGCACGGCGCGCAGGTCGGCGCCCATCCGCTGTTCGGCGATGTCGCAGAGCCGCTCCAGCTCGCCGGCGGTCAGATAGGTGGGGGTGCCGCCGCCGAAGGCCGCCAGCGCGAAGCGCGCGTCCTCGGCCAGGGCCTCGCGGACGGCGGCGGCCTGCCGGTCGAGGGCGTCCAGGTAGGCGGTGGTCAGGCCCTCGGGGCTGCCGATCCGGGTGAACAGGTTGCAGAACCCGCAGCGCACCTCGCAGAACGGGATGTGCAGGTAGAGCGAGAGCGCGTGCTGCGGCTCATCCGCCCAGACCTCGCGCAGCGCGGGGCGCGGCAGCAGCGGGCGGTAGGCGGTCTTGTGCGGATAGGCGTAGACGTAGGACTGGTAGGGCGATTCGGCCGCCGGGATCTCGGCGGCCGGCGGCAGGACGGTGGTCATGGCGTGGTGCTCTCCTGGGCTGCCGGGATGGTGAAATGCGCGTACGGCACGGTCCAGACCGTCTCGTGGCCGATCCGGTGGCCGGTGTAGCCGTCCTCGCCGTAGGCGGTGCCGTGGTCGGAGCAGACGATCGCGAAGCAGGGCCGGTGCCGGCTCATCGCGCGCAGCAGCCGGGGAACGTGCCGGTCGACGTACTCCAGCGCCGCCGCGTGGCTGGCCCGGCTGTCGCCGTCCTCGCGGGTGGCGCCCGGCAGGTGGAACCAGTTGGGCTGGTGCAGAGCCGAGACGTTCAGCAGCAGGAAGAGCGGCTGCTCGGCGCCGTGGCCGGCGGCCACCTGCTCGGCGCGGGTGACCTGGGCCTCGAAGGAGGTCGGTGACGGGACCCCGAACTCGGGCTCCCAGTGGCTCTCCTGGAACAGGTCGGGCAGCACCGAGCCGAGCGGGCCCTGCTTGTTGAAGAAGCCGACGCCGCCGATGCAGACCGTCCGGTAGCCGGCCGTGGCCAGCGCCGAGGGCAGCTCCGGCTTGTCGAAGACCCAGGTGTGCGGCTCGGTGGTCTCCGAGCCGGCGAAGCGCGCGGCGAACAGCCGCGGGTGCGGACCGTCGGGGTCGGCCGGGGTGGGCAGGAAGCCCGCCAGCATCGCCTGGTGGGCGGCGTAGGTGAAACTGCCGGGCGTGTGCCGCCGCTCCCACCGGCCGCCGGGCAGGTGGGCCGCGAGGTGCGGGAGGCGGCCGGCCTCGGCCAGCTCCTGGGCGACGTCGTGGCGCAGCGTGTCCAGCGTGAGCAGCAGCAGGTTGTGGCTGCCGACGACGGCGTTCATGTCGGGTATCCGGTGGTGCGTCATGGTGCGGTGGTCCAGGGGGAGTGGTGGATGAGTGCGGCGACCTGCGCCGCGTAGGTGTCCAGGCCCTCGGCGGGCCCGCCGGTCAGGCCGGTCAGCCCGGGCAGCAGATCGCCGAAGGCGTTGACCTCGCCGATGCGGAACCGCTGCCACCCGATGGCCGGCAGCAGGTCCACGCCGACCATGGGGGAGCGGGGGAAGCAGGCGGCCGCCTGTTCGCAGACGGCCAGCAGCTCCGGCCAGCGCGGGCCGACCGCCTCGGCCGCGAGCCGCAGGTCGCCTCGCGTGCCGCCCAGGTGCAGGTTGGTCATCGGGCTCCTGCTGGTCCGCACCACCGCGTGGGTGGCCCGGCCGGCGATCACGACCACCCGCAGGTCGGCGGCACGTCCGTGCTGCGCGGCCTTGGGGATCCAGCATTCCACCTGCAGCCGGTCGGGCGCGAGGCGGTCGACGATGGCGGCGATCTCGCGCTCGTCCCGGTAGCGGCGCACCCGCAGCGAGTTGTGCAGGGCACCCGCCACCAGCTCCACCGAGGTGCTGGCCTGGACCTGGCCGCGCGGGCCGAACTCCAGCGCGAGCACACCGCTGGCCGAGGAGGCGTGCGCCGGTTTGACGAAGACCCGGCGCAGCCCGGCCGCCGCCAACCGGTCCTTGAGGTCGGCCCAGCCGAGCACCGGCCCGGTGGACTGGTCCAGCGCGGCCGGCACCGGAACCCCGGCGGCCGAGAGGATCCGGTGCGTGGAACGCTTGTCGAACATGGCGGCGATCTCGGCCGGATCGCCGAGCAGTGCCGCTCCCGGCGTCTCACGGACGGCGTCCGCGAGCCGGGCGAGCGCGGCGGTCACCCCCTGGTACCAGGCAGCGGTGCCCTCCACCCGGGTGGGCGCGTAGCCCGCGCCCAGGGCAGGGCCGCGCAGCAGCCGGTCGACGGCCTCGTCCTCGCCGGGGGAGTCGATCCGTACCAGCGTGCCGGGCGTCAGCCGGAACGAGCCGCGCAGCAGGTCCAGCCAGGGCAGCACGGCCGGTTCGGGCAACGCGGCGGCCCGGGCGGCGGCGGTGAACAGTGCCAGGCGCCGGTGGCCCGGGATACCGAGCACCGTGAGGTGACGGGGGGTCATGGAGGACCTACTCGGCATTGGCGACATAGCGCCAGTCGCCGTGCGGCTTCTCGTGCTCCGACAGATCGACCGCCACGCCGGCTGCGCCCAGGGTGTCCCGAAGCCGCTGCTGGAGCTCCTCGCTGACGAAGTGATGGTGCAGGTCGAGCGCCCGCAGATGGGTGAGCGGCTGGCCGGCCAGCAGCGCGCCCGCCCCCTGGTCGGTGAGGATGCCCATCGCCAGACTGAGGCTCTCCAGCCGGGCCACCACCGGCGCGCCCGCCACGGCCGCGGCGATCTCGTCCTGCAACTCGCTGTTCTCCAGGCCGAGGTGACGCAGGACCGGCAGCCGGGCCCCGTCCAGGAACGGCGCGAGGTCGGCGACCGTGGCGTCCCCGCCGTACTCGGAGACCCCGAGCCAGAGCTCCAGCCGCTCCAGCGCCGGGAAGTCGGACGCGCCCACCGCCCGTACGACCTCGGCGGGCAGCCCGCCGGCCTCGAAGCGCAGCGCGCGCAGTCGCTCGTGCCGCAGCGGACGCAGCGCCAGCCCCTCCTTGCCCTCGTAGTCGCCGGAGGCGCCGCGCACCACCAGCTCCTCCAGCAGCGGGAACGACTCCAGCGCCGGGGTGACGTCGCTCAGTTGCAGCCAGGAGAGCTCGCACTGCTCGTACGTCACATCGCCGAGGAACAGGGCGCGCAGGCTCGGCAGCTGGTCCGCACTGCCGGTGATCGCGGCCAGCGGCTCGGCGAGGGTGTACTCGTAGTCGTCGCTGAACCAGGGGCCGATGACGACCGCGCGGACCTGCTGGGTGTCCACCAGCGCCAGGAACTCCTCCCAGCACTCGGCGAAGCTCCGCGCCGCCTCGTAGTGCAGGCCCACCCGCCAGGCGACCGCGTCGGCGGCGGGCAGGGCGCTGCTGTCGGCGGTCTCGTCCTCGGGGAACAGGTCGAAGACGGGGAGTCCGTGGAACTCCGTCAGGTGCTCGCTGATCGCCATGGCGCTTCTCCTCGGTGGTGGTCCGCACTCGCAGCGGTACGGACAGAACTGGTGTACCAGCGCCGACTGACAGCGCCGGCGGGTGACTGGGCTACTCCGCGTTGGCGACGTAACGCCAGATCTCGCCTTCGTCCTCCTCCGCCTCCTGCGGATCGTCCAGGTCCACCGCCACGCCGGGCAGCGCCTCGCGCACCCGCTGGGCCGTGGCCTCGCTCAGGAAGTGGTGGTGCAGGTCGAGGGCGTGCAGGTGGGTGAGCGGCTGGCCGGCCAGCAGGGCCGCAGCTCCGTCATCGGTGAGCGTGCCCATCGCCAGGCTCAGGCCGGCCAGCCGGGCCACCACCGGGGCACCGGCCAGGGCAGTGGCGGTCTCGTCCTGCAACTCGCTGTCCTCCAGCCCGAGGTATGGTCCTCGACGCTCATGCCCCGCCCCTGCTGGTTGTTACTGGTGGTGGGCTACTTCCTATCAGCAGCGGCGGACGCTCCGGCGATGCCCCTGCCCGTCGTCCCCGCCCTCGCTCCCCGCCCTGCGGCTGCGCTGTCGGACCCCGGTCCTAGCGTTCCGGGTGTCGGCAGGGCGCGTGGGCTGGGCTACCAGCCCCGCGCCACCAGCGAAGGAGGATGCCGTGTACCGCCAAGGCGATGTGCTGATCGCGCCGGTCCCCGAGAGCGCCGCACCGGGTGCGGAACGCGGGTTGACCAGACAGCCCCGCGATGTCCGGGGCCGACTGGTGCTCGCCCTCGGCGAGGTGACCGGCCATGCCCACGCCGTGGTCGGCCCCGGTGAACTGCTGCGCGAACCGGGCCCGTTCGGCATCTCCTGGCTCCACCTTCCGGAGGGCGGCAGGGTGGTGCACGAGGAGCACGCCCCGATCCCGCTCCCGAAGGGCTGGTACCGGGTGGTGCGCCAGCGGGAGTACGTGCCCGGCGCGGTGCGGATCGTGGCGGACTGACGGTTCCCCGGATGCGGACCGGAGTTGATGTGACGACAGCACTGCGAGAGGACGACGAAGTGACAGCAACCCAACACGCCGGCCCCGCGAGCCCGGCCGAGGCAACGCACCACTGGCGGCGGATCTCGGTCGACACCGACCGGGCCGATCGCGCGGCGGCGGAGCGCGGCGTGCGCGCCGCCTACCGGGCAGCCGGCCTGGCCGAGCCCTCGGCGGTGGTCTGGTTCGACTCGCCACTCCAGGCGACCCTTGCCGCGTTGCTGCTCACCGGCGCCGCCGAGCGGCTGCGCGGCTGCCCGGCCTGGGCGCAGACCGAGCCGCTGCTGGAGCAGGTGGAAGCGCGGCTGGCCGAGCACGGAGTGGCGCCGCAGGCTGCGCAGGCCGGCGCGAGCGTGCGGGAGGCGGTGCGGACGCGGCCGTGGGAGCAGGCCCGGGGCCGTACCCATGAGCGGCTCGGTGCGTTCGGCTGGGCCGAGTTGTGGTCCCTGACCGGCGGTGAGCTCTGGCCAGCCGGTCAGGCGCTGGCCGACCGGATCCGTGCGGCGGTGGCCGAACGGCTGCACGGGGCAGGCCGGTTGGCCTCGGCCGAGGAGGACCTGAAGGAAGCCGGCGAGCACGAGCTCGCCGAGGAACTGCGTGAGCGGACCGCGGCGGCGGTCAGCGCCATCCGCCTGGCGCTGCTCGATGCGGTGCTCGGGCAGCACGACGCGGCCTGGCTGGCGGCCTTCGATGCCGCGGGCGAGCTGGAAGCGGGGCTGGCCCCGTTGGCCGAGCTGGCGCGCAGCGCCGGCTGGTGGTGGCCCTACGAACGAGTCGCGCTGCTCGCCGAGCGCCCCGCCGAGCTGCACCGCGACGAGGCCGGCCGACTGGACCGGGCCGACGGCCCGGCCCTTGCCTACCCGGACGGCTTCGCCCTGCACGCCTGGCACGGTATGCCGGTGCCCGCCGACTTCCTCGCCGGGCTGGGCGGTCTCACCCCCGAGCGGATCCGCGAGGAGGAGAACGCCGAACTGCGCCGCGTCATGCTGGAGCACTACGGCTACGACCGCTACCTCGCCGACTCCGGCGCCGAACCACTGCACCGGGACCCGACCGGTGTCCTGTGGCGGATCCAACTACCGGACGACGAGCCGGTGGTGATGGTGGAGGTGGTCAACTCCACACCCGAGCCGGACGGCACGCTGCGTACCTACTGGCTGCGTGTCCCGCCGACCATCCGAACCGCCCGGGCCGGCGTGGCGTGGACCTTCGGGCTGACGGAGGAGCAGTACCACCCGCAGCGGGAGACCTGAGCGGGCTGGACGGCCCGGCCGGGTTCAGCGCTGGTGGTCGGCACTGCTGGTCAGCCCTGTTGGTCAGTCCTGGCCGGCACCCCGGCCCGGCACCCCGGCCCGGTCGAGGAGCCGGTGCATGTCCTCGACGGGGAGGCTGGGGTTGCCGGCGGCGGCACTGGCCGTCACCGGGTCGGCCAGCAGCTCACGGATGCGTGGCAGGGGGAGCAGCGGGTGCCTGGCCGCTTCGTGCTGCGTCTCGGGGTCGCGGCTGAGCCGGTCCAGAAGTTCCAGCCCCAGGGCGGGATCGCGCAGCGCCAACCGGCGGCGGTCCGGATCCGGCGACTGCGCGAAACGGGCCGCCAGGCCCGCCGTGGGGAACCGGGGGTTGGCGATCAGCATCCTCACGGCGCGGTGTCGGCCGTTGAGGTACAGGTCGAGCAGCAACTCGGGCGGCGGCTGCGGGTGCCACTCGCACAGCAGCAGCCGCACCGCGAAGTCCTCGTCCCGCGCGAGCAGTTCGACCAGGTCCGGCGGAAGGGCCGGACAGACGGCCGCGCTGCGCCGCAGCCACGGATGCGCGGAGGTCGCGCACTGCCGCAGGACCTCGACGTCCTCGCGGGCGTCCCACACCCAGTCCAGCACGCCGAGACGCGCCTCGGGCCCGACGGTGTAGTCGATGGCTGCACGCTCTTGCTCGGTCAGTTCAGCCCGGGCGGAGACGACCAGCCGCACCCGGGGGGCCGGATGGACGGCCAACTGCCGTACCAGGTGCGGCGGAAGGGACGGGTTCGCGGCGACCGCCGGCAGCTGCTCGCCCTCGGCGACCAGCCGCTCCGCGAGGTCACGATCGAGGAGCCCGACCCGGAGAACCTCGTCGCGCCGCCAGGAGTTCGCGGTGTTCTCGAGCAGCCAGCCGGTCCACCCCTCGACCTGGTGGCACACCCGCACCCCGGCGGCCCACCGCACGTCGAGGTCGTCGTCCTGGAGCAGCGCCTGTCGCGCGGAGCCGGACAGTTCGTCCCAAGCGAGGCAGGACGCCCGGCGGAAGACGGGGTCAGGATGGTCCGCCAGGCCGGCCAGCACATGGGCGGGGATGCTCGGCGAGGCCACGGTTTCGTGGCGGACCATCTCGCGCGGATGCGTGAGCAGCCGCTGGTACGCCCAGTCGGGCAGCGGCTCCACCCGGGTCCGGTACGGCATCGGCCCCATCGCGAGCAGCAGGCTGAGCTTTCCGGACGGGTCGTCGAGCAGCCGGGCGCGCTGGGCGGGGTCGGCCGTCCAGCTCTCGGCGAACGCCGCCCGCACCTCCCGCTCGGGGTGGGCCAGGATCGCCTCGACCACCTCCGCCGGCAGGCCCCCGCGCTTGGCGACATTCGTCCGGACAGACCGGCCGTCGTGCTGGAGCAACCGCAGCAGCACACTGCTCGGCGCCGCCGCGTTCGAGGACAGCGCCTCGAGCGTGTCCTCATGGTGGTCGCCCATGCCGCCCCCAGCCAGTGATCAAAGAACGCGCAGCCTACCGCGCCCCGCTCCGAGGGCGCTCCCACGCATCGAACCCGCGGCTGGGAAGGCCAACAGGTTCCCACCCGCCATCGTCGCCCAGCACTGACCCACCTCCACAGCGGGCGCGTGGCCCGAACCGGAACCTGGGCCACCCGCCCCGTCCTTCCGGCCCGGCGCGTGGCTGCGCAAGCAGGCGAAGGCCCGCACCGAAGGGAAAGCTGACCGAGCAACAGACCGCGCTCCTGGACGACTTCACGCTGCCGGGGCCGCCGCCGGCTGACGGCGCCGGTCCGGGGCGGATCTGCCGTCACGGCGAGGTAGGGCGCACTGCGGCGTCAGGACGTGATGTCCACCAGGACCTTGCCGACTGTGCCGCTCTCCACCGCGCGGTGCGCGTCGGCGGTGCGGTGGAGCGGAAAGCGGGTCAGTGGCAGACCGTGTTCCTCGCCGACCGGCAGGGCGCCGTCGCGGACCGCGGCGGCGACGTCCTCGGCGGCCGCGGCGCGCGCCTGCGGACCGGCCGTGTAGAGCACCAGGAACTGGAGGCGCGCGTTGAGCACCATGTTGTGCCGCACGTCCAATTCGACCGGCTTGCCGCCGTCGTTGGCGTAGGTCGCGATCGTGCCGCGCGCCCGCAGCACGGCCAGGTCCAGTGCGATGTTCGCGCCGAGCGCCACTTCGGCGACGATGTCGACGCCGTCCGGGGCGATCCCGCAGATCTCGGCGGCCGGATCCCCCTCTCGATAGTTGACCACGTGGTGGGCGCCGGCGGCGGTGGCCAGCCGGGCCTTCTGCGGCCCGCTGACCGTGCTGATCACGGTCGCGCCGGCCCAGCGGGCGAGCTGGATCACGGCGTGCCCGACCGCCCCGGCCCCGCCGGCGGCGAGTACGACCGCGCCGTCCAGCGCCCCCGGCCGCAGGCGGCGCGGGCCGTCCTCGGCGACGGTGAGTGCGCGGTGCGCGGTCAGCGCGGGGACGCCGAGTGCGGCGCCGACGTCGAAGCCGGCCTCGTCGGGCAGCGGCACGGTCCGCTCGGCCGGTACGACGGTGAACTCGGCGGCGGTGCCGGTGGGCCGTCCGGCGGCAGCCATGAACAGCCAGACCCGCTGACCGACCCGGCTCCGGTCGACTCCCGCACCGACGCCGTCGATCACGCCGGCGCCGTCCAGGTGCGGGGTGACCTCGGAGAACTGCTTGGTATGGGCGGGGCCGGAGCGGGCCTGCCAGTCGGTCGGGTTGATCCCGGACACGGCGACCCGGACGCGGACCTCGCCGGGGCCGGGCACGGGCAGGTCGCGGTCGACGAGCCGAAGAACGTCGGGGCCGCCGTTGTCGCGGTAGACGATGGCTTTCATGATCCGTCCTTACAAGGGGGCGCCGGTCAGCCGATGGGGACTTCGGCGGAGCGGGACTCGATGGCGTCGAGGGTGGCCAGGGTGGCGGCGTCGAGAGTGATCCCGCCGGCCGCCGTGTTGGCCTCGAGGTGAGCGGAGTTGGCGGTGCCGGGGATGAGCAGCACGTTGGGGGCGCGGTGCAGTAGCCAGGCGAGGCCGACCTGGGAGGGTGTGACGCCCAGGGATTCGGCCACGGCGTGCACCGCCGGCTCGTCGGTCGCCTTGGGCAGGCCCGGGAAGGACCCGCCGAGTGGGAAGAACGGCACCCAGGCGATGCCCTCGGCCGCGCACAGCCGCAGCAGGTCCTCGTCGTCGCGCGAGACGAGGCTGTACGCGTTCTGCACGCAGGCGATGCCCGCCGGCAGGGCGCGGCGAAGGCCGTCGAGGGTGACGCAGCTCAGACCGATCGCGCCGATCTTGCCCTCGTCGCGCAGGGCGGTCATCACTTCGAGCTGGTCGTCGAGGTCGACCACCTGGTCGCCGTCGGGGCGCAGGCCGGGGCCGGAGTCGAGCCGGCGGAGGTTGACCACCGGGAGCCGGTCGACGCCCAGGCTGCGCAGGTTGTCCTCGACGCTGGCGCGAAGCTGTTCGGGGCGCTGCGCGAGACGCAGTGGCAGAGGCCCGCCCGGGTCGGGGTCGGCCCCCACCTTCGTGACGACCAGGACGCCGTCCTCGGGGCGCAGCGCCTCGCGGATGACCTGGTTCGCGAACCCGAAGCCGTAGAACTGGGCGGTGTCCACGTGGTCGACGCCCAGCTCGACCGCGCGGCGCAGCAGGGCGACGGCCTCGCCGCGCCTGCGGTGCAGGCGTTCGAGTTGCAGGGCGCCGTAGCCGACCCGGAAAACGGTGCGGCCGGCGAACGGAGCGGTCAGGGTGGTCATGGCGCGGTCTCCTCGGCCGGTGACTGCAGGGCGGTGTACAGCAGTTGGGCCAGGTAGAGGCTCTGCACGCGGTGGGCGATCGGGGTGGCGCGCTCCTGGGCCTCGGCCGGCTCGAGGTGTTCGACCTTGACCAGCCAGGCGGTCACGCTGTCGTGCACCATGGCGCGCATCCGGTCGATCGTGTCGACGACGATGTCGTGGATGGCCGGGTTGTTGGTCGCCTCGCCCCAGGTCTGCACGCCGACCCGGGCTTCGACCGGGTCGATGCCGGCGATCAGGCGGGCGAGCAGTTCGTCGGGGTCGGGCGGGGTGTCGCTCCCGGCGTACTCGCCGAGGGCCTCCGCGCGTTTGGCGAGCACCGCGTGGGCGGAGGCCTGAACCAGGTCGGCCTTGTTGCGGTAGTGGGCGTAGATCGAGCCCGTCGACAGGCCGGACTCGGCCGTGATGTCGGCGATCGAGGTCCGCTCCAGGCCGTTGCGGCTGAAGCAGCGTACGGCGGCCTCGGTGATCTGGGCGCGCCGGAGTTCCTTGCGTGCGTCGGTGAGTCGAGGCACCGCACCTCCCACAAAAAGAATCATAGTTCTGCTTGTTGGGCTCACTATACAGAACGGCGCTTCTGTTTGCCGCGCGGGTGGATGTGGCGGGGATCAGGTTTCGAGAGGGCCTGCGGCTCGGCCCGGGCGTCCAGGAGGGCTGGGGCGCGGATGCGATCCTCGATCCGAGTCATGCGTCGGATGCCCCCATGGTTCGCACCCGGCGGTCGAGTTCGAGGAGCCCGCGGTGGAGCTCCGCCCTGCCCTTGGGGCGGTCGGCGAGAGGGTGGGGCGGGCCCAGTAGCGGCGCCTCGCCCAGGACTGAGGTTTGCCGCGTATACGCCGCAGCTGGCCGCAGAAGGCCGTCTGACGCCGGAGGCGGTCGGACGGGAGTTCGAGCCAGGGTGTGGGCGGGAGGCCTGGAGGGCTACCTCACTTCAGGCCGCTGACCTGCGAAAACGCCCCGCTGATCCGGCTCGGATCGGCGGGGCGTGCTGGCGCCCCCGGCAGGACTCGAACCTGCGGCCAAGTGCTTAGAAGGCACCTGCTCTATCCGCTGAGCTACGGGGGCGGGTGGGGTGGGGCCTGAAGGGGTCCGGTGGCCTTATCCCTGGGTGGGGGTTAGGTGCGGCCCTTGCCCTGCCGGGGACAGGATAAGGGGGTGTCGCTGCCTTGCTCGGCTTTCCACGGGTGGAGTGGGTGTGTCGGCCGCGCGATAGCGGTCTGATAATCGCAGGTGGACTGCCTGTGTGCAGCGCCGTGAGCTGTGTTGCCGCCGGACGTTGTGCAGTCGTTACGGCGATGTCTCCTCACCCGTTATGGACTTGCGGCGCTGGTAGCGGGGTGTGCCGGGAGAGTGACAGTTGAGCACGGGCGCCGGGGTGGGATTTCGGTTCCTCCGGTCGGATGACGTGGACAGAACTCCTTGCGGCCACTCGTTCAGGGGTGGGTCGGCGAGCGGGGCCGGCGATTTTTGTCATGCACGCTGATGCTTGGCGGGGTCTGAAAATCGTACCGCCATAAGACGGCAAAGTTATCCACAAGGGCCAGTTATCCACAGAATTCAGATCGCGATGGATCGATGGATATCGGAACGGCACCATCGTCATCGACCGGTGATTCCCAAGTACGAGGAACACGAGAAATGTGAGGGTGTGCGGTGAACGAGACCATGGTGACGATGATCGGAAATGTCGCCTCCCCGGTGAACTACGCGCAGACCGCCGCCGGAGTGCCGATGGCGAACTTCCGCCTGGCGGCCACTGAGCGCCGCTATGACAGGGCGCGTGGCGAGTGGGTCGACGGTGAGACCAACTGGGTCACGGTGGTGGCCTGGCGCTGGCTCGCGACGAACGTGGTGAGCTCGCTGGGCAAGGGGGATCCGGTGGTGGTGAGCGGCCGACTGCGGGTCAAGGAGTGGGAGGACGAGGGGAAGCGACGCTCGTCGGTGGAGATCGACGCCCGGGTGGTGGGCCATGACCTCGGGCGCGGGACGTCCGCCTTCCGGTGGACGGTGCGCGGGCGGCCGGAGCCGATCGGGCCGCAGTCGACGGGGCTGCAGTCCGCGGGTGAGGCGGTCCCGGAGTGGATCGCGAAGGCGGTTCGTGAGCACCGGCTCGCCGAGGCCCAGCGAGACACGCAGAGTGTGCTTGTGGGAAGGGAGTTGGAGGGAGTGGCGGAGGCCGCTGGGTCGGCGGGGATCCCCGAGGTGGCGGGGGTTGCTGGGGCGGTGGGGGCGCCCGGGATGGTCGAACTCGCCGAGGCTGCGGCGGGCGCGAAGCAAGTGCGTGCGACGGCGGCGCCGCCGGACGACGCCAAGCGGCGTACGACGCGCAGCACCCGCACCGTCCGGTCGGCGCGCTCGACGCGGTCGGAGGTCGCGGTCCCGGCCGCCGAGCCGATGTCGCGGCGGGTCGATGGCGGCGAGCTGGAGGAGGTGGTCGCGGGCGAGGTGGTCACGGTCTGAACGTCGCTTCGTTCGCGACCCGTTGCACCTGCTGGGAGGAGAAGGTGGCGGCCCGGGGACGGCTGGTCGTCACCTTTTCACATCTGGGGCGCTGCTTGAGTGTCAGTTGAGCTTTCAGGGACACTTCTCGCGCCCGCCGGTGCAATGGGCGAGTGGATAGTCGATAAAGTGACGAATATCTGTCGACCCGTCAGGTCGCCGAGTGGGCCCGCTCCTTGATAACAATTCTGATACGGAACCGGCTCCTGGGGGCGGGGCGGTTTACGCGCCAGTAGTTATCAATATGATGCGTCTGGTTCACACAAGTGCGGCGGCGCCACAGGGAGCGCGGCATTGCGCGGCGGGCCGCCCAGGGGCGTGGCTCTGCCTAGAGGGGTCTTCATATGTTCATGCAACGGCGGGGTCTGTCCCGCATAGCCGCTGTCATGCTCGCGTCGAGTGTCGCGGTCGGTGGCGGGTTCGCGATGGCGGGTGCGGCTGCTGCCGCCGGCGGTGACGGTGGGTCAGGCGTGACCGCCACGCTGGAGAGCGGGAACGTCAAGCCGGGCGGCTTCGTCAAGATCAACGACAGTGACTGGCTCGCCGATGGCGGTCTGATGAAGCTGAAGACCAGTGATGGCTCGACGCTGCTGACGTACTGCATCGACATCAAGACCGAGGCGCAGGACAACGCGGTCTACCAGGAGACCGGCTGGGCCTCGAGCTCGCTCGCGACCAACTCGGACAAGACGGCGCCCGGCAAGATCAACTGGATCCTGCAGAACTCCTACCCGAAGGTCTCCGACCTGGCCGTCCTCGCCAAGGAGGCTGGTGCCGGGTCGCTCACCGAGGATCAGGCCGCCGCCGCCACGCAGGCCGCCATCTGGCACTTCTCGGACCACGTCAAGGCGGTCCCGAAGGATGAGGACGCGGCCAAGCTCACCGACTACCTGGAGTCGCACGCGGTCAGTGTCGACGAGCCGGCCCCGTCGCTGACCCTCACGCCGCCGGCGGTGTCCGGTAAGAGCGGTGCGCTGCTCGGCCCGATCGGCGTCTCCACCACGGGCACCTCGGTGGCCGCCTCGCTCGACGCGACCTCCAGCGCGGCCGGCGTCGTTCTCACCGACAAGAACGGCACCGTCCTCTCCGACAAGAACGGCAAGCTGACCGCGCCCGCCAAGAACGGCGACTCGTTCTTCGTGAAGGCCCCGGTCGGTGCGAACGCGGGCACCGCGACCATCTCGGCCTCCACCTCGGCCCAGGTCCAGGCCGGTCGGGCGTTCACCAGCCCGGGCAGCCAGACCCTGATCCTCGCGGGCGCGCAGACCGTCACCGCGACCGCCAACGCCAAGGCCAGCTGGGTCCCGAACGGGCCGGCCCCGGCGATCTCGGCTGCCCTGGTCTGCCAGCAGAACTCGGTCGTCGTGACCATCACCAACAGTGGTGACCAGGACTTCAAGACCACCGTGTCGGAGAAGTCCTTCACCAAGCCGGTCACGGTGAAGCCCGGCGCCACCGAGACCGTCGCGGTCCCCGAGGCCCAGGGCGCGCAGTACAGCATCACTGTCACCCCCGGCCAGAACGGCAAGTCGCAGACCTTCACCGGTACCGTCGACTGCCACGTCGCGACCTCCGGTGGCGGTACCGGTGGGACCACTCCCACCCCGAGCGCCTCGCCGAGCCCGAGCAGCTCCCCGAGCCACCCGGCCAGCTCCGCCCCGGCCACCCCGGCCGCCGGTAACACCACGGGCGGCGGGAGCCTGGCCTCCACCGGTGGTGGCGGCGCGACCCCGCTGATCGCGGGCATCGCCGGCGCGCTGGTCCTGGTCGGTGCCGGCGCGGTCTACACGATGCGCCGCCGCGGCCGCCACGGGCGCACCGCCGCCTGAAGCACGCGGTAGTGCGGTGGGTGCGGCAGGTAGCGCACCAGCGCACAGCAGCGCCAGTAACAACGAAGAACGCGTGAAACAACGCGAGTGACAACGCAAGACCGCGAGTGACAACGCAAGAAGCAGCGCAGCGCAGCAGCCAGGCGCGAAGCCGGTGGCCCGGTCCCTGTCGAGGGGCTGGGCCACCGGCCGTTCGCCGGCGCCGGCGGTCGAACCCGCCGTGGGATCCGCCGCGATAACCCGCTGCCAGGCGCGCCCTCCAGGGCCGTCCTCACGTACGCCCCCAGGGCGGTCCTCAAGCGCGCCCCCGCACCCTCCAGCGCACCTCTCGAAGGCGGGCGCGGCTGGGCGCGGGTTCGGGATGTGCCCCCCAGTGCGGCACAATGGAACGCTGATACGCGGTAACCCCAAACTCCTCGACGACGCCGGAGCGATCTCACGTGGCGGAATTCATCTACACCATGCGCAAGGTGCGCAAGGCGCACGGCGACAAGGTCATCCTTGACGACGTGACGCTCAGCTTCCTTCCCGGGGCGAAGATCGGCGTTGTCGGCCCCAACGGCGCCGGTAAGTCCACCGTGCTGAAGATGATGGCCGGCCTGGAGCAGCCCTCCAACGGCGAGGCGTTCCTGTCGCCGGGCTTCACCGTCGGCATGCTCCTTCAGGAGCCGCCGCTGGACGAGTCCAAGACGGTCCTGGAGAACGTCCAGGACGGCGTCAAGGAGACCAAGGGCCAGCTCGACCGCTTCAACGAGATCGCCGAGCTGATGGCGACCGACTACTCGGACGCGCTGCTCGACGAGATGGGCCAGCTGCAGGAGAAGTTGGACCACGCCAACGCGTGGGACCTCGACGCCCAGCTGGAGCAGGCCATGGACGCGCTGGGCTGCCCGCCCGGCGACTGGCCGGTCACCAGCCTCTCCGGTGGTGAGCGCCGCCGGGTCGCGCTCTGCAAGCTGCTGCTCGAGGCCCCCGACCTGCTGCTGCTCGACGAGCCCACCAACCACCTTGACGCCGAGTCGGTGAACTGGCTGGAGCAGCACCTGGCCAAGTACGCCGGCACCGTCGTCGCCGTCACCCACGACCGGTACTTCCTGGACCACGTCGCGGAGTGGATCCTGGAGCTCGACCGCGGTCGCGCCTACCCGTACGAGGGCAACTACTCCACCTACCTCGAGACCAAGCAGACCCGTCTCAAGGTCGAGGGCCAGAAGGACGCCAAGCGCGCCAAGCGGCTCAAGGAGGAGCTGGAGTGGGTCCGCTCCAACGCCAAGGGTCGTCAGGCGAAGTCCAAGGCCCGCCTCGCCCGGTACGAGGAGATGGCGGCCGAGGCCGACAAGATGCGGAAGCTGGACTTCGAGGAGATCCAGATCCCGCCGGGCCCGCGCCTGGGCAGCATCGTGGTCGAGGTGGACAAGCTGTCCAAGGCCTTCGGCGAGAAGGTGCTGATCGACGGCCTGTCCTTCACCCTCCCGCGCAACGGCATCGTCGGCGTGATCGGCCCGAACGGTGCCGGTAAGACCACGCTCTTCAAGATGCTGCAGGGCCTGGAGACGCCGGACGGCGGCAACGTCAAGGTCGGCGAGACGGTCAAGATCAGCTACGTCGACCAGGGCCGCTCCAACATCGACCCGAAGAAGACCCTGTGGGAGGTCGTCTCCGACGGCCTCGACTGGATCAACGTCGGCCAGGTCGAGATGCCGTCCCGCGCCTACGTCTCGGCGTTCGGTTTCAAGGGTCCGGACCAGCAGAAGCCGGCCGGTGTGCTCTCCGGTGGTGAGCGCAACCGTCTGAACCTGGCGCTCACCCTCAAGCAGGGCGGCAACCTGCTGCTCCTCGACGAGCCGACCAACGACCTCGACGTCGAGACCCTCTCCTCGCTGGAGAACGCGCTGCTGGAGTTCCCGGGCTGCGCCGTGGTCATCTCCCACGACCGCTGGTTCCTGGACCGAGTGGCCACCCACATCCTCGCCTACGAGGGCGAGAGCAAGTGGTTCTGGTTCGAGGGCAACTTCGAGTCCTACGAGAAGAACAAGATCGAGCGGCTGGGTGCTGACGCGGCCCGTCCGCACCGGGCGACCTACAAGAAGCTGACCCGCGGCTGACCCGCGGCTGACCAGCCGTCAGGCGGCCCGGTGGGGAGCCCGGACAGGGCACCCCACCGGGCCGTCGCGCGAGACGCGGTCCCGCGCAAGACGCGGTCGGTCCGGCGCGCGGGACGCCGTCCCGCAAGCAGCTGACGCACGAGAAGGAGAAACGACCTCGTGGCACGCCACATCTACGCCTGCCCCCTGCGGTGGTCCGACATGGACGCCTTCGGCCACGTCAACAACGTGGTCTTCCTGCGCTACCTGGAGGAGGCCCGGATCGACTTCATGTTCACCCAGGCCGCCGAGGCCGGTGCGGGTGAGTTCGCGGGCGGTTCGGTGGTGGCCCGGCACGAGATCGACTACAAGTTCCCGCTGGTGCACCGGCCCGCACCGGTGACCATCGAGACCTGGGTGACCAAGATCGGCGCTGCCTCGGTCACGGTCTCCTACGAGATCAAGGACACCGCCGAGGACGGCACCGAGACGGTCTACGTCCGGGCCTCCAGCGTGGTGGTCCCGTTCGACCTGCAGGTCGGCCGCCCGCGTCGGATCAGCAAGGTGGAGCACGCGTTCCTCAGCCGCTTCATCGAGGACAGCGATCGGGCGAAGGTCGCCGCGTGATCAGTACTGCGCGGTTGGGCCTGGACGATCCGCGTGAGGTGGCCGACCTGGCCGCCTTCCTCGGGCGGCTGCTGCGCTTCGACCGCGCGGCGGCGGTCCGGCTGCAGGTGGTCGGCGGGGTCGGCGGGGCTGGCGGGGTCGGACACGGTGTGCTCGCGCTCTACGGCCGCCTCCCGCTCGGCAGCGCGGGCGTGCTCGCCCTGCGCACGGCGCGGTTGGCCGCGTCCACGGACGAGGGCGAGAGCGCGGGCGCGGGCGAGCTCACGGACGAGGGCGCGGACGCCGGTGGGAACGACCGGCCCGACGCGGCCGCGGAGGGCACTCGGCCCGCCATCGACACCACGGTCTCGATCGATGCGACCGTCTCGGCCGGTCAGCTGCTGGAGGGACTGGACGAGGAGCACGGTACCGTCGCCCTGCCCGCACCGGTCACCGGACCGGCCTGGGCCGGCCTGCTGCCGCCGCGCGCCGGCTGGCAGCGGATCGGGACCGCCACGGCCGATCTGGTGATGCCTCAACTGCTGGCCGCCATCGCGGAGTTCAAGGAGCGCACGGCCGAGGTGCCGGAGCCCCACCGCACCCGTGAGGTGCTGGACCGCCTTGCCGACGAGATCTGGTCCCGTCCGCTGGCCGCTCTCCCCGAACTGCCGCTGCGCGCCGTCCACGCCGCCTACCGGATCGGCTTCCTGCACCCGGGCGCCCAGCTCACCGCGCACCGCGCGGGTGGTTGGCTGCGTTTGACCGCCCCGCACGGCACCGTCGCCCTGCGTGCGACCGCCGCGCCGGGCAGCGGCCTGGGCCTCACCCCGCTCGGCTAGCCCGCAACGCCGCGAGGTCCACACGCCCCAGGCACCCCGCGTGCCCAGGCACCCGCGCGCCCGCGTGCCCAGGCACCCGGCGCCCGCGCGCAGCGAGACCCGCTCACCCCTCCGGATGGTCGTCCGGCCACACCGCGATGTGGTCGGCGGCCAGGTCGATCGCCACCCGGTGCTCCATCCCCAGCGCGGCCAGGAACTCGCGCGGCAGCTGCACCCGGCCGGTGCGGTCCAGCATCACGTACTCCCGCTCGCTGACCGACTCCGTGCCGTCCTCGCCGGTCAGCGTGTGCCGCAGCACCTCGGAGCTGGTGCGCCCGTCCCGGATCGCCACCGTGCGGCGGACTTCGCCCGCCACCATCGGGTCATGGGTCACGATCACCACGGTCGCGCCCAGTTCGCGGTTGACGGTGCGGAAGGCCTCGAAGATCGAGGCGGCGGTCTCCGAGTCGAGTTCACCGGTCGGCTCGTCGGCCAGCAGCACCGAGGGGTTGTTCGCCATCGCCACCGCGATCGCCACCCGCTGCTGCTCGCCGCCGGAGAGCTGGGCCGGCCGCCGGTCGCCGAGGTGGGCGATGCCGAGGGCTTCCAGCAGTTCGGCGGCCCGTGCCGCCCGCCGCTTGGTCCGACCGGCCGACCAGCGCTCGCCGTTCAGCTGCATCGGCAGCGTGACGTTCTGCGCGGCGGTCAGGAAGGGCATCAGGTTGCGGGCCGTCTGCTGCCAGACGAAGCCCACCACCTCGCGCCGGTAGCGCAGCCGCTCCTTGGGCGTCATGGTCAGCAGGTCGCAGTCGGCGACGGTGGCCGAACCGGCCGACGGCACGTCGAGCCCGGCCAGGATGTTGAGCAGGGTGGACTTTCCGCTGCCCGAGGCGCCGACCAGGGCGATCAGGTCGCCCTTGCGGACCAGCAGGTCGAGGCCCTGCAGGGCCTGCACCTCGACCCGGTCGGCGGTGAAGATGCGGACCACCCGGTCGCAGGCGATCACCGAGTCGTGCCCGTAGGCGGGGGTGTCTCGAGCCGCCTTGGCCCGCTGTTGCAGCTCCGTGAAGCTGGGGCTTCCGGTGCCCCCGCCGGGGCCGGAATCGGGGCCGCCTCCGGTGCCCCCGCCCTCCAGGATGTCCGGTGTGCTCACCGCTGGTCACCCGCTCTCAACTCGGTATTGATCTGCCGTCGTCCGGCCAGCACCGTCTCAACGAACACCACCAGCGCGGAGAGCGCCGCCAGTGCGCCCGCCAGCCAGGCCACCGGACCGGGCGCCACCCGCAGACCGCCGGGCACGGCCGTACCGACCATGACCGACAGGTCGACCGAGGAGCCGAGCAGCGGCGCGGTCAGGCAGGCGATGCCCGCCCCGGCGGCCGCGGCCAGCAGCGCCTGGGGCAGTGCCTCGACCAGGATCAGAATCAGGCCCTGGCGCGGCCGTAGACCCATGGTGCGAAGTCGGGCCAGCAGCGCCGCGCGTTCGGGGCCGGCGCGCAGCAGGGTCAGCAGCAGCGAGAGCAGGCTGTACCCGGCAGCCGCGGCCACCGCGTACCAGAAGAGCCGCGCTGCCGACTGCTGAAGCGGGTTGCTGCCGAGCCCGCGGGCGACGTCGGCGCGGGTGGCGATCGAGTAGAAGTCGTCCACGGTGCCGGACGCCGTACCTGAGGCCGCAGTCGAAGCGCCCGAAGCCCCCGAAGCCCCCGCCCCCGTACCGGATCCCGTGCCCGCCGCCCCTGTGCTGTTGGCGACCCCCTGTGCGAGCAGTGCGCGCAGCGCCACGCTGCTGATCCCGTCGCCGCTGCCGAACCAGGCGTTGGGCTTGTCGATCAGCCCCTGGGTGCGCGGCAGTTGACGCAGCACGGCCGCGCTGGACACCACCACCACCGGACGACTGCCGCCGGCGGGCAGGGCGGGGGAGCCGTTCGTCGTCCCGACCGCGGCGAAGTGCAGGGTGCCGTAGACGTCCGGTAGTTGGGTGGAGTTGACGCCGGTGCCGAGCCGGTCGGCGATGTCGGCGGTGACGATGGCGGGCACCGGGTCGCCGGGCCCGGCACCGGGCCGGTCGAGCCGTGCCGGGTCCAACTGGCCGTAGCCGACGCTGCGGGCGAGTGCCGCGTAGCCCTGCGGGTCGACGATCAGCAGCACCGACCCGCCCACCAGGGCGCCGTCGGCGGTGCCGATGGAGGCGCTGCCGTCGAGCACCATCGCGGTGCCGGAGCGTACCCCGGGCAGTTTGGCGGCGGCCGCGACGAAGCCGGGCGGCAGGGTGCCGGCGTCGTTGGCCAGCACGCGGGCGTCGGCGCCGACGGCCTTGCGGATCGCCAGCTGACGGGCGGTGTCGGTGGAGGTCAGCATGGTGACCCCGAAACCGGCGGTGGTGACCGCGAGCAGCAGCGCCAGCAGCGGCAGTACGGTCGGCGCCGGTCGCCCCACGCCCGTGTCGGTGGGCGTCGAGCCGCCGGCCCGGGTGGCCCGGGCGAGGCCGAGGAACCCGATCGCGCCGGGCCGCCCGGCGGCCCAGCGCAGTCCGGGCGCCAGCAGCAGTGGGAAGAGCCGGGCCAGCAGGACGCCGCCCGCCACGGCGAGCAGCAGGGGGGCCGAGCTCAGCAGCAGGTCCAGCGAGCTGCCGGGTGGCGTCACGCCGCGTCGGCGCACCGCCAGCACGGCGGCAGCGGCCAGGGCCAGCACGGCCAGTTCGGCTGCCACCCGGCGCGGATCGCCGAGCAGCCGGGCCGGCGAGAACCGCCGGGCGCCGGGAGCCCGGCGGTTCTGCGCGCCGCCGGTCTTGTTGCGCGGTCCGGTGCTGCGCAGCAGCAGCACTGCCCGCAGCGGGAACGGCAGCAGCGCGAGCGCCGCAGTCCCGATCCCCACCAGCACCGCCGTGGCGAAGCGCGGTGTGGGCAGCAGGAGCAGCGCGAGCGCGGTGCCGAGCGCGGCGGTCGGCAGCACCAGCACCGCCGTCTCCGCGAGCAGCCGGCCGCCGATCGCGCCCAGTGAGCCGCCGCGAGCCCGCAGCAGCGTCAGTTCGGCCTGCCGTCGGTCCACCGCGAGACCGGCCGCCAGCAGCAGGACCACCAGGGCGACCGCCCCGGCTCCGATCGGGCCGATGGCGTACAGCGGTGCGGCGGCGGACTGCTGGCGCTGGGCCTGGGTGAGCAGGGCGGACAGCGTGGCGGTGGGGCGCAGCCCGGGGATCCCGGCGTCCTTCGAGACCCTGGCGGCCAGCGGTCCGTCCTGGATCGAGGCGAGCAGCCGCTGTGCGTCGCCCAGTTGGGAGGCGTGCAGGCGGTGCGGGTCGACCGGGATCTGCCAGAACAGCTCGGCCTTGGCGAAGTCGGGGATGGTGGCCATCGCGTTGTTGCCGATCAGCGCGCCGACGTTCCAGTACTGCTGGGGCGGGATGTCGTCGGTGAAGGCCAGGCAGGGGGTGGTCACGCAGGGGGTGGCGGACCAGAACGCCTCGTTCGGGTCGGTCGGCTCGAACAGGCCGACCACGATTACTGTCAGCCCGCCAGGATTCATGCCGGCCGGGACCCTGTCGTTGCGGAACCCGCTGGCGGTGAGGCCGCTTCCGACCCCGACGCCGAGCCGGTCGGCCACCGCCTTGGCGAGCACCACGGGGAAGACCGGGTTGCCGTTCGTGTCGGTGCCGCCCGAGCCGGCGGGCAGACGGCCGGCCAGCATCCGGATGTGCTGTTGCTGATTGGTCAGGCTGACCAGGCTGAGCGCCGGGTCGAGGCCGTCCGGGCGGGGAAGGCTCGGGTCGCTGAGCCAGCGCGGGTTGGTGTTGCGGGCACCGTAGGCCGATTCGGCGACGGAGGGGGCCAGCGGAGCGCTGAGCTCGTGCTGCAGGGCGAGGGCGCCGGCGGAGGAGAGCTCGGGATCGAAGAGGGTGGCGTCGCTGCTGGGGACCGGGACGCCGACCGAACGTGGGGCGCTGCTCAGCACGGCGACCAGACTGCGGGCCCGCGGCGGGGCGTCGGTGAGCAGCTTGGTGACCGCCGCGTCGGCCTGCCGGTCGAGCACCCGGGGGAGCGCGGCGGCGAGGAAGGTGGTGCTGAGGACCAGGACGGCCAGCAGCAGCGCGGCGCCGCGACTGGTTCGCAGCCGGGTGCGCACCCAGGGTGCGACGGTTCGTCGGGCGGCCCGGTCGCGCGGTGCGGGGTTGGCAGTGTCTGCGACATCCGGCGTCGGTCTGGCCGTTGAACGTTCGTCCGGGCCGTCGGAGGCCTTCCGATCGGGGCTCACATCTCCTCCGAGTGGCGCAGGCGGGCGACGGTCTCGGCGGCTCGGGCCGGCCGCAGCACCCGGTGGACGGTCAGCAGGGCGGGCAGTGCGGCGACCGCCGGCAGCAGTATCAGCACCTGCCAGAGCGGCAGCACCACCTGCACCGACGGGACCGGCCGGTGCGCCGCGGGGGTGAGCACGGTGAGCGGTACCACCAGGTGCACCAGCGCGATGCCCAGCAGCGTCCCGACGCCGAGCCCGAGGGCGATCAGGATGCCCTGCTCGGCGGCGGCGGTGCGGGCCAGCTGCCGCTGCGGGGTGCCGAGCGCGCGCAGTACGGCGAACTCGGCGGCCCGCTCCCCGGCGGCTCCGACGGCCGCCGCAGCGAAGCCGATCGCGGCCAGCACGGCGGCGGCGATGGTGAGCGCCAGCAGCCCGGACTGGGGGGCGGCGCCCAGCGGGTCTTCGCGGAAGTCGGTCACCAACTGCCGGTCGAGCCGGATCTGGGCCGGGAAGATGCTGTTCTTCAGGGCGGTGGCCATGGTGGCCGGCACCTGGTCGCCGCGGCCCCGACTGGGCAGCCACCACTCGGTGGGCGCGAGCGGGTTGTCGCCGGTGGCGGCGATCACCCGGTCGATGGTGGCGAGGTCGGCCAGCACCGCGGCGCTGGGCCCGCCGCCGGGACTGCCCGCGGTGGGCAGCGCCGGCACCACGCCGATGATCTTGAAGGTCAGGTTGTTGGTGCCGAGCTGGATCGGCAGCTCGGCTCCGACGGTGGTGCCGGTGGCGGTCAGGAAGTCCTGGGTGGCGATCGCGTCGATCGTGCTGGGGACGGCGCCGCCGGGGCCGGGGAAGGCCACACGTGCGAGGTTGGTCTGGCTGCCCCGCCCGGTGAAGTAGTGCATGGTCAACAGGTCCTGACCGGCCGCCGGGTCCAGTACGGCGTCCGGCGATTCGGCGTTCTTGGCCCGGTCGGCCGCTGCGGTGGTCTTCGCCTGCCACTTCAGGTCGGCCGAGTGGGTGGCCGGTTGCACGGCGGCGCCCGGTGAGTCGACGGAGCCGATCCGGTGCACGGTCAGCTGCTGGTGCACATTGCCGGCCGGGGTCTCGTCGTAGCTGACCTCGATGCCGGTCAGGGTCAGCGGGTAGGCCGGCCGGCCGGCGGGGGCCGCGAAGAGCGCGGACATGTCGGCGGTGACGGTGCGGTCACCCTGGTCGGGCAGGTTGATCACCTCCACGCTGAAGGTGAGCCCGAACCGGTCGTGCAGGTCGAGCCGTAGCCGCGGCGCGTGGGCGTCCGGCGGATCGCCGGGGCCGTCGCCGAGCCGGGGGCCGCCGTAGCGGGGGTCGAGCTGCGACGGGGGCTGCAGTTCGGGGTCGAAGGTGGTCCGTACCGAGAGGTCCAGGCTGAGCTGGATCGGTGCGCCCGGCAGCACGATCCCGTCGGTGCTCTGCGCGGTCGCGGTGCTCTGCACGGTGGTGTTCTGCGCGGTGGTGTTCTGCAAGGTGGTGCTGGGCGAGGTCGGGTCGGCCAGCTGGCCGAGCAGCCGGGCGAGGTTCTGCCCGCCTGTGAGGTCGGGACGCATCGTCACGCCGTCGGCCGCGCGCTTGCTGTCGACGGCCAGCAGCTGGCCGAAACTGCCGCCGCGCAGCGGGAGTTCCTGCCGCGAGACGGGCAGGAACCGGTCACCGCCGGGCAGCGAGGTGAGCACTCCGGCCTGGCCTAGAGCGGGCAGGCCGACGTTGCTCACCCGGAGTCCATGGGCCGAGGTGAAGTCGGCCTGGTCGCGCTGCGAGGCGCTGAGCGAGGCGGCCTGGCCGAGCGCCAGCATGCCCATCGAGACCGCGAGCACCATCAGCAGCACCGGGCCGGCGTTGCGCCGGGGCCGGCGGGCGAACTGCCAGCCGGCCAGCGCGGCCGGCAGCCCACGGCCCCGGGTGGCTCGCCGTTCGCCCAGCCGGGCGGCCAGCGGCAGCAGCCGCAGCGCCAGGACGGTGCCCGCGCACAGCGCCAGCGTCGGTGCGGTGACCAGCACCGGGTCCAGGCCGAGTTGGCCGCCGGCGTCGGCCGACAGCGCGCCGCCGCCGGCCGATCCGCCTTGCCCCGAGCCGTAGTGCGAGAGCTGCAGGTAGGCCAGCACGGCCAGGGCGAGCAGGGCGAGGTCGGCGCCGGAGCGGGCCAACCCGAAGGCCAGCGCCTGACGCCGACCGGCCCGCCGCTGCAGTACCGCGCCGCCGGTCCGCGCGACGGTGGGTATCAGCACGATCAGTACGGCGCCGATCGCCACGCCGACGGTGATCAGCCAGGAGCTGAGGTCCAGTCCGCCGTCGAGGCGCACCCCGGTGTCGGCGAGTGGGCCGAACCGGCCGAGCAGGCCCAGCAGGACGGGCGTGAGCAGCGGCGCCAGCAGGGCGGCCGGCAGCGCCAGCACACCCGCCTCCAGCGCGGTCACCCCGGCGACCCGGTACCAGGCCGCGCCACGCGCGGTGAGCAGTGCGTTCTCGGTGGTCTGACGTTCGCTCAGCAGCCTGGTCACCAGGACCAGCGCGGCGATCGCCAGGACCGCCAGCTGCAGCGCGCCGATCACCAGGGTGGACTCGGCGACCAGCAGGTCGTTGTGCAGATCACCCAGCGCGTCCGGGAGTTGGCTGGTCGCCGAGTTTCCGGTGGTGTTCTGGAAGGCGGCGATCCGCTCGGGGATGCGCGTGCGCAGGGCATCCATGTCGGCGGCCTTCGCGGCGCCGAAGTCGCCGGTGACCAGCCAGTTGATGCCCTGCTGGGCGACCGCTCCGCTGCTGAAGGCGGTGTCGGGGGTCAGCAGCGGTCCGTACGTGGCGAAGCCGCTGACCTGCAGCCCGTGCCCGCCCAGCGGGTCGAGCTGCCAGTACGGGTCGGTCCCGTCGGCGGGGTGGTAGGTGCCGGTGACCAGGACGTCCTTGGCCGAACCGTCCAGGCGGTCGACCAGGCGCAGGGCCAGCGGCAGAGCCGACGGATTCAGGCCGAGCCGGCTGATCGCCACATCCGGCGCCGCCACCTCGACCGGCGCACCGGCCGTGGCGGGCTGCGGCAGCCGGCCCCCGGTGAGGGCGACCTTCGCCGGGTCGATGGTCGCGAGCAGGGTCAGGTCGGGGTCGGCGGGCTTGCCGTCCGCGGTCTTCGCACCGGTGACGGGCAGGGCGTAGGCGTGGCTGCGGGCCACCATCCGCACGGTGCTGGGCAGCGAGTCGAAGATGTCCCGGGCCAGCCCGTGCACCTGCTTGTCGGCCTTGGGCCGCCCGGCGAGGTCGGTGTCGGTGGTCACCTGGACGGTGGCCCGGGAGCGGTCCTGGACCAGCAGTGCGCGGCGCACCCCCGCGTCCCCGACGCCCGCGTCGAAGGCGTTGAGCGCGGCGAGCACCGCAGCCGTCAACACGATGGTCAGCGCCGCGGCACCGGCCAGCGCGAGCCTGCTGCGCAATCTGCGCAGGACGAAGCCGCCCATGGACGCTGTTCCTCCCCCGAAGTGGTTACCGCCTGGCGGTAACCACCCACCGAATACCGGGCGATGTTGTCAGACTGCGAACTCTGGGGGAAGGGTTCTGCGGGAAATGAGTCCGGAGCGGAAGCGAACGCGCACCGGGCATGTCAACTGGTCGGTAGCCCCGACCGGTCGGGGTCGATCAATCGGAGTTGATCATCGACGCGGCGGCGTACGTCAGGTAGTCCCACAGCTGCTGCTCGGCCGCCGGCTCCAAGGCCAGCTCGTCCACCGCCACGCGCATGTGCCGCAACCAGGCGTCGTGCGCGGCCCGGTCCACCTTGAACGGCACGTGGCGCATCCGCAACCGGGGGTGCCCGCGCTCCTCGCTGTAGGTGCGCGGGCCACCCCAGTACTGCATCAGGAAGAGGGTCAGACGCTCTTCGGCCGGACCGAGGTCCTCCTCGGGGTACATCGGGCGCAGCAGCTCGTCCCCGGCCACCCCCTGGTAGAACCGGTGCACCAGCCGGCGGAAGGCGGCCTCGCCGCCGACCGCCTCGAAGAAGCTCTCCTCGCGAGTCCCACTACGCCCGATCTCAGTCACCCGACCATCCTACGGCCGGGTTCTGAGCCTCGGTGTAGGCGTTGTTCCAGGCGTTGTTCCATGCCTCGATCGGGCCTCGCTCGGGCCTTCCTCAGGCCTCGCTCGGGCCTTGCTCGGGCCTCGCGCTGGCCTTCCTCTGGGCTTCCTCAGGCCTCGCTCTAGGCTTCCTCCCAGCTGAACAGGCGCCAGGCGATGCCGGTGAGGACCAGGGCGAAGGCCAGCAGACCGGTCATCGCGGGCAGCGCGTCCAGTACTCCGCCGCCCCGGCTGAGCACCGACTGGGCGGAGGTGACCAGGTACCGCAGCGGGAAGACGTGGGAGAGCTGCCGCAGCCACGCGGGTGAGCCGTCGAGCGGGAAGAAGGCGCCGGAGAGGAAGGACATCGGCAGGATGATCACCTGGTTGATCCCGTTCGCCGCCTCCTCGGTCTTCGCGATCGCCCCGGTGACCAGCCCGATCGACATGAACGCCAGGGTCGCGCAGACCACCAGCGGGATCACCAGCCACCAGTTCCCGGTCAGTTTGAGCCCGAACACCGGCGTGGTCGCCACCAGCAGGAAGATCGCGGTCTGCACCAGCGCAACCACGGTGGTCACCAGCACCCGCGAGCCGACGATCGACCCGATGCTGACCGGCGCCAGCCGCAGCCGCCGCAGCAGCCGCTTCTTGCGCCAGGAGACCAGGCTGAGCGAGGCGCTGAAGATCGCCCCGGTGGCCACCGCCCAACCCAGCAGGCCGGGAGTGAGGTACTGGATCGGCTTCATCGTCTGGTCCTCCACCTGCGAGGCAGCCACCGTCCAGGCCGGCGGCTGCCCGGTGGCCCGCTGGTTGGCCGTCTGCACCACGGACTGGAGGACGGCCTGCAGACCGCCCGCGCGGACCTGGTCGGAGGCGCTGTAACGGACCACGATCTGCCCGTTCGGTCCCTGCTCGACCAGCCCGTCCAGGTCGCCCTTGCGCACCTTCTGCAAGGCGGTGGCCTCATCACCGATCTGACTGATCGTCAGCACCTGCTCCAGGCCCTTGCGCTCGTCGCCCTTGATGGAGTCGAGCGCCGCCACCGGCCCGACCTGGGCCACCTTGACGTGCGGCGAGGTGGCGCCCTTGAAAAGGAAGCCGAAGAGCAGCAGGAACATCAACGGCAGGGCCAGCATGAAGAAGAGCGCCGTGCGGTCGCGCAGGAAGGCCACGAACATCACCCGGGAGAGGCTGGCGAAGGCGCTGGCCCGCTCTCTCGGTACGTCGGCCTGCTTGTCGGGCGCGTCGGCCTGCCTTATGGGTGCGGCGTTCATGCTCGGTACTCCCGTCCGGTCAGGTGCAGGAAGACGTCCTCGAGCGTGGCGCCGCGAACCTCCAGTCCGCGCAGTGCGTTCTGCTCGGCCAGCACCGAGAGCACCGGCGCGGGCAGCCGGGTGGCGACCGAGAGCAGCACTCCGTCGTCCTCCACCGCGGCCACCTCGGCGCCCGCCGCCGCGAACAGCTCGCGCGCGGCCTCGGCGCCGATCAGCCCCGACTCCACGCTGATCCGCACGGTGTCGTCCAACTCCCTTACCAGCGTGGCGGGTGCGCCGGTGCGCAGCACCTTGCCGTGGTCCATCACGGAGACCCGGTCGCAGAGCACCTCGGCCTCGTCCAGGTAGTGCGTGGTCAGCACCACGGTGCGGCCCTCGGCGTTGATGTCGCGCAGCAGGTCCCACAGGTTGCGCCGGGCCTGGGGGTCCAGGCCGGTGGTCGGCTCGTCCAGGAAGACCAACTCCGGGTCGTGCACCAGCGCGCAGGCGATCGAGAGCCGCTGCGCCTGGCCGCCGGACATCTTGTCGGTGGGCACCGAGGCGGAGTCGGTCAGCCCGACCCGGTCCAGCCAACTGTCGGCCCGCTTGGGACCGATGCCGTAGAAGGAGGCGAAGGTGCGGATGGTCTCGCGCGCCGTCAGCCGGTCGAAGAAGGCGGATGCCTGGAACTGCACGCCGATCCGCGGCAGCAGTTCGGTGTTGCGCGGCCAGGGCTTCAGCCCGAGCAGCTCCACCCGCCCCTCGTCCGGCTCGCGGATCCCCTCCAGGATCTCCAACGTGGTGGTCTTGCCGGCGCCGTTGGGCCCGAGCAGACCGTAGAACTCGCCAGTCTCGACGGTGAGTGACACCCCGTCGACAGCCTGGACATCCCCGTACCGCTTCCGGATCCCGTCGGCGGCTATTGCTGTTGTCATGGGTCCAGACCCTAGGCCCGACCGGCCACCTGTGCGAAGTACCCACGCCGGGTCTGACGTTCGCGGCGCACGGTCGGGACCAGCCCGGCCGTGCCGCCGAGCAGAACGATCGCGCCCAGAATCGAGCCCGGAGTGACGTACTCCCCGGCCGGGCGGACGACCGAGGGCTCGCCGGGCGCGTAGCGGACGGAAACCTCGGTGCCGGTGGCGAGGTCGGTGACGCGGTTGTCGTCGGCGTTGTAGGTGCGGCCGTCGATGGTCCAGTGGTACGCGCAGGTCCGGCCCTTGCCGACCTGGTCGCAGTGGTCGATCACCGCCACCGCCGGAGTGCGCAGCACCAGGTCGTCCCGCAACTGCGCGGCCACCGTGGCCAGCCCGCCCACGGTCAGCAGGGTCAGGACGAAAGTCATCGCGTACCAGGCGTCACTGCGCGCGGGGATGTCCGAGTGCTTGGCCAGCTCGGCCGCGGCAATGCCGTTGCGCACGGTCAGATACCCGCCGATCAGTACCGGCAAGGCCCCCGCGACCACCAGGCTGACGACCAGGTACCGCAGTCCGAGGAACGCCTCGCCCAGCAGCACGGCAGTGGCCAGCACGAGATAGCCCGCGCCCCAGCTGGTGGTCTGCCTGCTCAGTCGTAGAACTCGCTGAGCTGCTGCGTTCCCCGGGTCGATCACGGCTGGACGGTAGCAGAGCGGCTTCGGGCGCCACCGAACCTGTGCTCGAAGGCCGCCCGGTTCGCGGACCGCGGGGAACGGTCCCAGACGGCGAAGACCACCCGGGTGAACGCCGCGCCGTGCAGCGCCAGCGCCCGCTCGAAAGCCGCTGCCACCGTCTCCGGGTCGTTGCGGAACACCCCGCATCCCCAAGCCCCGAGCACCAGTTCACGCGCACCGTGCTGGGCGGCCACCGCCAGTACCCGCTGCGCCCGCTCGGCCAGCAGCTCCGCCAGCTCGGCCGGCTCCGGCGGTCCCGCCGGTCCGGTCTCCGAACGCATGGCCAGTTGACTGGCGTTGGGGGCTGCCGAGGTCAGGAAGGAGGCGGTCCACGGCTGTTCCAGCAGCTCGCGCCGTCCGTCACGGATCACCGGAACGTGCGGGGACCAGATCACCCGGTGGCTGTAACGCAGGTCGGTGGAGGCGCGGTGGGCGGCGTAGTAGTCGGGTGCTTCCAGCAGGCAGCGGTACAGCAACGCGCTGCGGCAGAGGTCCTCCTCCTGAGCGGCCGCTCCGCGTACGTACCCGCCGCCGGGGTTGCGCGCGGAAGCGAAGTTGAGCACCGCGACATGCTCGGCGCCGTCCTCGGTGAGCCTCAGGGCAGCCTGGATGCTGTCCTCGGCGGTCACCTCAACCGAGCCGCGCAGTCCGCCGGTTGGGGTGATGGTGTGGTCCGGTGGATAGCTGACGGTCCCGGCGCGAGCGGCGTCGAGGAGGTCGGCGATCTCGACCGTCGTGGCGGTGGCGTTCCGGTAGGTCCCCTGCTCGGCGATCAGCTCGTTCTCGGTGGCGATGGAGCGCAGTCGGTTGCTCATGCGGCGATGCTAGCCCCTGATTATCGTCAGTGTGACGAATTTATGGCCGACCCTGGGAGCTGAGGCTTTACCAAACGGTCGACCACCTTCCCTTCCCACCGGGATAACGTCGAACTCATGAGCGTCGTCAACGTGTTCGCGGTCGCGGCCGAGCTGCCCGCCGCCTGGAAGTCCCAGGTACTGGGCCAGGTGGGAACGGCCTGCATGAAGGTCCTTCGGATGGACGAGCTGCCCGTCGAGGAGGAGGCACACGGCGCCGCCGAGGCGCTGCTCGTGCTCGACGGCCGGTTGGAGCTGGTGGTGGACGGGGAATCGATGACGGTGGGACCGGGGGAGCTGTTCCTGGTGCCGGCGGGCGCCAGGCACTCGGTGGGCGCGGGTAGCCGGGGCACGCTGGTGATCGTGGAGGTCCCCGAGAAGGTCCCCGAGGAGGTCGCCGCAGAGCTGGTGTAGCAGGCCACCCCTAGGATGGCGGACGTTCAGCCTCGGCCGCAGGTGGCCGGGTGTGCACACGGGGGAACGAGGGGGAACATGTTCGGCATCATCCGGCCGTGCCGGCACCGGCTGTCCGAGCGGCTCAGAACGTCGTGGATGGCTCATCTCTGTGGGCTGTGCCTGGCGCTCAGGGACGATCACGGCCAACTGGCCCGGTCTGCCACCAACTACGACGGCCTGGTCATCTCGGTACTGGTCGAGGCACAGAGCCCGGTCGGCTCCGGTTCCGGCCGTCGCACCGCGGGTCCCTGCCCCCTGCGTGGGATGCGGACCGCCGAGGTCGCCCGCGGCGAGGGTGCGCGGTTGGCGGCGGCGGTCTCCCTCGCGCTCGCCTCGGTCAAGGTTCGCGACCACGTCCTGGACGGCGACGGCGTGTTCGCCCGACGCCCGGTTGCGGCCGGCGCTCGCGCAGTGGCCGGCCGCTGGGAACGACAGAGCGCCGGCAGCGCCTCGGTGGTCGGCTTCGACACCGCCGTCCTGCTCGAAGCCGCAGCCCGCCAGGGCGAGTTGGAGCGCACCGCCCGCCCCGGCGGCTCGATCCTGCTGGTCACCGAACCCACCGAGACCGCCACCGCCGCAGCCTTCGCCCACACCGCCGTCCTCGCCGGCCGCCCCGCCAACGCGACGGCGCTGGCCGAAGCCGGCCGCCTCTTCGGCCGCCTCGCCCACCTGCTCGACGCCGTCGAGGACCAGGCCGCAGACGCAACCACCGGCGCCTGGAACCCGCTCACCGCCACCAACACCGACCGCACCGAGGCCGAACGCCTCTGCCGCGACGCGGTACACGGCATCCGGCTGGCCCTCACCGAAGTGCACTTCACCGACCGCGCACTGATACACCGACTGCTGGCCCACGAGACCGAAGCCGCCATCGACCGCGTCTTCGGCCACGGCCCCGGCTGCACCCTCCCCACCCACGCGGCCGCGTCCATCGCCCCGAGCGCAGTGATCCTCGACAAGCCGCCGGCGGCTCCGCAGCCGCCCCGCCGCTCCACCCTCGCCGGATGCGCGATGTGGGCGCTGATGGCCTGCACCTGCCAGCTCCTCTGCTGCGACCACGGCGACCCCTGGACCCGCGAACCCAAGCAGGGCTGGTGCCAGCGCAACTGCGACGGGGACTGCTGCGGCGAGTGCTGCCTGGAGGGCTGCTGCGAGTGCAGTTGCGACTGCTGTGACTGTGGCGACGCCTGCGAGTGCTGCAACTGCTGCGACTGCGGCTGAGCGCGGAACTGCCGAGAAGTGGGCCGTCACCTCACCCGGTGACGGCCCACCTCTGGTCTGTCTGGTCTGTCAGTTGTAGACGCCGGTGCAGTGGTACGACCGCTGCTGGCCGTTGTAGTAGTAGCCGACGCAGGCCGTCATGCTGTGCCCCGGACCGTCGTAGTACCACGGCGACTGCGCACCAGAGTTGGAGCTGTAGATGACGCTTCCGTTGTCCACCAGCCGGAACTCGCAGTAGTAGGGGTCGGAGGCGTCGTTCTGAGTCGGGTCGATGGCCTGGAAGTCGTGGTACCGGCCGTCCCCCGGGTTGTAGTGCAGTTCGATCTTCTGGGTCGCCGCGCACGGCCCCGCCGAGGTCGACCAGGTCCCCTCGACAGCGAACGCGGGAGACGAGCCGGTCAGCACCGCGCCCACCCCCAGCGCGGCGACAGCAACTCCGAGCGAGGCACGGCGAGTCAGACGAGAGAGCATGAGGGTCCTTCCAGGCAGGCGCCCCGATCTGAGGCTGCGCCGATCCTGGTCCCGTGCCCTCACGTTCGACTTACCGCGGGCTTACAGCCCCTACAGGGCCCAGCAGTTCGCCAGCACGGCAGAGTGGCCGAAGTGGAACCGAAGGCATCGGCGATGGTGAACTGGTGCGGCAACGGGCCTCCTGGGCCGGAGGGTTGGTCTCGACAACCGCACTCCTACCAAGAGGCCCGTTCTTCTACGCCCACCGAGCGGCCAGCACGAACGTTCGAGATTTCCTCAGAGAAATGATCTTTCGGAGCAGTCTGTCGGTGGACACCATCACACCCCTGGCGGGATGGCGAACGGGTCGTACTCCTCGGGCATGAAGCAGCCGTAGTCCTGGAGTGGCTGCGGATCGTTCAGCACGATGTGCTTGCGCTCGCCCGCAGGTGAGAGTCCGTCTGGGCGGTCCAGAATCCGATGGCCGGGGAGTCCGGTGGACGCTGGTGCGTCGGCTGCGAGTCGACCGAAGCGATCCAGCAGAGCCCACACAGCATCGTAGACATCGCGGATGTCCTCGGCCGCTCTCTCCTCGGTGATTTCAGGGGAGGCTTCGCGGTACGCCGCACGGGCCGAAGCGACAAAACGCTCCGGATCGACGATCACTACGTCCTGGCGCATCCGAACGCTGATCGTCATACCCGCCGTCGGGACTGGCATCTCATCCACCGCCCCACGGTACTGCGTCGGAAGCGCGACCGACCGGGGCATTCACAACCCGACCCCACCGAACACCACCCGGTTCACCACCACGCTCTGAGGGTCAGGGAACGCCGAATGTGTTTGATCGGGGGTTGCCCGAGTGTCGGTGCCCGGCTGGGTGTGGTGGGCGGCCGGAGTTGTTTCACCGACTTGGGGCGGCGTACCCCACGGTTGTGCCCGGGAGTGTCAGTCCGCCGGCTGTGACCTACGAGCCTCGGCGGCGGGGGGAGTTGGTCTATGACGCGCTGAATCGGCAGGTCGGGGTGTTCATGGCGCGGGTGGGGCGCACGGTGTATCTGCGGCCGGAGCGGGGTGGCGAGGAGTGGGAGGCGAACCCGCAGTGGCTGGAGAAGGGGGAGTGAGGGAGGTGCGGCGCCGGGCGCGGGAGGCGATGGCGGAGTTGGACGAGGCGCTCGCCGGGGTGGGGATCCAGGAGGGTACGGAGGGATGGCGAGTTGGGGAAGGTGGGGCGCTGCTGGTGCAGTTGCGGGCGCTGGGGGAGGAGGAGGTCGGGCTGCTCGTGAAGCTGATCAGGGGCTGCCCCGCGACAACATCGCAGGGCAGCCCGGCACCTACGCCCGGTGGAGCGTGATCGTCGTCCAGGCGCCGATGTGGATGCGGTCGCCGTCGTTGAGGGGGATCGCGGTGTGTGGCGGGACGGTCTCGGCGCCGCCGTTCATGGTGGTGCCGTTGGTGGAGTCCTGGTCGACCAGGACCCAGCTGCCGTCGGGCTGTTCGGCGAGGAGGGCATGCTGGTGGGAGGCGCCGGGGTCCTCCGGGGGGACGGAGAGGTCGATCTCGGGGACGGTGCCGCGGTGTTGGCTGCGGCGGCCGATCCGGAGCTGGCCCCGGCCGGTGATCGGGATGCGGCGTTCGGGGCAGTAGGGCGGGAAGAACAGGCCGGAGGCCTCGGGGCCGCTGCGCGCCATCATGTCGGTGAAGTAGTCACGGTCGGCGTTGACCACGGCCACCCAGGTGGTGCGCATCGGCTCGGGCTGCTGCTGGTGCACCGGCTGGGAGGGCGGGGCGAGGTGGAACGAGGTCCCGTACTGCTCGACGCTGGGGGGCGGCGGGGTCTGCTGCACCGGCTGGTACGGGTCGGGCTGCGGGTAGCCGTAGCCCTGGGCGGGCTGCGCCGGCTGAGCGGGAGCCGGCGGGGGGTACCCGTATCCCATGGGCTGAGCCGGCTGCTGCGGTGCGGCGGCGGCGAGGTCGTAGTCGTAGCCGCACTCCTCGCAGTACCGTCCGGTCTTCGGCGAGCGGCAGATCGGGCAGGTGACCAGGCCTTCGGTCATGCCCGGGTAGCCGCCCGGCATCGGCGGGGCCTGCGGCGGCATGGGCGGAGGCGACATCGGCGGCGGGGGCACGGGCCCGCCGAACGGCCCGGGAGCACCGAACGGCCCGGCGGCGCCGACGCCAGCGGTCGGGCGCATCGCGAGGCCGCAGTAGTCGCAGTAGTCGTCCGACTGCGACTCGTGGCCACTAGGGCAGATCGGCATCAAATCCCCCACATCTGAGCAGGTCCGGCCCACAGCGAACCTGTGAACGTCAGCCTCTCACGATACCGATTCACGCGGACGTGGTGAACGGCAGCACGCGGCGCGAGACGGCACACGGCACGCGGAAGCATTCAGCGGAAGCATTCAGTGGAAGACGACCAGCACGGCCTCCCACTGCTGGGTGGTGGTGCCGGCGGCCGCGCAGTGGCCGGTCTGGGTGACGAGGCGGTAACCGTCGGTCAGGCGGTAGGAGGAGAGCTTCAGCACCGGCAAGGTCTGCCAGCCCGCGACGAATACCGGCGGCTGGGTCTTGCTGTTGCTGCCCACCGCGCTGATCAGCAGGTCCCCGGCGGCGCAGTCCACCGGCGCGGCACTGGTGGAGAAGCTCGTGGTCGTGGCGTCGCGGAGCGAGGAGGCGCCGCCCTGGCCGCCGGCTGCGCCGATGCCGCGGAACTCGTCGACGGCCATGTGGTACTTGCTGGAGCGCGGGTAGTTGGCGGTGATCTGGTCGGCGTTGCCCAGTGCCTTGGCGTTGAAGGCGGCGAAGACCATGGTCCGGTGGCTGTAGTGGTCGGTGACGTCGCCGACCGCGGTGAACCGGTCGCCGGCGGTGTCGGTCACGGTGACCTCGCCGGGGGTGGTGGAGGTGAGCATCAGCGTGACGATCAGGGCGTCGCCGGCCGTGACCGGGTTGAGGACCGGCACCTCCGTGGTGGTGTACGTGCTGCTGTCGTCCTCGGCGCTGCCGGTCCGGGTGACGTAGGTGATTCGGCCAGAGGCTGCGGGGGCGCGGGGAGCGGTGGCGCCGCCGAGGAGGAGGAAGGCCAGCGGTATGGCGGCAGCCGCCCGCAGCAGCCGGGGACGAGAGAGCGGACGCGGCGGCGAAGCGATTCGAGCCGATGGCGCCTCAGGCGTAGCAGTAAGAGCGGCCGGAGCCGGCAGCAGCAGCGACGCGTCCGACCGCAGCATCCGCTGGTGCAGCTCCGTCACCTCGCACCCCGGCTCGATCCCCAGCTCCGCCACCAGCAGCGCGCGCAGCTCGCGATAGCAGGCCAGTGCGTCCGCCTGCCGTCCGGACCGGTACAGGGCCAGCATCAGCTGACTGTGCAAGCGCTCGTTCAGCGGCTGACGCTCGATCAACCCGCGGATCTCGGTCAGCACGGCCTCGTGGCGGCCGAGGGCGAGGTCGGCGTCGATCCGGTCGGCCAGCGTCTGGGCTCGGCGCTCGGCGAGGTGGTCCCCGACCTCGAGCAGCAGTGCCTCGGCGGGGACGTCCAGCAGCACCTGGTCGCGCCACTGAGCAAGCGCTTGGTCCAGCAGTGCGCGGGCGGCGGACCAGCGACCCTCGGCAGCGGCCTGGGCGCCGTCCTCGCTCAGGGCCAGGAAACGGTCCAGGTCCAGTTCGCCGGGGTGCACCTCGATCAGGTAGCCGGGGCCGCGGGTGAGCAGCCGCTCAGCGGCCACGGGGCCGAGGGCGGTGCGCAGCCGCATCACGTGGTTCTGCAGGGCGGCGCGGGCGGTGGGCGGGGGCTGGCCCTGCCAGAGCAGTTCGGTCAGCCGATCCGTGCTGACCACCTTGTTCGCCTGCAGCAGCAGGGCGGCCAGCACGATGCGTTGCTTCGGCGCGCTGATCGCGACGGGACCTTGGCCGGTGTCGACCAGCAGTGGCCCGAGCAGCCCGAACTCCATACGGCTTCCCCCCAGCTCCCCACTGATAGCCCACGTTGGCGGGCGACGTTACCCGGAAGCGATCGGTACGTTAGCGGTTGTCGGCAGGCTGCAGGACATGTCCAACGTGAGAATGACGGCGGCCGCGGGCGCGGCACTGGCGACCATCGCGCTTCTGTCGGGGTGCCAGTCCTCGTCGAAGCCGGCCGCGCCGGCCGCTGCCCCGACCCAGCCGACCGCGCCGATCGCAGCGCCGACCAGCGCCGCCCCGACCAGCAGCGCACCCAGCACCACCGCCACCGCCGGCGCGAGCACCGGCGCGTCCGGCGGCGCCTCCGGCGGGGCGGTGACCAACGGCACCACGCTCAAGGCGCTGCTGCCGAGTGCGTCGACCCTGCCCTCGGGCTGGACGCTGAGCGGCAGCGACGGTTACGAGTTCGACACCAAGACCACCATCATGTCCCCGGGTACGCCGCTGCTGCCGGGGAAGAACTGCAAGGAGCTGACCAACTCGGGCGCGGCCAGCCTGTCGATCGACTACCGGGCGGCGTACGCCTCGATCAAGCTCCAGGGCCCGAAGAACGCCGACGTCAGCGTGGTCATCGCCGCGTACCACCCGGGCGACGCCAGCAAGCTGTTCGGCGAGATCAAGACCCTTGCGGACGGCTGCAAGACCTACCAGGCGGACGCGATGGGCGGCGGCAAGGTGGAGGTCGACGTGACCGCCGACCCGGTGGCCAGCCTCGGCGGTGACGACAGCGCGGACCTCAAGAGCGTGCCGAAGGGCAACTTCGTGAGCAGCGAGACGCTGATCGCGCGCTTCGGCGACAAGATGCTGCTGGTCGACGGCAGCAACGCGGGGAGCGGCTCACTGCCGGACCTGATGGCGATCGCGGGCCCGCTGGCGAAGTCCCTCAAGCAGTAACCACGCCAGACCCCGCAAGACCCACGCAACACCCAAGAGCCGTCGAGCGCGCCGCCCGGGGAGGGGTGGCGCGCTCGACGTTATTCGCGCTCAACCGAGCAAGCGCTCACTCAGCCACGGGCGTTACTCAGCCTTCTTCTTCCCCGCCACCCGCACCGTCTTCGTGGACCGCGTCTCCAGCGTCATCGAGTCGGCCGCGCTGACGTCCTTGCGGAAGCGGACGGTGCCCTCCTTCGGGTCGACCACGTCCACCACCTTCTGCAGCAGCTTGAAGGTGCCCTCGTTGCCGGTCTGGTGGGCCAGCCGCACCGCCGCGCCCAGCTTCGCGGTGGCCCGGTCCACGTCGCCGGCCCGGTGCGCCTCCAGGCCCTCCTGGATCGACTCGGCCAGCTCGGCCTGCCCGGTGTAGTGGGCGACCTGCGGGCTGATCCGGGTGGAGGAGGCCAGGTCGTCGGTCCAGACGGCCTTGATCAGGCCCTGCGCCAGCACCTCGGTGGAGCCGTCGGCGGTGGGCAGCACCAGGCTGATCCGGGCGGCGAGCATCTCATTGCCCACGGCGGCCGTCGGGACCTCGACGCAGACGTGGTAGTCGCGGCTCTCGTCGCCCCAGGAACCCGTGGGGTAGTCGCCGGCCCGCGGGCCGGCCTCGGCGCGGCGCTCGGTCAGGTCCTCCAGGTCGGGGGCGACCTGCTTGACGAACTTCACCTGCGCGTTGGCGGGGGTCCAGACCCGCAGCGCGACGTCGGCCACCTGCTTGCCCATCGCGCTGGTCATCATCGAGCGGAAGTCCTCGGCCAGGCCGGACGGTTCGGCCACGATGTCGGCGGTGCCGAGCAGCGCGGAGGCGATCTTGCGCAGCTCGGCGACCTCCCAGTCGGTCCCGACGCCGCGGCAGTCGACGGTGAAGTGGCCGCTGACCCGGTCCAGGGTCTTCTGCAGATCCTCGGGCTTCTCGTGCTCGTTGCGGCCGTCGGTGAGCAGGATGCCGTGCCGGATGGCGATCTCATGGCGGCTCAGGAAGAGCTTGTCGGCCAGCGTCAGCCAGGTGCCGATGGCGGTGCCGCCGCCGGCGGTGAGCTTGCGCAGCGACTGCTTGGCGGCCTCCCGGGTGGCGGGCGAGGCGATCGCCAGGGCGCCGTCACCGGGATAGACCTCGCGGGCCTCGTGGGTGCCGCCGACCACGGCGAAGGCGACGCCGTCGCGGATGGTGTCGATGGCCACGGCGGTGGCGTCGCGGGCGTTGCGCATCTTGGTCGGCGGGTAGTCCATCGAACCCGAGCAGTCGACCATCAGCACCACGGCCGAGTCCTGGCCGCCGGCCGCACCGGCGTCGGCAACCCCCGACGCGCCGAGCGGACGGCCGCCGGTGGTGCCGCCGCCGGTGGCGGTGACGGTGACGATGGCGTTGACCTCGCGGGCGCCCTCGGCGAGGTACTCGTTCTGGAAGATGTCGGTGGTGAACCGGGGCAGGTTGGACTTGGTCAGACTGGCCATGGCCGTTGACTCCCTGGTGAGTGTTGAGCCTGATGGATGGTGGGGAGTGGGAGGCGTCAGCTCTGCGGGGGGAAGCTGGGCATCGGAGGGATGACCGGGGGAGTGGCCGGGGCGGAAACCGGGGGAGCGGCCTGAACAGTAGGAGCAGACGGCGCAGCGATCACCGGCAGGTCGATCAGTGTCTCGCTGTACCCGCCCGCCGGGTCCGGCTGCACGGGCAGCACCGCCACCGTGATGTTGTCGTGGCCGCCGGCCGCGATGGCGAAGGTCACCAGAGCGCGGGCGGCGCGCAGCGGGTCCTGACGGGCGTCGACCCGGACCAGGTCGGCCAGGTCGGTGGCCGCCTCGGCGTAGTTCCACAGTCCGTCGGTGCAGACCACCAGCACCCCGGGCACGTGCGGGGTGAAGGCGGCGGTGTGCGGGACGACCTCCTCGGCGTCCGCGCCCAGCCAGCCGGTGATGGCGTGCGCCCGGGAGTCGGCGTAGGCCTCGGCCTCGGCCATCAGGCCGGCCGCGACCATGCCGGCCGCCCAGGAGTCGTCCTCGGTCAGCCGGTAGGGCTCGGCGTCCCGTCGGTCGTCGGGGATCCAGTACGCCCGGCTGTCGCCGACCCAGCCGACGGTGACCACGCCGGCCGCGGCCACCGCGCTGACGAAGGTGCAGGCGGGGGAGTTGTGGCCGGGTTCGGGGGTGCTGCCGTCGTGGGCCAGGGCGGCGACCGCGGCGGCGGCGGTCAGGATCGCCTGACGCATCGCCGGCTCCGGGTCGGTGCCGTGCTCCAACGCGGTGAGCAGGGCGTCGCCGGCCGTGTCGGCGGCGGTCTGTGACGCCTCGTCGGGCCGGGAGGCGGAGGAGACGCCGTCGCAGACCACCGCGACCACGGCCGGTTCGCCGCCGGGCAGCGAGGTGGCGGCGATGGTGAAGGAGTCCTCGTTGCGGTGGTGGCGCACGCCGCGGTCGCTGACCCCGGCCACCCCCTCCACCGACAGTTCCACGTGGTCGCGCGGGCGCGGCTGGGCGCCGCCGCAGGCCTCGCAGTAGCCGTCGGCGGCCACCTGGGCGGCGCCGCAGTGCACGCAGACGGTGGCCTCGGCAGCCTCGGCGGGGGCCAAGTCGAAGTCACCAGCGGACTCGAGCACCGGCTCGAGCACCGGCTCGAGCACCGGCTCGGGCGGCGGCTCGGCCGGCGCCGTCAGGCTCACGCCGCAGGCGCCGCAGAACACGTCGTCCGGGTCCAGCGGTTCGGCGCAGTTGGGGCAGGCAGTCATCGTCACACCCAGGTCCGCGGGCGGGTCCGGTTGGCCCGCTCCACCAGCTCGATCCGCTCCTCGGGCCGCTCCGCGAGGCGGGCCAGCACCCGGTAGGACTTCTCCAGGGCGAACCGCAGGTCCCGTTCGGCGGCCGGGTGGCCGAGTACGTCGACGACAGCGGAGGCGCCGACCCGGTGCCCCGGCGAGCCGGCCAGGGTCCAGCCGAGGGCGGCCTCCAGCACCTCCACCGAGAGCTGCTCGCGCCGCCGGTCCTCCAGCCCGAGGGCGGTCAACTGGCCGGAACCAGCGGTCAGGTCGGCGGCCAGCGGCTCCTGCGGGGAGCGTGAGCGCAGCCGGGCCCGGATCGCGGCGATCCGCGCGGCGGTGTAGTGGGTCGAGGTCTCGGGGACCGACTCCAGCGCCCGCACGGCGGCGGCCCGGTCGCCGGCGGCCAGGCTGACCCGGGCCAGGCCGAAGGCGGCGCTGACGTAGGTGTGGTCGGTCGTCCAGACCAGGCGGTAGAACTCGGCGGCGTCCTCGCCGCGGCCGAGCAGCTCGGCGCAGACGGCCAGCGCCAGCTTGGGCGCGGCCTCGCCGGGGAAGGCGTCGTAGATGGCGTCGAAGGCCTCGACGGCGGACTCGGCCAGCGCCTGCGCCTGTGCTCGCTCGCCGGTGGCGCCCGCGTGGGCCAGCCGGGACAGGCCCTGGTACCAGACCACCCGCCAGTCGTCGGGGTGGTCGGCGGCCAGGGCGGTGAGCGCCTGGGCGGCGTCGGTGTGCCGGCCCAGTTCGAGCAGCGCGCGCAGTTCGCGCAGGCGGCGCTCGGCCGAGTTGACCGGCGCGGTCTGCAGGGCGGCCAGCGCGTCGCCGGGTCGGGTGGCCATCAGGGCGGCCAGGAACCCGGCGTTTGGGTCGTTCGGGTCGACCCGGGGCACCGGCAGGGCGAGCGCGGCGGCGGCCGCGTCCAGTGGCACCAGCCGGGGCACGCCGGGCGCGGTCGGCTGGCCGTGCACCACCAACTCGGTGTCGACCACGCGCAGTTCGGGGCCGAACAGGGTGGAGAGCGCCGGGCGGGGCTGATCGTCGGTCAGCGCCAGGATCTCCCGCAGCACGCCGGTGAGCTGGTCGGCCATCTCCTCGGCGGAGCCGAACCGGCGGCTCGGGTCGGGGTCGGTGGCGCGCACCAGCACCCGGTAGAAGGACTCGTACTGGGCGAAGACCGGCACCTGCTCGGGGCCGGGCAGCTCGTCCCGGTAGGTGGAGCTGTAGCCCTGGAAGTCGAAGGTGAGCACGGCCAGGGTGCGGGCCACGGTGTACAGGTCGGAGGCGGGTGACGGACCGTCGGTCGCGATCTCCGGCGCCTGGTAGCCGACGGTGCCGTAGATCGGTCCGTCGTCGTCGAAGCGGCGCACCGCGCCCATGTCGATGATCTTGAGCGTGTCCTCGCTCTGGATCACGTTGTCGATCTTGAAGTCGCAGTAGACCAGGCCCCGGCTGTGCAGGTAGCCCAGGGCCGGCAGTGCCTCCAGCGCGTACGCGATGGCCTGGTCGACCGGCAGCGGCTCGCGCCGGCCGTCCGGGGTGCGCCGCTCGTTGGCGATGTCCTTGAGGGACTTGCCGCCGACGTACTCCATCACGATGTAGCCGTCGGCCGAGCCGGTCCTCAGGTCCGGGTGCTCGACGAAGTTGATGATGCGCACGATGTTCGGGTGGTCCACCTCGGCGAGGAACCGCCGCTCGGCGATCGCCACCGCCAGCGCGTCCTCGTCGCCGGTGTCCAGCAGGCCCTTGAGCACCACCCAGCGGTCGCTGACCCGGCGGTCCACCGCCAGGTAGATCCAGCCCAGGCCGCCGTGCGCCAGGCAGCCCATCACCTCGTACTGGCCGCCGACCAGGTCGCCGCGCTGCAGCTTGGGGGTGAAGGAGTAGGCGTTGCCGCACTGGGTGCAGAAGCCCTCCGGCCGTCCGGGGCGGCCGTTCTTCTCCCGGCCCACCGGCGACTCGCACTTGCTGCAGAACCGCTTGCGCTCCGGGACCTCGGGGTTGACCAGCACGGCGGCGGCCGGATCGGCCTTCGGGACCGAGGGCACCGTCACCAGGCCGGCGCCGAGCCGGCTGCGGCTGCTGCTGCCCGCCGTGCCCTTGGAGCTGCGCACCGAGACCGAGCCGCGGGTGCCGGTCCGGGTGGAGCGGTGCGACCGGGAACGGCCGGACATCGAACGGGCGGAGCCGGTGCGGGTCGACTGGACGGAACGGACCGAGGCGGAGTCAGGTGCCTTGCGGGCGGCGGGAACCCCCGCCGAGGCCTCGGGGGCCAGACCGCACTCGTCGCAGAAGCCGTCCGGGTCGATGGTGCCCGAGCAGCCGGGCCGCACGCAGCTCAGCGCCGTCCCGGCCGCTGTACCAGCCGCCGCCCCGACCGCCGTCCTGCTCGCTCCGGCGAGCGGCGCGAGGCCGCACTCGTCGCAGAAGCCGTCCGCGTCAATCGTGCCGGAGCATCCCGGCCGGCCACACGCTTCGCCCATGGCTCTCATTCCCCCTGTCCGTCGTACCGCCGCGCGTCCTGCGGCGCCGCCGCCGGACGCAGCGCCTGCTGAAACCTGGCCACCGCCGCCGCAGCCGCCCGCAGATCGCACGGGGCACTCCACAGCAGCCAGCGGGCCTTCTCGTAACGCTCGATCACCTCGGGGTCCTCGACCACCCCGAGCCGTGCCGCCATCGCCTTGTAGGCGTCCAACCGGCCACGCAGCTCGGCCCGGACGGCGAGCGGGGCGGTCACCTCGGTGAGCGAGGCCCGGGCCCGCTGCAGTTCCTGGGCGGCCTGCTCCTCCAGCGCGTCCAGCAGCGGCGCGAGCCGGTGCCAGAGTCCGTTCTGCCGCAGCTCGCCGGCCTGGTGCACGGCGTCGCGCAGCGCCGCCAGCGGCCCCGGCACGGCCGGCACCTCGGTGGCGGCGATCTTGGCGAGCACCTCGCCGCGGGCCTGCCGGGCCTCGCCGAGCGTGGCGTCCGCGCGCCGCAGCAGGTCGGCGACCTGGTGCAGCCGCTCGTCGGCCTCGTCGCGCAGCCGCAGCAGCTGCTCCAGTTCGACCCGGATGCCGTCCAACTCCCGGCCGGCCCGGTCGAACCGCTCGGTGTCCACCGCGCCGGAGGCCGCGGCCTGGGCGGCCGCCACGCCGGCCGGGGACTGCTGGCCGCGCTGGGCCGGCACCCGGGCCGGCCGCCACAGGGCCAGCGGGTCGGCCACCACCTCGGCCCGAAGGGAGGTCAACTCCTGCTCCAGCCGGGCCAGGTCGTCGCCCAGCGGGTGCGCGCCCGTCCGCACGCCGACCGAGCCGGCCAGCGTGGCCACCCGGCGCAGCTCGGCCAGCAGCAGGTCTATCCGGGCGGGCAGCGCCGACCAGACCGCGTCGGCCGCGTTGACCACCTCGAGCACGGTGGCGTACCAGACGTTCATCCGGTCCATCAGCTCGGCCAGGCTGATCTGCTCCACCAGCCGGGCCGGGCCGGCCAGTTGGCGGGCCGCGTCGGGCAGCTGCCCGCCCGAGACGGTGACCGCCCGGCCGCGCAGCAGCTCGCTCAGCTCGGCCAGCTCCGGCGAACTCGGCCGCACCCGGCGCGAGCGCACCGCGCGGGCCGAGGCCAGTGCCTCGGAGTAGCGGTCGAAGAACGTCCAGAGCAGCGCCATGCCCTGGGCCGCGACCTGCCAGCGCTCCTCGGTCCGGCCCGACAGTGCCGCGCCCTCCAACAGGCGGCGACCGGGGTGGTCCTGGAGCGCGAGCAGCGCGGACTCGACGGCTTCGCGCTCGGCGCTCAGCCGGCTCAGCTCGCGGTCCACCTCCTCCCGGCTCAGCACCGGGCCAGCGGATCCGGTCAACGCCACGCCCTTCCCCTCCTGATGATGGCTACGTACTTACGGCAGTCGGCTCCCTAAGGGAGATAGGCAGCCGGCGGCGGGCCCTCGGACTTGCCCAGGTACGGCTCCAGCCACTTGCGGTAGCTGTCCTGCCAGCCGCCGCGCCGGTAGTCCTCCAACACCTGGTTGACCCGGGCGACCAGGTCGGGCGAGCCCTTGGACATCGCGATGCCGTACGGCTCGTTGGTCAGCGAGGGCCCGACCACCTCGACGGTCGGGTCCTGGGCGGCCTGGCCGACGGCGATCGCGTTGTCGGTCAAGGTCGCGTCGACCTGGTTGAGCTGCATCAGCACCAGGCAGTCCAGGTCGTTGGGCGCCGGCTTGACGACCGCCGCGCCGTGCCGGTCCTTGGTCAGCTGCTCCTGCGCGGTCGAGGACTCCGACACGCACACCGTCTTCCCCTTCAGCGCCTGGTCGATGGTCTTCGCCTTGGCCGCCTTCGGCACCACCACCTGCTGTCCGGCCTGGAAGTACACCGTCGAGAAGGAGACGTCGTTGAGCCGGTCGCAAGTGATCGTCATGGTACGCGCGATCAGATCCACCTGACCGGTCTTGATGGCTTCTATACGCTTCGCGGTCGGGACGGTCTTGAACTGGACCTTGTTCGGATCGCCCAGGATCGCCTTGGCGACTGCGTGGACCAGGTCGATGTCGAAGCCCTGCAGATCGCCGGTGGACGGGTCGCGGAAGCCCCAGCGGTAGTTGTTCTGGTCGACGCCGGCGATCAGCACCCCGCGCGCCTTGATCGCCCGCACCGCGGCGCCGCTCTCGTCGCTGCTGGGGCGCACGCTCTTGGTCGGGTCGCAGTCCTGACCGGCGGTCAGGGCCGCCTGCGCTGCCCGCACGGTGGTCGCCGGGGCGTGCCCCGGACTCGCCTGCGCGCTGGTCAGCGCCAGCGGGGTGGCCAGGACCGCAGCAAGTAGGGCAATTCTGACGCGCATACGTCCCCCCGTCATCGGTACTCCGCCAGTCGTCGGCCGAGCCCGGTCAGGCCCGCGGCCGCGCCCAGCAGGGCCAGCACGCCGACGCCCACGGTGACTGCGCCGGTCGCGTCGCGTCCGTCCTTGGCCGCGCTCAGGAAGTCGGCCTGTTCGACCTTCACCGCGTCGGCGAGGTCCTGGTCCAGGCTCTGGTAGACCGGCTGGGTGCTGTCCCCGCCGGTGCCCACCGTGGCGTCCAGGGCGCCCTGGTAGTCGCCGTTGTCGTTCTTGGCGCCGGCCGCGTCGTGCTTCTTGGTCCAGAGCGTGAACTGGTCGCGGGCCGCCTTGATCCGGGCCGCCGCGTCGCCGGGAGCCAGCTTCTGGGCGTCGGCCAGTGCGGTGGTGTCCGCCTTGACCGAGGCCGTCCACTGGTCGGCGTACGCGGTGGTGGAGCCGCGGGCCACCAGGTTGAGGTTCTCGGCGGTACGGGCCTGCAGCGAGTCCACCCGGGCCAGGTTGAGCGCCTTCAACGGGGTCGCACCGTGCGCCAGGCTGTCGTCGAGCGAGGAGTTCGCGGCCAGCACCCCGGCGGTCAACCAGACCAGGGTGGCCAGCACGGCGGCGGTGGCGCCCAGCAGGCCGAAGTTGAACACCCGGTTGGTGCGCCGGAACAGCACCAGCTGGAGCCAGACCAGCGCCACCAGGGTCAGCACGCCGAAGACGTAGGCCGCCCACGGGGTGGCCTCGGCGTCGCCGTAGTCCTGGTCCATCCGGGCGACTTCGGCGTCCGACAACTGCTGGGCGGCGGGCAGCAGCTGGGTCTGCATCATCTCGGAGGCGTGCCGCAGATAGGCGGCGCCGAGCGGCAGGCCCTGCCGGTCGTCGGCCCTGGCGGTCTCCACCAGACCCGAGTAGACCGGGAGTTGCTGGTTCAGCCGGCTGACCAGGGTCTGCGCCAGGGGCGATCCGGTGGAGCGGGCGGCGGCCTGGCTGAGCAACTGGGCCGCGTTGGCCAGGTCGTCCTGGTAGCGCTGGCGGACCTCGCGCGGCTCGTTGCCGGCCAGCAGGAAGCCCGCCGCCGCGGTGGTGTCGGCGTCGGCGAGCGAGCGGTAGATCTCGGCCGCGTTCTGACTCAGCGGCTGGCTGTGCGTCACCACCTGGTCGGCCGCATCGGTCCGGGCCGTCGCCTGCCAGCCGGTCAGCGCGCCGAGGCCGAGCACCAGCACGACCAGTCCGACGGCGGCCAGCCGCAGCCGCCCGGGGGCGGTCCTGGTGGCGGAGCGCAGGCGCCCCACGGGGGCGCTCGGGCGCGGTCGCGATCCCGGTGCTGGTCCGGAACCTTGCGCCGAACCCTGGGCCGGTGCCTGTCTCGGCGCCTGCGTCGGCGCGTGTGTCGGGGGCAGAAGCCCCGTCTGCGCTGGTGTCGCCACCCGCCCCACCCTCCCCGGAGGGCCGCCCGACGGTCGGGTACCGGCCCATTGCCAGCAGTATGGCCACCAGGTCCGACGGCCACACGCGAGTTGTGCTGATCTTGAGCATCCGGAACCGGCCCAACTGGGGGACGGCGAGCCCGGCGCCTCCAAGACGCGAGCCGTACCCTATGCGGTTCCTGCGTCCACCGCTGCCCCCGGGGCGCCCTGCGGTGATCGACATTTCGTCGGGGATGATGGCTCGATGCACATCTCAGCTGTGACAGCCGCCGGCTACCACGGTCCGCCGCCCTGGCAGTGGGCCGACCTGGCGACCTCCTGGACCGTCGAACCGGTGGTCCTCGCGCTCTCGGTGCTGCTCGGCGGCGGCTACCTGCTCGGCGTACGCACGGTGGCGCGGGCCGGCACCCGCTGGCAGCCGACCCGGACCGCGGCCTTCCTCGGCGGACTGCTGCTCTGGATCTGGGTGACCTGCTCGGGCCTGGGCGTCTACGAGCGGATCCTGTTCACCGACCGGGCCGTGCAGGTGGTCCTGCTGCTGATGGTGGTCCCGCTGCTGCTGGCCCTCGGCGCACCGGTCTCGCTGCTGGTCGAGGCCTCGCCGCCGGCCCGCCGGGAGCGGATCCTGAAGGCGCTGCGCAGCGGCCCGTCCAAGCTGCTGATGTTCCCCGCCGTCTCCACCGCGCTGCTGATGGCCCCGCCGTGGCTGCTCTACTTCACCCCGTGGTACGAGAAGACGCTGAGCAGCGGGGCCTGGAACATCGGCCTGCACCTGTCGCTGGTGCTGCTCGGCCTGGCCTACTTCTGGCCGCGGCTGCAGATCGACCCGGTGGGTCACGAGTACCCGCACCTGATCGGGCTGTTCATCACCTTCGCCGAGGTGATCTTCGACGCCGGGCTCGGGATCGTGCTGATCTACGGCGGACACATCGTCGCCGAGCACTACTACGTGGGGCTGGACCGGCCCTGGGGCCCCAGCCTGGCGCAGGACCAGACCTGGGGCGGCAACAGCCTCTGGGTGCTCGGCGACCTGGTCGGGCTGCCGTTCCTGTGCGCGCTGATCCGCCGCATGATCGTCCAGGGGCGGGAGGAGACGGCGGCGGTGGACGCGGCGCTGGACGCGCAGGAGGAGGCACGGCAGGAGGCGCGGCAGGCGGCGGTCGCCGCGGGTGAGCCGGAGAGCGAGCAGGGGACGCGCCCGTGGTGGCTGGACGACCCCAACCTGAAGCACCGCTACGGCGCCGGCTCCTGAGCACCCCGATCTGAGTACCCCGATCTGAGCACCCTGATCTGAGTACCCCGATCAGCTGAACTCGGCGGCGCGACGCTGACTAGCATGGCGGGCATGCAGCTCACCGGAACCGTGACGCCCGACCGCCCCCTGCTCGTCCTCGCCGTGGCCGAGGAGGCCGCCCACCTGGACGCCGACCTTCCGGTGCTGCTCACCGGCATGGGCAAGGTGAACGCCGCCGTCGCGCTGGCCACCGTGCTGGCGGGCGGGCCGAAGCCGGCCGAGGTGGTCAACCTCGGCACGGCCGGCGCCCTGCGACCCGGCCTGTCCGGCCGCACCCACCAGATCGGCACCGTGCTGCAGCACGACCTGGACGGCCGGGTGCTGGCCAAGCTCACCGGTCAGACCTACGGCGGCCCGCTGACCCTGGCCACCGAAGGCCTGACCCTGGCCACCGGTGACCTCTTCGTCTCCGACCCCGCCGCTCGCGACCGCCTCGCCGAACAGGCGCACCTGGTCGACATGGAGGGCTACGCGCTGGCCACCGCCGCCCAGCGGGCCGGCGTGCCGATCCGCCTGGTCAAGCACGTCAGCGACGAGGCGGGTGAGGGCGCGGCCAAGGCCTGGCGGGAGACGGTGGACGACTGCGCGAAGGTGCTGGCGGACTGGGTGCGGGAGAACCTCAAGTAGCTCAGTGGGTGGTAGCTCAGCGGTTGGTGGCTCAGCGGGTACTTCGCTGCTGGGCTCACGCGCCGCCGGCGGCTGGGCTCACGCGCCGCCGGCGGTCACCACCGCGTCGGTGAGGAAGCCCGCCAGCACGCCCGCGAGGATCATCCAGGTGGTCAGCTCCTTGAGCGCGGCCCGGCGGGCCACCGCGAGCAGCTCGATCACCACGTAGAGGATCGAACCGGCCGCCAGTGCCAGGAAGGCGATGCTCAGGTAGTCGTTGACCAGGTGCTGGCCGAGCAGGGTGCCCAGGAAGGTCGGGCCGCCGCCGATCAGGCCGAGCAGCGCCAGGCTGCCCCAGGACGGGCGGGTGCCCTCGGCGGCCATCGGCGCCACGATGCCGAAGCCCTCGGTGGCGTTGTGCAGGCCGAAGCCGATGATCAGCAGGACGGCGAGCGAGATCTCGCCCTGCGCCGCGGAGTTGCCGATCGCCAGGCCCTCGGCGAAGTTGTGCAGGCCGATGCCGACCGCGATCATCATCGCCAGGCTCGCCGCGCTCTGCTGCGCGGTCTCGCTGGCGGCGGCCCGGCGGCGGGCGTTCCAGCGGTCGTAGTAGACCAGCCCGACCAGGCCGACCGCCAGGCCGGCCGCCAGCACCAGGCCGTACCCCAGGGCGGTGCCCCAGTGCTTGTCGCCCAGCGCCTTGTCGGTCGGCTCCCAGGCGTGCGTCAGCACGTCCCAGACCAGGAAGATCAGGATCCCGATGGCGAGGGCGTTCAGCCCGGCACGCAGCTTGGGCGCCGGGTTGCGCAGGCGTCCTATCGGCAGGCCGAGGTAGATGGTGAAACCAGCGATGGCTCCGAGCAGGGCGATCTGACCGCTCGACATGGGTGGGCTCCGTGGGACGTCGGAAGAGGGTGACGACCGCAGACAGTAGGGCAGGATAGGCTCGCCTAACAAGCTGTGGGTCGGAGCCTTCGGGGCCACGGAAAAGTCCGGCCACGCACGGCCCCGCGTCGATACGCTCCCCGCCATGACTCCTCAGCTCCCCGTCGCGCCCCGCCCCGACCTGCGCCCGCCCGGTATCGAGGCCGACGAGCGGACCACGCTGCTCGCCAACGAGGTCATCCTCACCTGCACCGACCTCGACACCCCCGGCGCCCGCTCCCTGCGCGAAACCGTCCCACCCTCGATGCGCTGGCTCCTGGTCCACATGCTCGAAGAAACCGCCCGCCACGTCGGCCACGCGGACATCCTGCGCGAGCAGACAGACGGCGCAGTCGGCCGATGACCGCAACCCCGTTGTGCGCGGGGGCGGCCGGGATGGTGGCGGAGGAGACGCAGTATCCGGTGGACGAGGCGGTGGGGCGGGAGTTGCGGATGGGTGGGGGCTGAGATCGTCTACGGTGGTTCGGACGAGAGGGGCGTGGCCATGGGCTCGATCACCAACTGGATCGCGGGGCTCTCCGGGCCGCTGGTGTACGCGGTGGTGGCCGGGCTGGTCTTCGCCGAGGACGCGCTCTTCGTGGGATTCGTGCTGCCGGGGGAGACGGCGGCGGTGCTCGGTGGCACGATCGCGGCCGCGCACCGGGGGGTGAGTCTGCCGGTGCTGATCGTGGTCGTGGTGCTGGCGGCCATCCTCGGGGACACCGTCGGGTACTCGGTCGGGCGGCGGTTCGGGCCGGCCCTGTTGGGGACCCGGGCGGCGGTCAAGCATCAGGCGAAGCTCGACAAGGCGCGCGACTTCATCCGCGAGAAGGGGCCGGCGGCGGTCTTCTTCGGCCGGTTCGTCGCCCTGTTCCGCGCCCTGGTCCCGACCCTCTCCGGCATCTCGCACATGCCCTACGGCCGGTTCGCCGTCTACAACGCCGCCGGCGGCATCATCTGGGGCGTCGGCTTCACCCTGCTCGGCTTCGCCGCCGGCGCCGCCTACGCCCGGGTCGAGCACCTGGTGGGCACAGTGCTCGCGGTGGTGGTCGGGGTGCTGGTGGCGGGGGCGCTGGGCGTCTGGCTCTGGCGCCGGCGGCGACACGAAGGGCAGGGCTAGCAGGGCAGGGTTCAGGCCTGACCGCCAACCCTGGTTGAGCAGGCCCCGGCGGCGGTGCCCTGCGGGCAGGTCGGAGCGGTGGTGTAGCTCCGGGTGTCGGCGACGGCTCCCGGCAGCAGGACCAGCAGCAGCACGATCCCGGCGAGCTCCAGCGCCGACGTCACCAGTGCGGCCACCCCGACCGCCCGGATCGGCCAGACCCGTCGTACTCGCGCTCGCACCGACCTGGGTGTCTGCGCCTGCCAGTGCTCGCTGCGCTGCTGGTCCGGCCGGAGTCGCCGGAGGGCCTGTCTGTGGACCCTGGCCCGCCGGTTCTGCGGCATCTCCGCCTCCTTGATCGCCGGCGGCCAACCTGCTCGCGAGCAGGCCGACCCGTACCTCCAAATAATCGTTTGACGGTCCCGGTGCGCCGCCCGCATCCTGCTGCCATGCCCACCGAAGAACTGCGCGCGCTCGCCCACCCGTTGCGGCTGCGCCTGCTCTCGCTGCTCACCAACCAGGCGATGAGCGCCGCCGAAGCCGCCCGCGAGCTCGGCGAGACCCAGGCCAACGTCAGCTACCACCTGCGGCGGTTGCATGCCGTCGGGCTGCTGGACCTGGTGGAGGAGGTCGAGGTGAGAGGGGGGAAGGCCAAGCGGTACCGGCACGACCCGGAGAGCGGCAACCGGGTCTCGGCCCGGACCACCGAAGAGCACCAACTGCTGGCCGCCGCGCTGGCGGAGGAGCTGCGGCGGCGCACCGCGCAGCGGCTGGTCGGCGCGCGCGGGGCGATGTCCGACGCCGAACTCTGGGTGGACCCACAGGTGTGGAACCAGGCGATCGACAAGGCAGGCGAGTTGGGGATGCTGCTGCACGACGCGGCGCAGCGCCCGCACACGCCGGGCACGGTCCGGGTGGCCGCGACCGTGGTGCTCTTCGAGATGGAGCGGCCGCAGACACAGAAGGACGAGGCGTGAAGAACCAGACCCTGGCCCCGCTGCGCCACCGCCCGTTCCGCTACCTGGCCACCGGCCGCGCCTGCGCGGTGCTCGCCAACTCGATGGCCCCCGTGGCGCTCTCCTTCGCGGTACTGGACCTCACCGGCTCGCTGACCGATCTCGGTCTGGTGGTCGGCGCGCGTTCGCTGGCCAACGTGGCCGCGCTGCTGTTCGGCGGGGTGCTGGCCGACCGGGTGCGGCGAGCCGTGATCCTGCAGGGGACGGCGTTCGGATCCGCGCTGGTGCAGGGCGTGTTGGCGGTGAGCGTGCTGCTGCACTTCGCCTCGCTGCCGCTGCTGCTCGGGCTCAGCCTGGTCAACGGCGTGCTCGCGGCGCTCTCACTGCCTGCGGCGGCCGCGCTGCTGCCGCAGACGGTGCCGGCCGACGAGCTGCGCCCGTCCAATGCGCTGGCCAGGATGGGCGTCAACCTGGGGATCATCGCGGGCAGTTCGCTCGGTGGTCTGCTGGCGGCGGCGGTCGGCCCCGGCTGGGCGCTGGGCGTGGACGCGATGGTGCTGCTGGCGGCGGCCGGCAGCTACTTCGCGGTTCGGCTGCCGACGGCCGGTCCGATATCGGAGGAGACGGCGGGGGAGACGGCAGAGGAGACGGCGGGGGAGACGGCGGGGGAGAAGGCGGAGGAGAACGCGGCGGCCTCCCACCCGCTCGCCGAACTGCGGGAGGGTTGGCGGGAGTTCCGCTCTCGGACCTGGGTCTGGGTGGTGGTGCTGCAGTTCATGCTGGTCAACGCGGCGGAGTCCGGCGCGGTCTCGGTGATCGGTCCGGGGATCGCCAACGCCACCATCGGCCGCACCGCCTGGGGCATCGTCCTCGCCTCGCAGATGGCGGGCGCGGTGCTGGCCGGGTTCTTCGTGGCCCGGCTGCGGATCCGCCGGGCGCTGCTGGTCGGCGTCGGAGCGGTGCTGGTCTACGCCGTCCCGGTGCTGGCCCTCGCCCAGCGGCCGGGTGCGGTGGTGCTGGCCGCTGCGATGTTCGCGGCCGGTTTCGCGATCGAGTTCTTCGGCGTGGCCTGGGACCTGTCGCTGCAGCAGAACATCCCGGCGGACCGGCTGGCCCGGGTGTACTCCTTCGACGCCCTCGGCTCCTTCCTCGCGCTACCGCTGGGCGAGATGACGATCGGGCCGCTGGCCCGCCGCTTCGGCACCCACGCCACCCTGCTCGCGGCCGGCGCCCTGATCCTGCTGGCCACCTGCGCGGCGCTGACCAGCCGGTCGGTCCGCACCCTCGCGGTCCGGGAGGAGGAGGTAGCAGCCCCAGTGGTCGCCGCCGCCTAGGGGTTTTCGGCCAGTGGACCCAGATCCGACGATCCGTCAGGCCGCCATCCCCACACTCCCGTACGCCGCGCGCAGTCGGCGCTGCGGGTCGGCTCCGGTGCCGAGCCGGTCCAGACCGAGCAGGGCTGCGCCGAGCACGGGGGGAGCGGTGACGATCCGCGGTTCGGCGAGCGGGGCGGCGGTGCGCAGTCGGGCGTAGAGGTTGTCGAGCAGCAACGGGTGGCCGGTGGCCAGCACGCCGCCGCCGAGGACCAGTGGGGTGGCGGCGTCCAGCCGGTCCAGGCGGCCGAGCGCGACCCGGGCGAGGGCGACGATCTCGGCTGCCTGACGGTCGATCAGGGTGAGCGCCGCCGGGTCCCCGGCCTCGGCGCAGGCGAAGATCAGCGGCACGATCTCGTGCAGCCGCTCGGATCCGATCTCGCCGAGGTGGACCGTCTCGGCGACGGCGACGGCGCTGGGCAACCCGAAGTGCCCGGCGATGGCGGGGGCGAGGGCGGTCGGCTCGCCGCGGCCGTCCTCGGCCCGGGTGGCGTGCCACATGGCCTCGATGGCCAGTCCGCCGCCACCGCCCCAGTCGCCGGTCAGCTGGCCGAGCGCCGGGAACCGGGCGGTGCGCCCGTCCGGGAGCAGGCCGGCGCAGTTGATCCCAGCGCCGCAGACCACGGCCACGCCCAACGGGGTGTCGGTGCCGGCCCGGAGCAGGCCGAAGGTGTCGTTGGCGACGGCGACCGAGGCGCCCCAGTGCCGGGCCAGCAGGGCGTCGGCGAGCGCCTGCTCCTCCACCGGCAGGTCGGCGTTGGCCAGGCACGCGTGCACATGGCTGACCAGCGGGCGTCCGAGGGAGCGGCTTTCCGCTGCGGCCGCAGCCACCCCGCCCTCGGCCACCCCACTCTCGCCCCCCGACAGCAGCCCCTCGCCGAGCAGACCCTCGGTCGGCAGCCCGGCCTGCGCCGCCGCCGCCGCGACCAGCGGGGCCAGGCCCGCGACCGCCGCCTCGGGCCCGAGCAGGTGCGGCGCGAAGCCGCCGCCTCGGGCAGTGCCGAGCAGCGTGCCGTCGGCGGCGACGAGGGCGACGTCGGTCTTGCTGTTGCCCGCGTCGATGGCGAGCACGCCGGCCAGGTGCGGCGGCTGGAGGTCCATTTCTCTCCTTGCCGGGGGCCCCGGCTTCGTGCGGACCCCGGTCGTCCGGCCGGGGTGGTGGGGCCGGTTCGGCCGATCCTGTCGACGGCGGCCCCGAAGAGCGGGCGTCGCCCGGGCGGCTGCCCGGCAGGATCGGTCGGACCGGACCAGCGGGTCCAACCTGGTGTCAGGCCCAGGGCAGGTGCCCGCGGTTGTGGTCCAGCAGTCGGTCGGTGAGCTGGTCGGCCAGCTCGATCTGGCCGACCAGCGGGTGCGCGAGCAGCGCGTCGAAGACCCGTCCCCGGCCGCCCTTGAGCGCGGCCTCCAGGGCGAGGTGCTCGTATGCGGTGACGTTGGCGATCAGGCCCGCGTAGAGCGGCTCGACCGGGCGCTGCGGCAGTGGCCGCACCCCGTTCGCGTCCACCACGGCCGGGACCTCGATCACCGCGTCGTCCGGCAGGAAGGGCAGCACACCGCCGTTGCGGGTGTTGACCACCTGGATGTCGGACTCGCCGGCCGTTCCCAGCAGCGCCGCGATCAGCTGCACCGCGGCCTCCGAGTAGAAGGCACCGCCGCGCTTGCCCAGCAGTTCGGGCTTGGTGTCCAGGGTGGGGTCGGCGTACAGCGCCAGCAGCTCCTGCTCGATCGCCGCCACCTGGGCGGCCCGCGAGCCCTGTTCGCGCAACTCGGCGACCACCACGTCGTGCTGGTAGAAGTAGCGCAGGTAGTAGGAGGGCACCACGCCCAGGTGCCGGATCACCGGCAGCGGCAGGTGCAGGTCCTCGGCGATCTCCTTGCCGAAGCCGGCCAGCAGTTCCGGCAGGACCTCGCGCCCGGTCATGCCCCCGGGCGCGTCGAGCAGGGTGACCCCGCGCTCCCAGGTCAGGTGGTTCAGCCCGACATGGTCGAGCCGGATCAACTCCGGTGCCACACCGAGGTGCTGGGCGAACTTGCGCTGGAAGCCGATGGCCACGTTGCAGAGCCCGACCGCCTTGTGTCCGGCGGTCTGCAGGGCCCGGGTGACGATGCCCACCGGGTTGGTGAAGTCCACGATCCAGGCGTCCGGGTTGGCCCGGCGGACCCGCTCGGCGATCTCCAGCACCACCGGCACGGTGCGCAGCGCCTTCGCCAACCCGCCCGCGCCGGTGGTCTCCTGGCCGACGCAGCCGCACTCCAGCGGCCAGGTCTCGTCCTCGTTGCGGGCCGCCTGCCCGCCGACCCGCAGCTGCAGCAGGACGGCGTCCACGTCGGCCACCCCCGCGTCCAGGTCGGTGGTGGTGGAGACGGTGGCGGGGTGGCCCTGCTTGGCGAAGATCCGCCGGGCCAGGCCGCCGATCAGCTCCAGCCGTTCGGCGGCCGGGTCGATCAGCACCAGCTCCCCGATCGGCAGGCTGTCGCGCAACCGGGCGAAGCCGTCGATCAGTTCGGGAGTGTAGGTGGATCCGCCGCCGACGATGGCGAGTTTGAGAGACATCAGCCCTTGACCCCTGTCAGTGTGACGCCTTCGATGAAGGCCTTTTGCGCGAAGAAGAAGAGAACGATGACGGGTGCCATGACCAGGAGGGTTGCTGCCATGGTGAGGTTCCAGTTGGTGTGGTGGGCGCCCTTGAAGGACTCCAGTCCGTAGGAGAGGGTCCAGGCGCCCTCGTTCTCGCTGGCGTAGATCTGCGGCCCGAAGTAGTCGTTCCAGCAGTAGAAGAACTGGAAGAGCGCGACCGCCGCGACGGCGGGCCTGGCCATCGGCAGGATCACCCGCAGCAGGGTGCGCAGCTCCCCGCAGCCGTCCACCCGGGCGGCCTCCACGTACTCCTTGGGGATGGTCAGCAGGAACTGCCGCAGCAGGAAGATGGTGAAGGCGTCACCGCAGGCCATCGGGATGATCAACGGCCAGAGCGAGCCGCTCAGATGGAGCTGCTTGGCCCAGAACAGGTACATCGGGACCACAGTCACCTGCGGCGGCAGCATCATCATCGAGACCACGGCCATCAGCGCCAGGTTGCGGCCGCGGAACCGGAACCGGGCCAGTGCGTAGGCGACCGGCACGCTGGAGACCACGGTCAGCGCGGTGCCCAGGCCCGCGTACAGCAGGGTGTTGCGCCACCAGACCAGGAAGCCCGGGGTGTTCCAGACCTTGGCGTAGTTGGACCACTGCCAGTGCTGCGGCCACAGGTCCGAGGTCAGTGCCTGACGGTCCGTCATCACCGAGGTGAGGAAGACGAAGACGAAGGGCAGCAGGAAGAAGAGCGCGGCGGCCACGGCCATCGAGTGCACGGCCACCCAGTGCAGTGCGGCGCGGCGGCGGGCCACCGCCAGGCCCACGGTGGCGGTGGGCTTGGCGCTCAGCGTGATTGCGGTCATTCGGTCAGTCCTCGCTCGTCACGAAGCCGGCCCGGCGGCGCAGCAGCAGACTGGTGAAGGCCATCGAGAGGCCGAAGAGAACCAGGGCCACCACGCAGGCCGAGCCGGTGTCGAAGCGCTGGAAGCCCAGGCTGTAGACCATCTGCGGCAGGGTCCAGGTGGAGCCGTGCGGGTAGCCGGGCTCGAACTGCTGCCCGGAGCCGCCGATCACGCCGCTGGCGACCTTCCCGGCCACCATCGCCTGGGTGTAGTACTGCATGGTCTGGATCACCCCGGTGACCACCGCGAACATCACGATCGGCGAGATGTTCGGGTAGGTCACGTAGCGGAACTTGTGCCAGGCCCGGGCGCCGTCCAGCTCGGCCGCCTCGTACTGCTCGCGCGGCACGTCCAGCAGCGCCGCCATGAAGATCACCATCAGGTCGCCGATGCCCCACAGCGCCAGCAGGCTCAGCGCCGGCTTCGACCAGTCGGGGTCGTTGAACCAGCCGGGCTGCGGCAGGCCGAGTGAGCCGAGCAGGTGGTTGACCGGCCCGGTGCCCGGGTTGAGCAGGAAGGCGAAGGCCGTGGTGGCCGCCACCGGCGGGGCCAGGTAGGGCAGGTAGAAGGCGGTGCGGAAGAAGCCGGCGCCGGTCTTCACCTTGGTGATCAGCATCCCGATGCCGAGCCCGAAGAGCACCCGCAGGCTGACCATCACCAGCACCAGCCAGAGCGTGTTGCGCAGGCCCTGCCAGAAGAACGGGTAGTGGTTGAAGACGTAGTTCCAGTTCTTCAGGCCGGTGAAGACGGGGGCGCTGAAGCCGTCGTACTTCATGAAGGAGAAGTACACGGTGGAGACCAGCGGGTAGGCGAAGAAGACGCCGAAGCCGATCAGCCAGGGGGAGAGGAAGGCCAGCGTGCGCAGGGTCTGCCGGCGGCGCTTGCGGCGAAGGGCCGGCGCAACGGCGATGGTGCTGCTCACTTGGCCTGGTCCACGGCGGCGTCGATCTCCTTGTCGGTGGCCGCCAGGCCCGCCTTCAGGTCGCTCTGCTTGCCGGCCTCCACGTCGTAGGCGAAGTTCTGCAGACTCACCTGGTAGGCACCGCCGTTGATGCTCGGCGGAGTGGTGGAGGTGTTGGGGTTCCGGGCGATGTCCAGGAACACCTTGAAGTTCGGATCGGCTTCCAGCTTGGGGGAGTTGAGCGCGGCATTGGTGCTCGGCACGTTGTGGATGGCGTTGGCGAAGCTCACCACCGCGTCCGTGTCGGTGGCCAGGTACTTCACCAACTCCCAGGCGGCGGCCTGCTTCTGGCTGCTGCGGGCGATGCCGACGATGGTGCCGGTCTGGTAGCCGCGCCCGTAGGTGGAAGCCAGTGCGTCCGGCACCGGGAAGGGGGCGGTGGCCCAGTCGATGCCGGGGTTGTCGGCCTTCAGCGAGGCGGTGCGCCACTCGCCGTCGATGGCCATCGCCACCTGGCCGGTCTCGAACGGGTTCTTGGCGCTGAACTCGTCACCGAAGGAGGTGCGGAACTTCTCCAGCTTGTCGAAGCCGCCCAGCTTGTTCACCAGGTTCTTCTGCCAGTTCAGCATGTCGGCCACGGTCGGGTCGGCGGCCAGGTCCGACTTGCCGTCGGCGCCGAAGTAGCTCGAACCCCACTGGCCGAGGTAGTGCGCGGGGGCCGACTCGTAGCCGTGGTAGTCCGGCATGAACCCGAGCTGCTGGTAGCTGTCCCCGTTGGCAACGGTCAGCTTGACCGCGTCGGCGTCGAACTCGCTGAGCGTCTTCGGCGGTTGGGTGATGCCGGCGGCGGCGAAGGCCTTCTTGTTGTAGTACAGGCCGAAGGCGTCGCCGAGCAGCGGCAGTGAGCACTGGTCGCCCTGGAACTGGCTGTACTTGAGCATCGAGGCGGGGAAGGTCGAGGCCGGGTCGATGTGGTCCCGCTGGAGCATCGGGTTGAGGTCGATCCAGGCCTTGGAACTGCAGAACTTGCCGACGTTGTCGGTGCTGAAGGAGGACACCACGTCCGGCGCGTCCGGGCCGCCGGCCCGCAGCGCCTGGTCGATCTTGTCGTCGGTGATGTTGGCGACCACCTTGACGTGGATGTTCGGGTGCGCCTTCTCGAAGGCGGCGATGTTGTCGTCGATCGCCTTGGTCTCGTTGTCCTGGCTCCACCCGTGCCAGAAGGTGAGGGTGACGTCCTTGCCGGCGGCCGAGGCGTCGTTGTTGCCGGTGGAGTTGCTGCCGGTGCAGGCGCCGGCCAGCAGGGCGACGGCGGCGCTCAGGGCGAGCGCGGCGACCGGGCGGCGGCCGCGCGGGCTGCGGGGGTTGGACACGGGTCCTCCAGGGGGTACGGGGGCAGGCGGCATCGCCCGACGGCCCGGCGGGGGTTGGGGGAGGCAGTGCGTGGTGACGGAGCATGGTGATGCAGGTCGGCGGCTGCGGCTCAGGCGGTGGTGAAGGCCCTCTCCCGTGCGGCGGCGAGGGCCCGCTGCAGGGCGCCGTGCAGGACCGGGGAGCCCTGCACGGTACTGCTCAGCAGCTTGGGCCGCGGGACGGCCAGACCGGTGAGCTCGTCCTGGACGAGCTCGCGCAGCCGCTCGCCGCCGGCGGTGGGGATCCCGCCGGAGAGCACGACGAGTTCGGGGTCGATCACGGCGACGACCGCGGCCAGCCCGGTGGCCAGCCGGTTGGCCAGCACCGCCAGGAACTCCTCGCCCGCGCCCGGGGTCTCGAGCGCGCGGGCGATCGCCGCCTCGGCCGTCCTCGCGGACAGCTTGTACTGCTTGGCCAGGGCCAGCACGGCGTTGGCGCCGGCCAGTTCCTGGAACCCGCCGGAGTTCTCCCGGCGGACGTTGCGAACCACCGGCGCGCCCGGCACCGGCATGTAGCCGACCTCACCGGCACCGCCGGTGAAGCCGCGGTGCAGCCGGCCGCCGATCACGATCGCCGCACCGATGCCCTCCTCGGCCCAGAGCAGCACGAAGTCCTCGCACCCCTGGGCGGAGCCGAGCGCCTGCTCGGCGACGGCGGCCAGGTTGACGTCGTTCTCGATCGCGACCGGCGCGCCCAGCGCCCCGGTCAGCTCGGCGGTCAGGCCCGAGGTGTGCCAGCCGGGCAGGTGAGCGGCGTAGCGCAGCTTGTTGGTCTGCGGGTCCAGCGCGCCGGGGGTGCCGATGGTGATCTCGCTCAGGCTGCCGGGGGCCAGGCCCGCCAGGCGCAGTGTCTCGGCCAGCCCGTCGGCGACCCGGCTCACGGTGCCCGCGGCCTGCCGGCCAGGGGTGGGCAGCAGGTGTTCGGCGAGCGTGCGCCCGGTGATGTCGGCCACCGCGAACCGGATCTGACTGGGCGTCACATCCAGTCCGGCGACGTAGCCGGCGGCCGGGTTCACCTCGTACAGCTGGGCGTTGGGGCCCGGGCCGCCGGCCGTGGTGCCGACCGGGACCACCAGCCCGGCGGCCTCCAGGCGGGCCAGCAGCTGGGAGGCGGTCGGCTTGGAGAGGCCGGTCAGCGCGCCGATCCTGGTCCGGGAGAGCGGGCCGTGCTCGAGCAGCAGGTCGAGGGCGGCGCGGTCGTTGATGGCACGCAGGCGACTGGGGGTGCCGGGACGGGGGGCGGCCGCGGGGCGGGTGGTGTCGTTCACGTGCTGATCCTCCTCCGTCGGCCGCCGGGACTGCCACCCTCGTTCACTGCGGGCTGGCGATTGGAAACTTTACTAACAATCGCTGGGCTGTCAATGGATCCGACGCGGATACGGGTACGAGGGATCGCGGAGATGACCGGTCGGGGACACGACGGGTCGGGGATACGACGGGTCGGGGATACGACGAAGCCCCGCACCCTGACTTCAGGGTGCGGGGCTTCGGATCGGCCGGCTCTGAGAGAGGCCCTAGCCCTGCGGGGCGCCGACCGGCACCGGCTCGGGCTCGGACCCGGCCGCGCTCTGCGCCGGAATCCCGGCCGGGCTCACGGCGCCGCCGGTGGCCCGGTCCAGTGCCTTGATCACCCGCTTGCCGACCTTCTGCATCGGGATCTCCACCAGCCGGTAGAGCAGCTCGGCGGCCAGCAGCACGAAGACGAAGAAGCCGACCGTCCACAGCACCTTCTGCGAGAGCGGCGCGGTGAAGGTGGGCCGGGCCACCGGGCCGCCCATCGCCATCAGGATCGGCACGTGCACCAGGTAGACCGAGAAGCTGATCGCGCCCAGCCAGGTGAGCACCCGCGGGAAGCGGCGCTTGCGCAGCAGCATGAAGAGGCCGAACGAGGCCCAGGCCAGCGCGTACGAGGAACTCCAGGCCACCCAGCCGGCGGTCCAGGTCTGGTTGGCGAAGCTGCCCCGGTTGTACAGCCAGCCGACCAGGAAGCCGGCCACCGCCACGAAGACGCAGACCAGCCAGGCGAGGACCCGGTCGATCTGGCCCTGCTCGCCGCGGTAGACCACGGTGCCGGCGAACATGGTGGCGAAGATCATGAAGGTCTCGAACGCCGGAGCCCGGCCGTTGAGCAGCACCAGCACCAGCGCGACCCCCGCCAGCATCAGCGAGCCGGTCCGGATCAGCGTCCGGCTGCCGGTCAGGATCGCGACCATCGCCGTCGCTACCACCACCAGCACGGCGAGCACCAGGTGCCGGGTGCTGCCGGAGTTCACCGAGATGGTCATGGTGGTGATCGAGGTGCCGAGCAGCAGTGCCACCCCGGCCAGGCCGGTGGCGATCCCGGCGCTGCGCCGGTGCCAGCCGAGCACGAAGAGTGCGCTGACCAGGTAGTAGAAGATCATCTCGTAGGTGAGTGTCCACATCACCCGCAGCGCGCTGGTCACCCCGAGCAGGTCCTGCAGCATCATCGAGTTCGCCGCGAGGGCCATCGGCGCGTGCGGGTGCTGGAACAGGTCCACCGCCTGCTTGCTCGCCGGCAGCGCCAGCACGCAGACCGCGATGGTGACGATCATCGCCGGATGGATCCGGAACACCCGGCCCACCCAGAACGCCCGCACATCACCCCGGCGCTCCAGCGAGGCCGGGATGATGTAGCCGCTGACGATGAAGAAGAGCATGACGCCGTACACGCCGAGGTCGAAGTTCTGCCGCACGTCGCCGCCCCAGGAGACCAGGGTGGTGATGTCGAAGTGCTGCAGCGCGACGGCCAGCGCCGCGATCCCCCGCAGGGCGTCCAGCCAGCCCAGCCGGGACGGTCCCTTGGCAGTGCCCTGCGTCCGGTCGGCGCGACGCCCTCGCGCACCGGACCCCGCTCGTATCAGATTCACGCACGGAGACTAGCGGACCGGACAGCCGCCGATTCCGGCAGCGGGCACCCCCCCGTCAGGGCAGCTTGCCGAAGGCCGCCTGCTCCTCCGGCGAGGGCGGCGGGATCGGGCGGGAGGCCAGCGAACGGGCCGAGGCCGGGTCGGCCAGCGCGGACGGTGCCAGCGCCTCCGGGGTGGTGGGCTTGGGGGTGGCCGCCGAGGCCTCCTCCTTCAGCTTGATCCCGGCCGCGTCGAAGGCGTTCTTCAGCCGCAGCCGCAGTTCCCGGGTGAGCAGCGCCGCCTGGCCCGGCATGGTCCTGGCCTCGATCCGCAGCACCACGGTGTCCGCCGCCACCGATTCCACGCCCAGTACCTGCACCGGCTCCCAGAGCAGCTCGTCCCACGGGCTGTCCTTGACGAGCTCGGCCGCCGTCGCCAGGATCAGGTCCTTGACCCGGTCCAGGTCCTCCCGGTACCCGACCTGCACGTCCACGGTGGCGGTCGACCAGCCCTGGCTCATGTTGGCGATCCGCTTGACCTCTCCATTGCGGATGTACCAGATCTCGCCGTTCGCCCCGCGCAGCTTGGTCACCCGCAGGCCCACCTCGAGCACGGTGCCGGTGGCCACGCCCATGTCGATCTCGTCGCCGACGCCGTACTGGTCCTCCATGATCATGAAGACCCCGGAGAGGAAGTCGGTGACCAGGTTGCGGGCACCGAAACCGATCGCCACCCCGGCCACCCCGGCGCTGGCCAGCAGCGGAGCCAGGTCCACGCCGACGCCCGAGAGCACCATCAGGGCCGCCGTGCCCATGATCGAGAAGGAGGCGACGCTGCGCAGCACCGAACCTATCGCCGCCGAGCGCTGCTGCCGCCGCTCGGTGTTGACCAGCAGCCCGCCCAGCCGGCTGCTGGTCTCGGTGTCCGAGTTCTCCGCCTCCCGGGTCATCCGGTGGATGAACTGGTCGATCAGCTTGCGCACCACCGCCCGCAGCACCAGCGCGAGCACCACGATGAGAATGATGCGCACTGCCCCCTCGACCCAGGCCTGCCAGTTGGCGTCCAGCCAACCGGCCGCATGCTGGGCACTGGTGGTGACGTCGGTCACTGGGGGTCCTCCTATGGGGGCGACACGTTCGGGCTCAGCCTATCGATCGTTCGAGTGCGGCAAGCCGCAGGTCTGGGCATAGAGATCAGTACGACCCGGTGCGGGACGAAGCTGCTTCGGCCTGTTACCCGGTAGTGGTGGCGCCGTACAAACACGTAAGGCGACACTGGGGGTGATCGCGCAGCGATGCGCGGTCATCCGCTCGTCCCGGCGCGAGCCACGCGCCGCAGGCGTCCAAGGAGGCATCCGTGCCGCATGTCCTGGTCCTCAACGCGTCCTACGAGCCACTCGGCGTCGTATCGATGCGCCGCGCCCTCATCCTGGTCCTCAATCACAAGGCAGTCAGCCTGGAAGACTCGGGTGTCACTCTGCACAGCGCCACCAGCGCCGTTACGGCGCCCTCCGTGGTCCGGCTCACCCGGTTCGTCCGGGTGCCGTTCTGCGGGCCAGTACCGCTCACCCGCCGCGCTCTGTTCGCCCGTGACCACGGGCGTTGCGTGTACTGCGGGGCCGCCGCTACCAGCGTCGACCACGTCATCCCGCGCAGTCGTGGTGGACAGCACCGCTGGGACAACGTGGTGGCGGCCTGCCGCCGCTGCAATCACATGAAGGCCGACCGCCACCTGACCGAGCTCGGGTGGCGGATGAAGCGACCTCCTGCCCCGCCCAGCGGGCTGGCCTGGCGCATCATCGGAACCGGGATCAAGGACCCGCGCTGGCGGCCCTACCTGGAGCCGTACGGCGGCACGGACCAGTTCCGTGACTTCGAACACCACGACCATACCGACCACGCGGGAGCATCGGTTCCGCTGGGCCGGTCCCGTCCCGTCCACCGCGGTGAGCAGCCGGAGGCCCTCACCGCCTGACCAGCCAAGGCCGCAGTACCCCGGTAGCCTCATGGGCCGGCGACGCACCCTCGGAAAGGGAGCGCCGCCGGCCCGCCGCGTTCGCTAGGGTCGGCCGCATGCCGCCGATAGCCGGGATCTCCTTCGACGCCGACGACACCCTCTGGGACTTCGGGACGTCGACCCGGCGGCTGTCCTGCACGTCGGCGACCACTTCCTGCAGGACGCCCTCGGTGCCCGCGACGCCGGCCTGCAGACCCGCTGGCTGAACCGCCGCGGTCCCGGCCGGAACTCCGAGCGCGCGGCGGCCGAGGGAATCGAGGAGATCCACTCGCTCACCGCCCTGCTGGAGCTCTGAGGCGTGGGTCAACGGGCGGGGCGGGACAGGGGGAGCAGGGCGAGGGCGTAGAGGGCGGCTCCCACGGTCATCAGGTCGAGGGAGGCGGCCATCAGGACGGTGGCGGCGAGGACGGTGACGGGGGTCCACCAGGGGAGGCGGCGGCGGACGGCCAGGGTGGTGAGCAGGGCGAGCAGGCCGACGTAGAAGAACAGCGGGCCGACCTGGTAGAAGGCGGGGAGGACGCCGGGGTGGCTCTGGATCTGCTCGAACAGGTGGTTCTGCTCGGCCCTGGTACTGGTGGCGAGGCTGGCGTAGAGGTCGATGACCACCTGGCCGAGGGAGCAGCAGAGGCCGACCAGGGCGGTGCCGTAGCCGAGTAGCGCCGCGACGCGTCCGCGTTCGCGGGTGAGCCGGTAGAGCTGGTGGAAGATCTCGCCGAAGAGCAGGAGTGCGGCGAGCAGCGCGAGGTGGCCGGTGGTCCAGCCCAGGCCGGGCTGCTTGGAGCCGGGGACCAGGCGGATCAGCCCGTACCCGCCGAGCAGGGCGGGGGCCGCCAGCTGACGGATTCTCAGCGAGCCGGCGGGGGTGGAGACAACAGCGCTGGCGGTCATCGGGATCGGGCCTTCCGAGTCGTTGGGGTGACACGGAAGATCCTGCCGAGAACGAGCCCGGTGGAGATCGCCGAAGCCGGTGAACCCGTGGCCTCCCCCGCACGGGCGATCAGGTCGCCCGCACGGGGGAGGACGGGAGGGAGTGTCAGGGCTGCTTCGGGCTGGCGGAGGGGCTCGCGGGCGGCGGCGTGGGCGAGGGGGAGGGCGTCGGGACGGCGCTGGGGCTGACCGTGGGGGACGGCGTCGGCACCGGCACGGTCACCGGCGGGGTGACCGGCGGCACCACCGGCGCCACCGGCTCGGTGACCGCGTACAGCTCGATCCCGTACAGCGAGTACCCGTACTTGGTGGCCCGCGCGACCCCCTGCATCCGCAGGTACACCGCCCCGGGCGCGTCGAACCGCACCGTCTCGGTGCCGCCGTGGCCGGCCGCCACCGTGGCGACCGTCGTCCAGTTGACGCCGTCCGTCGAGGACTGCAGCTGGTACGAGGTGGCGTACGCGTCCTGCCAGTGCAGGACGGCCTGTCCCAGGTGGGTGGCCTGCGGCAGCTGGAGCTGGACCCAGGCGTTGTCGGTGGCGGGGGAGAGCCAACGGGTGGCCGGGTCGCCGTCGTTCACCGCGGTGGCGGGGTACTTCGCGCTCTCGTTGCCGGAGGAGGTGGCGACCGAGGCGGGCGCGAGGTCGGGGCCGCCGGTGGGCGGGACGACATGCACCTTCAGTACCTGGTGCAGCGTCACCGGGCCGTCGACGAAGTCCACCGGCACCTGGTACGTCCCCGACGGCGTCCCGGCCGCCGCGCTGACCTGCACCGTGGTGCCGGCCCGGCCGCCGCGCGGCACGCTGACCGGGGCGGCGGCGGGGGAGACGGTCAGGCCCGGCGTGCCGGTGGTGACCCGGACGGTGCCGTTGGCGCCGTCGGAGCGCACCGCGGCCACCTCGGCCTGGGTGGTGACGGGCGTGGGCGCGCCGGCGATCACGTCGAGCACGGGGTTGGTGAGCGTCAGCCGGGCCACCGGGAGATCCGCGTACCAGGGGACGATCTGGTTGACCACCGGCGCGTCGCCGCCCGGCTGCCAAGTCAGGCGCACCGCGTCAGCCGGCTGGCCGCCGGTCGGCAGCTCGTTGTAGCCGGGGTGCAGGGTGCCGACGCCGGTCCAGCTGCCGTCCGCCCGGCGGACCTCGACGCCGGCCGTGGCCCGCACGGTGGGGTCGGTCAGCACGGTGAGCCGGTCCAGCGGGCGGGCGCCGCCGAGGTCGACGACGAGCGGCGCGTCGTCGGCGGTCGGCGGGGCGGCCGCCCGATAGGCGCTGTCGGGGTTGCCGTCCAGTACCGCGGCGGCGGAGGAGCCGGGTGCGGCGGCCGGTCCGCCGGTCACGCTGGTCTGCGCGGTGCCCGGCGCGGTGACGCTGAACTCGCGTACCGCCACGGCGGTCTGCTGGGCCTTGGTGGCGCGCAACCGGACCGCCCGGACCACCGTGCCGTCCGGCAGCTTCGCGGTCACCGTCTTCTGCTGGTGGACCGTCAGCAGTTGCTGCCAGCCGCCGTCGCCGGTGGTGTACTCGAGCACCCCGTCGCGCAGGTAGTCGTCGGCTGCGGCGGCCTCGTCGGTGCCCGCGGCGGCCGATCCGTCGGTGCCGCCCATCCGTACGGTGACCGAGGCCACCGGGCGGCCGTCGCCGAGGTCCAGGCCGACGGCGTCGCCGGGCTGCGGCGGGGCGGAGCTCCAGTAGAAGGTGTCGGGGGCGGCGTCGGTCATCAGGGCCGGGCGGTGGTCGAGCGCGGTGCCCATGGTGGTGGTCGGGGCCAGCGATCCCGCGCTCACCCCGGACCAGGTGTCGGCGGCCTTGAGCGCGCGGTCGAGGAAGGGGTCCAGCACACCGGCGCCGACCGTCACCGGTCCGGCGGAGAGCTGGTCGCGCGCTCGGCGCAGCTCCACCCGGGACTGCCAGGCGGCCGAACCGTCGCCGCTGTGCTGGGCCAGCAGCATGTCCAGGGCCGCCTTGCCGGCCCGGCCGTAGGCGCTGAGCCGGGCCAGCCAGGGGGCGGTCTCGGCCGCCAGCGCGTTGCCGGGCAGGGCGGCCTGCGAGTCGTTGCCGCGCAGCGCGTCCGGGGCGCCGGCCATGGTGGCGAAGGCGGCTCGCAGCGGGTCGGCGGCCTGCTGCAGCCTGCCCAGGTCGGGGTTGCCGCCGCCGCTGGGCTGCAGCGCGCTCCAGAAGGCGTCCAGCAGCGGGGTCAGGTAGCCGGACTCGGCCGCGGACAGCGGCGAGGAGCTGCTGTTGCCGGCCAGTGCGGTGAGCGCGGCCAGCGCGGGCCCCGCATCGGTGGCGGTGCCGGGGGTGGCGTCGGCGGCCAGGGTGCGCAGCGCGTACTGCCAGGAGGCGTCGGACTGGTAGCCGGTCGGGTTCCAGGCGAAGTCGGCCGCGGTGGCCAGCGGGATCCGGGAGGCGGCCGCCTGGCGCATGCCGGAGGTCAGCAGCATCGCCGAGCGGCGCGCGACCTCGGGGTCGCGGCCGGTGTACGGGCCGAGGTAGAGCCGGTCGGGGGTGGAGTCGTTGACCGGGTAGTTGTCCATGGTGACCAGCGGGTGGTCGAAGAGCGTGGCGGTGTCGGCGGTCTGACCGGCCGTGATCTTGCCCGGGAGCACCCCGACCCCGCTCCAGGCGAGTTGGACGGCCGGGGGCAGTGCGCCGGCCAGCGCCTTCCGGTAGGGCGTGGCGCCCTGCTGGTGGAACTCGGTGGGGACCACCGAGAGCGCGGTCAGCTCCGCGTGCCGGTCGATCAGCCGGGTCTGCACGGCGACGGCCAGCTGGGCCTGGGCCTTGGCGGCGGCGGCCGGCCCGGTGCCGTAGGCGCGCCTGTCGCCACCGCAGTGCCACTCGTCGTAGCTGACGTTGTCGAAGCGCAACTGGAAGGCGGCGAAGCCGAGTTCGCGCAGCCGGTCCAGTTTGGCGATCAGCGCGTCCTGGTCCGCGCGGGAGCTGTAGCAGAAGGTCTGGCTGGGGGCGATCGCGTAGCCGAGGGTGACGTGGTTGGCCCGGGCCCGCTCGGCCAGGATCCGCAGGCCCTCGCTCTGCTCGGTGGGGTACGGCTCGCGCCAGCGGTCCTGGCGGTAGGGGTCGTCGCCGGGGGCGTAGAGGAAGAAGTTCTGCTTGGTCCGGCCCAGGAAGTCGATCAGGTCCAGGCGCTGGGTGGTGCTCCAGGGCGTGCCGTAGAAGGACTCGGCGGTGCCGCGCAGCTGCGCGCCGCTCGACCAGTCGCGGATTGTGAGGCCGGGGAAGCCGAGCGGGGCCGGGCCCTGGCCCTGGCCGGCGGGGACGGTGCTGAGCAGCTGGCGCAGGCTCTGCGCGGCGTAGAAGGTGCCGGCCCGGTCCACGCCGGAGAGCACCACCGCGCCGTAGGAGCCGCCGGTGGTGGGCAGTTGGCCGGCGGCCAGGACGTAGCCGCCGGCCGGCAGTCCGGCCGGTCCGGTCGCGCCCAGGTCGTGCAGCACCCGGTCGGTGCCGGGGTCCGACTGCTCGCTCGGACCGCCGAGGTAGACCAGCAGCGCGCCGGGTCCGGCGACCGGCTGCTCGGGGGTGACCACGCTGGTGGCGCCCGCGTCGGCGAGCAGTCGGCGGACCGCCGCCAGCGCGCCCTGGTCGACCTCGGCGCCGGCCACCAGCACCACCTCGGCGGGGACGCTGACCGGCTTGCCCTGCTGCTGCAACTGCTGCGGGCGGGGGAAGACCTGAGGACTGGTCAGGCTGCCCAGCGGGGTGCGCGAGGAGCCGGGGGTGCTGCTCGCGGGCTGGGCGATCGGTGCGATCGGCGCGGCCGGTGCACCGGCGGCGGTGGCCGGTGCGGTACTGAGCAGACCGCCGATCACGGCGGCGGCCGAGAGGGTGGCGGCGACCCGCAGCGCGGCCCGACGGTGGGTGAGGGTGTGCGCGGTGCCGGTGCCGGTGACCGTCCGCCCGACCGGGCTCCGTTCGGCGCGGATCTCGGCGAGCAGCGGCTCGGTGCCCTTGAGGTCGGCGATCAGCCGGTCCGCGGTGCGCGGGGCGACCCGGCGCGCGGTGCGGGCGGTGGCCCGGCGGGTGGCTTCGACGGCGGGGTGGTGCAGCATCTCCCGCAGGGCCGCACTGGATTCGAGCTGCTGCCGCAACCGCCTCCCGGCGACGGCGGACACACGGACCTGCACGGGGCCTCCTGGCGGCCGGGGGCAGTCGGCCGTACGGGGGTTGTCGACGGGCACGCGAGGCTGTTCCACCGGCCCCCCGCCGACCGCACCGGCCTCGCGGCCACAGCCCACCAGTTGGGCGCGTCACTGTCAACGTGAGCTGCGCTGATGACCGTTTGATCCGACTTTGTCCGGTCAACTGACAGGGCGTCCGTTCGCTCCCGTTCCGGCGCGCCGCAAGGGATGGTGGCGGGCTCGGCCGGGTAGGAGTGGAACCCGACTGTTCACCTGCCGCCAGGAGACCGCGTTGGCCGCTTACCTCGACCGTTCCGACGAGAACCGTGACGAGTCCTCAGGTCCGGGGGCCTCGGGCGCAGCGGCGTCCGAGGACGCCCCCGGCCCGGCACTGGTCGCCCTCGCCCACGCACACGGCGTGGACAGCAGCTACGACGCCGGCGACGGCGAGCAGGTCCAGGTCGGCGCCGCCACCCTGATCGCCGTGCTCGCCGCCCTCGGCGTGGACGCGAGCGGCCCGCAGGCCGTCGAGCGGGCGCTGGCCGAGCACCGGGCCACCGCCGCCGCCCGACTGCTGCCGCCCTGCCTGGTGGCCCGCACCGGCCGGCGGACCGCGCTCGACGTGCCGGCCGCCGCGCGGCTGAGCATCGCGCTGGAGGACGGCAGCGACTGGCAGCTGCCCGCCGGACGCTCGCACTGGTTGCCCGCCGACCTGCCGCTCGGCCGCCACACCCTGCACCTGCGGCTCGCCGACCGCGCCGAGTCCACCACCCTGATCGTGGCGCCGGACCGCCTGGCCCCGCTGCCCGGACGCGGCTGGGGCTTCCTCGCCCAGCTCTACTCGGTGCTCTCGCAGCGCTCCTGGGGGATGGGCGACCTCGGCGACCTGGCCGAGCTGGCCCAGTGGTCGGCCGGCGCGCTGGGCGCCGACTTCCTGCAGATCAACCCGCTGCACGCGGCGCTGCCCGGGGCCCCCTCCGACCCGTCCCCCTACCGCCCGTCCAGCCGCCGGTTCGCCGACCCGGTGCACCTGCGGATCGAGGCACTGCCCGAGTACGCCTACGCCGGCCCCGCCGACCGGGCCCGACTCGACGAGCTCGCCCAGCGGGCCGGGCGGCTGCGCGCCGAAGTGCTGGAACACGACGGACTGATCGACCGCGACGCCGTCTGGGCGGTCAAGCGCGAGGCCCTGCAAGTGCTGCACACCGTCCCGCGCGGCCCCGGGCGGCAGGCCGCCTACCAGGCCTTCGTCCGGCGCGAGGGCGACTGGCTGGAGCAGTACGCGACCTGGAACGCGCTGGCCGAGGAGCACGGCAGCGACTGGCGGCAGTGGCCCAAGGGACTGCGCCGCCCCGACACCCCCCAGGTCGCCGCCGCCCGGGCCGAACTCGCCGCAGCCGTCGAGTTCCACCGCTGGCTCGCCTGGCTGCTGGACGAGCAGCTCGGCAGCGCCCAGCGGGCCGCCGAACGGGCGGGCATGGCGGTCGGCCTGATCCACGACCTGGCGATCGGCTGCCACCCGCACGGCGCCGACTCCTGGGCGCTGCAGGACCACCTGGCCGGCGGCATCTCGGTCGGCGCCCCGCCGGACGCGTTCAACGCGCACGGCCAGGACTGGGGGCTGCCGCCCTGGCGGCCCGACGCGCTGGCCGCCGCCGGTTACGCCCCCTTCGCCGAGCTGCTGCGGGCGGCCGCCCGGCACGCCGGGGCGATCCGGATCGACCATGTGATGGGCCTGTTCCGGCTCTGGTGGATCCCGGCCGGTCGGCCGCCGACCGAGGGTACCTACGTCCGCTACGACGCGGAGGCGATGCTCGGAGTGCTCGCGCTGGAGGCGCACCGGGCCGGCACCGCCGTGATCGGCGAGGACCTCGGCACGGTCGAACCGGGGGTGCGCGAGGAGCTGACGGCCCGTGGGGTGCTGGGCACCTCGGTGCTCTGGTTCGAACGGGACTGGACCGGCAAGGAGGGCGACAAGGGCGCACCGCTGGCCCCCGCCCGCTGGCGGCCCGGCTGCCTGGCCACCCTCACCACCCACGACCTGCCCAGCACCGCCGCCCGGCTCTCCGGCGAGCACGTCGACCTGCGCCACCAGCTCGGCCTGCTGGCCCGGCCGCTGGCCGAGGAGCAGGAGGCCGCCGCCGCCGAACTGGCCGACTGGCGGTCCGAACTGACCCGGCTCGGGATGCTGCCGACCGGCGCCGCGCTGGACCAGCAGGCGCTCTACCGGTTCCTGCTGGCCACCCCCGCCGAGCTGGTCGGGGTCTGGCTGCCGGACACGGTGGGCGATCCGCGGCCGCAGAACCTGCCCGGCACCTGGGACCAGTACCCCAACTGGCGGCTGCCGGTGGCGGACGGTTCGGGCACCCCGGTCACCCTGGAGCGGCTGGCCGCCGAGCCCGGCGCGGTGGAGCTGCGCGAGCTGCTGGGCGAGGGGCTGGCGCAGGCCCCGCGGCAGGCCCGACCCGGAAGGCCGACCCCGCCGAGCGAGGGTCGGTAACGGGCCGGTACCGTGGAAAACGTGGACAAGAGGAACGCTTTGCGCGCCGGTGCGGTCTCCGCGGCGGCCACGCTGATGATGCTGATCACGTCGCCCGCCTTCGCCAACGCGCGGGACGACGGCGACGACCCGGGCAAGGGCCTGACCTTCGCGCAGACCTTCGGCCTGTTCGTCGGGATCCCGGTGGTCTCCTTCCTGGTGATCGCGGGCCTGGTCATGCTCCCCTCGATGGGCAAGGGCAAGAAGAACTAGCCCCAGTACGTGTGTGACGTGCCCCCGCGGCCCGTGCGAACGGGCGGCGGGGGCACTCTCACACCCCGGCCGCGCCCAGCAGGGAGCCCGCCGCGTAGGTGACGGCCATCGCCAGGCCGCCGCCGAGGACGTTGCGCAGCATCGAGGGGCGGACCGGGGAGTCGCCGAGGCGGGCGCCGGTCCAGCCGGTGAGCAGCAGCGCGCACAGCACGGCGACCACGGTGACCGGGATCCGCAGCGAGGCCGGCGGCAGCACGATCGCGAGCAGCGGCAGCAGCGCGCCGACGGTGAAGGACACGCAGCTGGCCCAGGCCGCGTGCCACGGGTTGACGATCTGTTCGGGGTCGATGCCCAGCTCCACCCGGGCGTGCGCGGTCAGCGCGTCCCGGGCCGTCAGCTGCTCGGCCACCTCACGGGCCACCTCGGGGGTCAGGCCGCGGTCCTCGAAGAGCCCGGTCAGCTCGGCCAGTTCGGCAGCCGGCTGTTCGGCCAGCTCGCGCCGCTCCTGGGCCAGCGCGGCCCGCTCGGAGTCGCGCTGGGTGCTGACCGAGACGTACTCGCCGGAGGCCATCGAGAGCGCGCCGGCCAGCAGCCCGGCCAGGCCGGCGGCCAGCAGGGTGGTGGCGGAGGTGGTGACGCCGGCGACCCCGACCACCAGACCGGCGGTGGAGACGATGCCGTCGTTGGCCCCGAGCACCCCCGCGCGCAGCCAGTTGAGCCTGGTCCCGAGCCCGCCGCCGGCCGCCGGCCCGGGCTCCTGGTGGGCCGACGGTCCGTCACCCACCGCTCGGCTCCCGTCCACCCCACCAGTGTCACCCAGCCGTTACGGGGCGGCGAGGTGGCGCGCCAGCCCGGGGGTGCCCAGCCGTCGCCCGTCCGGCAGCACCACCAGCGCCTCGTACCCCGCCGTCCCGGCCAGCCAGTCCAGCGCCCGCTGCGCCCCCATCGCGTAGGCCGCAGTGGCGTACGCGTCGGTGCGGGCCAGCCCTTCCCCGACCACCGTCACCGACAGTGCCCCGTGCACCGGCTGCCCGCTCCTCGGGTCCACGATGTGCGCGCCGCGCTCCGCGTTCCCCGAGGTGGCCACCGCGAAGTCGCCGCCGCCGGCCAGCACCGCCACCAGGGCGTCCGCCCGCGCCGGGTCGGCCACCCCCACCCGCCACGGCTGCCCGGGGGCAGCCTGGCCGCGCGCCTGTACGTCCCCGCCGCCGGTCACCGTGTGGTGCGGGTACCCGGCGGCGAGCAGCAGCTCCGAGGCCCGTTCCACGGCCCAGCCCTTGACCCAGCCGGAGGGGTCGAGCCGCCCGGCCGGGCGGGCGGTGAACCAGCCGTCGGTCTCGGTCGCGACCGACGCGCAGTGCGCCAGCGCCTCGCCCACCAGCGGGTCGCACCGCTCCACGGTCAGCTCGCCGCGAGCCAGCCGGCTGAGCTGGCTGTCGGGCCGGTAGGTGGAGAAGAGCGCGTCCAGTCGGTGCAGTTCGGCGATGGCCGGCCGCAGCGCGGCGGCCGGTGCGTCGCGCACCGCGAAGGAGACGACCGTGCCCATCACCGGTTCGGCGTGGCGCAGCATCAGCTGCTCCCGGCCTGGTCGAGGGCGCTCTGCAGCGAGCGGGTGTAGCCCTCGCTGGTGTAGGTCGCGCCGGAGACCGCGTCGATCCTCGCGTTCTGGGCGGCGATCGCCTCCTGGTTGAGCTGCGGCAGCGCGTAGCTGTTGATCTCCTGGTCGCGCCGGCTGTCGGTGGGGTACTGCAGCACGTCGACCTTGGTCAGCCTTCCGCCGGTCAGCGTGATCCGGACCTGGACCGGGCCGTACCGGGTGTCGATCGCGCTGCCGGTGACGGTACGGGTGCCGGACGAGGCGTCGGAGGTCGACGGGGTCGACGTTCCACCGCTCGTACTCGTACGCGGGGTCGGTGCCCCCGTGTCGGAGGAGATCAAGGCCTGCCCGCCGCCCGAGGTGGACCCGCCGTGCGGCTTCAGGCCGAGCAGCAGCACCACCAGGGCCGCGAGGGCCGCCGTGCTGATGATGGTTCGTCGCATGACACTCCTTCAGACACCTTCGACAGGCTCAGAACGCGAAAGACTCGTGGTGGATCCGGTGCCGCGGCACTCCCGCGGCCCGCAACTCCCGCACCGTGGCGGCGGCCAGCTCCTCGGGGCCGCAGAGGAACACCTCGTGCTCCCGCAGGCCCGGCACCAGCCGGGCCAGCCCCGCCGCCGTCAGGGTGTGCCCCGCCTCGGCGCGGCTGCCCAGCAGGAACCGCAGCCCGGCCCGCCGCCGTTGCGCGACCTGCTCCAGCTCGCCGCGGAACAGCAGGTCCTCGGCCCGCCGTGCCCGGTACAGCAGGGTCAGCTCGCCCGGCCCGGCCGGCAGCGTCTCGAACAGGGGACGGATCGGGGTGATCCCCACCCCGACCGCGATCAGCAGCACCCGGCGCCCCGGGGCCACCCGCCGCTGCGCGGTGAACGCCCCGTACGGGCCCTCGGCCCGCACCCGCACCCCGGGCCGCAGCCCGGCCGCCGCCGCACTGTGCCCGCCGAGGTCCTTCACCGTGAACCGCAGGAAGCGCGGGTGCGGCGGTGCCGAGAGCGAGTACGGGTTGGCCGCCCAGCGCAGGCCGGGGGCCAGGAACTGCAGCCGGAAGAACTGCCCCGGCCGGCAGCGCAGTTCGTCCAGTCGGCGGCCGGTCAGGAAGACCGAGACCACGCCCTCCGCTTCCGGGCGCACCTCGGCGATCCGCAGCCGGTGCCGCCGGTCGCGCAGCAACGGCACCGCCAGCCGGTACCAGCCGAGCAGCGCGAACGAGCCCAGGTACAGCGCCCACCAGCCCAGCAGCCCGACCCCCTCGGCGAGGTCGGCGCCGTTCACCAGCTGGTGCGCGAAGCCGAGCGCGATCGCCAGATAGGTGGCCAGGTGCAGGTAGTACCAGGCCTCGTAGCCGAGCCGGCGGCGGGCGGCCCGGGCCGAGACCGCGCCGGTGCCGAGCAGCAGCAGGGTGGCCAGCGTGGCCTTGATCATCTCCGGGTAGTGGAAGACCAGCTGGTCGGTCTCGGAGAGCAGGCCCCGGTGTGCCGTCAGCGCGTACCCCCAGACCACGGTGAGCACGTGCGCGGTGACCAGGCCCACCAGGTACCGCCCGCCGAGCGCGTGCCAGCGGGCCAGCCGGTCGGCGCCGACCTCGCGCTCCAACACCGGGATCCGCGCCATCAACAGCAGCAGCACCGGCGCCGCGTACCCGGCCAGCAGACCGGTGATCCGGGCCGCGCCGGTCAGCCACTGGTCGGCGCCGGTCACCGCGTAGGTGTCCCGCCACCACAGCGCCAGCACCCCGGCGGCGCCCGCCGCGATCAGCACCGGCAGCAGGGCGGGCAGTGCGGCGCGGGCCAGCTCCCCGGCCTGTCGGCGGGCCGGTCGGCAGGCCTGTTGGCGGGGTGGCGACGGCTCGGCCCGGCGACGGCTGTCGGCCCGGCGACGGGTGATCGTGCTCACGGCCGGCTCCTTTCGCTGGTCAGGTCCGTCACCCTGCCACTGCAAGCTCTCAGTTCGCTCTGAAACCGTCGCCCCAAAACGCCCGGCCGGCCCGCATCCGCCCAGCTCGGCGCAGGTCAGCGCAGGTCAGCGCAGGTCAGCGGGGGTGCATAAGCTCATCGCATTCTCATCCGGGTCCGGCACGATGCCGCCATGAGCGACCAGACCCGCTCGCGCAGCACCGGCGGCACCGGGCGCCCGGTTCACGCCGACGCTGCCGTAGTGCGAGACGCGGCTCGCGAAAAGCAGCGGCCCTGCCGACCGGTGAGGGTCGACAGGGCCGCTGTTCAGTCAGGACGGACTAGTAACGGACTAGTAGGTGCGCACCGTCCACAGCTGGTTGGCGTGGCCGCCGATGCAGTCCCAGATGTCCAGCGAGCCACCGTTGACGGTGGTCCAGCCGGGCAGCTCCAGGCAGCGCTGGGAGGCCGGGTTGTAGATGCTGCCGTCGCCGCGGAGCACCCACTGCTGCTCGGCGTGGCCGGGCTGGCAGTCCCAGCTGATCACGCTGGTGCCGTTGCCGGTACCCGCGTTGGCGGTGGAGACGCACTTGCCGCCGCTGCGCAGGGTGCCGTCGGTGGCGAAGCTGAACTTCTGGCCGGCGCCGCCCCAGCAGTCGTACTGCGCCACCGGCGTGCCGTTGGTGCCGCCGTAGTTGTCCAGGCACTTGCCGTCGTAGGCGGACCGGACGTCCGTCTGCACCGGGGCGTCGACCGTGCCCATCGGGGTCGCCCCGCCGAGCAGCGGCAGCGTGCCGGAGGGGGCGATGCCCTGGTACTCGGTCATCACGCCGCCGCCGGTGCCGCCGGTGATGGTCAGCAGGTCGGGGTTGCCGTCGCCGTTGACGTCACCGGGCGAGGTGATGACCGGGTAGGTGGCGGCGCGGACACCGAGGTTGAGCACCGTCTGCTGGGTCAGTGCGGCGCCGTCCGCGCTCCAGGTCTGCTCGGCCGCGCCGGCCGTGCAGGCCGTGACGATGAGCTTGACGCTGGCGGTCAGGTTCCCCTTCGGGGCGGACAGGCAGAGGTTGGCCTTGACGTTCTTCAGCAGGCCGGGGCTGCCGGCCACCGAAGTCCAGTGCTGGGCGTCGGTGTTGTTGCAGTCGTAGAGCTGGACCGGGTTGCCGTCGGTGACGTAGCCGTTCTGGTCGTCCAGGCACTTGCCCATGACGTGCAGGCTGCCGTCGGCGCCCCAGGTGAAGCTCTGGTTCTCCCACGGGGTGCTGCCGCAGTTCCACAGCTCGGCCAGGGTGCCGTTGGCGTCGGTGCCGCCGGTCATGTCGACGCACAGGGCCGAGCCGGCGGGGTTGAGGTTGCTGAAGGTTGGCGCGGTCAGGTTGCTGGTGGGCGCGCCGGTGGCCGGGTCGAAGGTCAGCGGGTAGCTGGAGATCGCACCGGTGACGTTGTTGCGCGCCCACAGGGTCGGGGTGCCGCCGGTGGAGGTGCCGCTGCTGACGTTGGCGCCGGTGACGCCGGGGGCGATCAGCGTGGTGTTCGACCAGTCGCCGGAGCCGATCAGGTACGGCTTGCCGAGGTAGGTGCTCGGCTTGGCGCTGCCCGGGTAGTACCAGAGCTTGCCGTTCTCCACCGTGATCAGGTCCGCGTACCCCTTGGTCCCCGAGAACTGGCCCGGTGCGACCAGCTGGGTCAGGCCCGACCAGTCGGTGCCGTTGTAGCCGCTGCAGTCGCTGCTCAGGCAGATGGCCGGCTTGCCGATGGGGGTGGAGACGTTCGCGGTGTTGGTGAAGTAGCCGTTGGCGCCGCCGCTGGTGATGCCGTCATTGCGGTACAGGTACAGCGTCTTGGTGTTCTTCTGGTACGCGAAGATGTCGTCGACCATCATCTGCGACTGCGAACCCCGGTGCGTGACCAGGTAGTTGTCCCAGCTGGTGCCGTCCGGGCTGTTGGCCGGAGTGGAGGCGACCAGCGGGGTGGCGTCGGGGTCCTTGCCGCCCGGGACCAGCGTGAGGTTCCCGCTGCCGGTCGGGTCCGCGACGATGGTGTCCGGCACCGCGTCACCGGTCAGGTCGCCCGCGGTGACCTTGGCGTTCGGGTTCCACGGCGCGTAGAAGCTGTAGGCCGCCGCGGTCGCCTGGGTGTTGCCCGCGCCGTCCACGGCCCGGACGAACAGCGTGTGGGTGCCCCACTGGCTGGCCGTCAGGTTGATCGGGATGTTCGCGGTGGCGGTGCCGTTGGCGTCCGACGTGACCTGGACCGAACTGGCGCCGGAGACCGGGATGTTGGTGTCCAGCGAGTACTGGAAGGCCGCGACACCGCTCTTGATGCAGGCCTGCAGGTTGCAGCCGCCCGGCGTGGGGTCGGTGCTGGTGACCGGGATGGTGATGCCGGTGTCACCCGCGTGGGCGTTCGGCGTGATGCCGCTGCCCAGCGGCGGGAAGGTGGTGGACGGAGTGAAGGAGGCCAGGCTCGGCGGGCTCAGGTCCACGTTGAAGTAGCAGTACTGCGAGCCGGGGCTGCCCAGGGTGCCGTCCGAGGCGGTGGCGTTCCAGCCGTACTGGTGGCCGTCGGAGACCTGGCCGCCGATGTTGGCCGAGGTCCAGTTGCCCGACGCGACCCAGTCGGAGGACGGGTTCGAGGCATCGGCCGGTGAGCCGCTGCCGTTGTTCACCATGTTGTCCCACACATGGAAGTACGTCTTCAGGTTCGTCCCGCTCATCGGGGTGGAGACCCAGGCGTGCAGGTTGATGTTGGACGCGTTGCCGTTCAGCGTGGTCATGCCGATCCAGCCGGTCGAGCCGCACTCGCCGCTGTAGGGGTCGGTGTACATGCCGGTCGGCTGGTTCGGCGCGATGTCGTACGTGGTGATCAGGTACGGGTTGGTGCTGAACCGCATGAAGCCGTAGTTGGTCGAGTACTTGGACTCGTTGCCGTACAGCCCGAAGGTCAGGTTGCCGTTGGTCTTCCACTGGTTGACCACACCGGTGACGTCGAAGAGCACGGTCCGGTAGCCACCGCAGCCCGCGGCTGCGGTGAGCACGTTCTGCGAGCCGATGTTGGTGGTGACACCCGGCTGGGCGCCCCAGGCGTTGTTGTTCGGGTTCATCGCGCCGGTGAGGGCGAGCGACACGGGCCAGCTGCCGTTGGTGCAGTCGTGGTCGGCGCCGTACGTCTCGGTGAAGTACAGCTTGGACGACATGATCTGCATGCTGCCGTTGAGCGCGCTGGTGTCCAGTTGGAAGAAGCTGCGGTAGAGCCCGGAGCAGGTGTCGTAGTGCTGGTAGCCGACGCCCTCGCCGTTGGTCTGCGCCTTGTCGTAGATGTTGTCGCTGCAGCTCTCGCGGACTTCGGTGAAGTGGCTGGTGCCGGCGGTCGGCGCGACCCCGGGGTCGATGTACTCCGGGTAGGTGCCGCTCGCCAGCTGGGCCGGGTCCGGCGTCAGCGTGATCGAGTTGTCGTCGGCCTGGACGGCGAGCTTGGAGATGTGCGCGCCGTGACCCGGGCCGTCCTTGCTGGAGACGTCCGCACCGGCCGCGTCGACCGTGCCGGTGGTGCCGGCCCCGGCGACGGGCGCCACGGCGGGGCCGGCGGGTGCGGCGATCTCGCCGTCGGCGCTGCGCGCGTTGGCGCGCGGGGTCGCCTGCGGGGCGGCGGAGTCCCACATCACCGGGGCGGGCGCGGTGAAGGCGGGCTTCCCGTCGGCGGCCTTGACGGTGAGGTTGCCGTCCTGGTCGCTGCTGGTGCTCAGGCCGTTGGTGCTGGTGGCCAGGCGCAGCGTCTTCAGGGCCGGGTTGGCGGCGGCCTGGGCGTTGTGCACGACCAGCACCTCGCGGAAGGCGCCCTGGTCGGTGACGGTGGCGTTCAGGTCCACGCCCGGCAGCACGTCGGCGTAGCCGGCGGTGTCACCACTGACGGTCGGGGTCGGCAGCGCGAACGGCAGGCTGAGGGCGAGCTTGTGACCGGCCTTGTCGGTGAAGGAGGCCAGCGGGGCGGTGCCGCCACCGGAGAGGGTGACGCCGGAGGCCGCGGCGGCGGGCGAGAACGACCCGTCCGAGTTCTTCGTCAACGTAGCGTCGACCGGCGTCCATTTCCCGTTCTTCTTGACCCGGGCGGTCTGCAGATGACGGGTCGTACTCAATGAACCGTCAGGGTTCGCCACCGTCAAAGTGTTCTCGGTGGTGAGCTCGTCGATGGTGACGGGCTTTCCGGTCTTCTTGGCAGTCGCCTGGGCCCGCTGGGTGGGGCCCGTCTGAGCATCCGTCGGCTGGCTCAGGACGGGCGGCTTGGTGTTGCCGGGCCCGGGGGCCGCAGCCAGCGCGGGACCGGCCACCGAGGCGAAGACCGTGGTCAGAGCCGCTATGAGGGTGAGATGACGCTGCGGTCGACGCCGCGAGGATGGCCTGAGGCCAGGATGAGACACGAGAAGTGTTCCTTCTGATAGCAATTCGGCAAAAGCCGGCCCTGGTGACACGGGCCGGATTTTGACTCCCCCTGGTGGCGGGGTGACCCGCCGTTCCTGCTCGCGCACGTCATGGACCTGTCGTTCGGTCAGAGACTTGCGAGCCGGTGTGACCACTGTGATGCAAGTGGCTGGTGGGCAGATTATTGCTGCTGGTGTTCGAGTGGCAATACGGTCCTGCGGTGACAGTCACTGGAACGCTCCGGAGGGCGGATGTTGTTGCACGCGGGCTGGGCCGACAGCCACGGCTACCTGGACAAGCCGGCCGACCCGAGCGGCAATACGGTTCGCTCCGCCGGATCGCGTGAGCAGCGGTCTGTGTGACGGCACATCTGCTCACAGAAATGACAAGAGGGGTTAAGCGTGCGTTCACACCTGCTCTGGTTCTCGGGTCCACGGGAGAGATCACGAGCCCGGACCGGAACCGTGCTGGTGGCGTTGTCGCTTGTGGTGCCGCTGGCTGAGGCCAATACGATGGTTGGTGGTTACCGCGACAAGGGGAAGACGTGGGCGGCGGATCCGTTGCCCGCGCAGCCGAAGGTGAAGGGGCATCCGGTCTCCGGTTCGGGTGCCGTGCAGCCGGTGTCGGTGCCGCCCGGTTCGCGGGAGTTGCGCAACCACGCTCCGGCTGCGCCGAAGTCCGGAGGAGTGAGCTGTGGCACATGGAAGGCTTCGGACGGCGGAGCTGACGAGCGATCGGAAGCTGCCGTGGACCGTGCGGCTGCGGCTGCGGTGGGTCAGGCAGCACGGCGGGACCGGCCTGCTGATGCACGCGTCGATCCGCGAGCCGGTGCGGAGTCTCTCACTGAAGTCCCCTGTGGTGACGGCGTGGGAGGGCAGAAAGGACCTCTGCAGTGTCAGCTGCGAAGGCCACCTGCCCCGGTTCGTCGCACTCGACCCCGGGACGCACCGGTTGACCTTCCAGGTGGCTCGGCTGCGCGGCGGATCGACCTCCTTCGAGCGGATCGTCGAGCTGCTGCCCGGGCAGGTGTTCCTGGCCCTCTGCGACCCGGTCCAGGCCGACGTCTTCTACCGCAGGAGCCTGGCCGAGGACTCCTGGACGCTGGGCACCGTCTGATCGCGCCCACGCATGGATGCTGACCTGCGGACGCGCTGCTGGTCCGGCTCCGCTTCCACTCCTGAAAACGCGTCAGGCCGCCGACCCCGGTTCCCCGGGTGCCGGCGGCCTGACGCCGTTACAGCCCTGCTCAGCCGCGCGCGCGGTCCGCGGCCTGCGCCTTCAGCGCCCGCTCCACACCGGCGCGGGACTCCACCACCAGGCGGGCCAGTGCCGGGGCCGGCTCGGCAGCGGCCAGCCAGGCGTCGGTGGCCTCCAGGGTGGCGGGGTCGACCTGGTACGAGGGGTACAGGCCGACGATGATCTGCTGGGCGATCTCGTGGCTGCGGGTCTCCCAGACCGACTTCAGCGAGTCGAAGTACTTGGCCACGTACGGGGCCAGCAGCTCGCGCTGGTCGGCCACGTTGAAGCCGCTGATCACCGCGTCCTGGACGTAGTTGGTCAGCTTGTCCGAGTCCACCACCGAGGCCCAGGCCTCGGCCTTGGCGGCCGCGTGCGGGCGGGCCGCGCGGCAGGTGGCGGCCCGCTCCTGGCCGGCGGCGGTGCTGTCGCGGGCCAGCTCGGCCTCGATCGCGGCCTCGTCCGCCTGGCCGGTGGCGACCAGTCGGGTGAGCAGGTCCCAGCGCAGGTCGGTGTCGACGGCCAGCCCGTCGAGCTCGGCGGAGCCGTCCAGCAGCCCGGCCAGCAGGGCGAGTTGCTGCGGTGCGCGGGCCACCGAGGCGAGCGCCTTGGCCCAGGCGAGCTGGTGGTCGCTGCCGGGGTCGGCGGCGCGCAGGTTCTCCTCGGCGACGGTCGCCCAGCGGGTCAGGCCCGCCTCGCGCCAGGCCGGGTCGGCGTACAGGTCCAGGGCCAGCTTGACCTGGCGCTGGACCGACTGGACCACGCCGATGTCGGACTCCTTGGGCAGGCCGGCCACGGCGAGCTCCAGGTAGTCGCGGGCGGCGAGTTCGCCGTCGCGGGTCATGTCCCAGGCGGCCGCCCAGACCAGCGCGCGAGGCAGCGGCTCGGCGAAGTCGCCCAGGTGCGCGGTGACCGTGGCGAGCGAGGCCTCGTCCAGGCGCAGCTTGGCGTAGGAGAGGTCGTCGTCGTTGAGCAGCACCACGGCCGGGCGCTGACGGCCGGTCAGCTGCGGGACCGGGGTGAGCGGACCGTCCACGTCCAGCTCGATCCGCTCGGTGCGCACCAGCTTGCCCTCGACCAGCTGGTAGCCGCCGACGGCGATCCGGTGCGGGCGCAGCGCGGCCTCGCCCTTGGCGCCCTCGGGCAGCGCGGGGGCCTCCTGGCGGACCGCGAAGGAGGTGATGACGCCCTCGGCGTCGACCTCGATCTCGGGGCGCAGCACGTTGATCCCGGCCGTCTCCAGCCAGGCGGTCGACCAGGTCTTCAGGTCGCGCCCGCTGGTCTCCTCCAGCGCGCCGAGCAGGTCGGCGAGCCGGGTGTTGCCCCAGGCGTGCTGCTTGAAGTAGGCCTGCACGCCCTTGAAGAAGGCGTCCTGGCCGACGTACGCCACCAGCTGCTTGAGCACCGAGGCGCCCTTGGCGTAGGTGATGCCGTCGAAGTTGACCATGACGTCTTCGAGGTCGTTGATCTCGGCCATGATCGGGTGGGTGGACGGCAGTTGGTCCTGCCGGTAGGCCCAGGTCTTCATCTGGTTGGCGAAGGTGGTCCAGCCGTTGGGCCAGCGGGTGCCGTCCGGCTCGACCAGGGCGACCATCTCCGCGTAGGTGGCGAAGGACTCGTTGAGCCAGAGGTCGTTCCACCACTCCATGGTGACCAGGTTGCCGAACCACATGTGGGCCAGCTCGTGCAGGATCGTGGTGGCCCGCGCCTCGTAGGAGGCGTCGGTCACCTTGGACCGGAACACGTACTGGTCGCGGAAGGTGACGGCGCCCGCGTTCTCCATCGCGCCCGCGTTGAACTCGGGGACGAAGAGCTGGTCGTACTTCTCGAAGGGGTAGGCGAAGTCGAACTTCTCCTGGAAGTACCGGAAGCCCTGCTTGGTGACGTCGAAGATGGCCTCGGCGTCCAGGAACTCCTTCAGCGACGGGCGGCAGTAGATGCCCAGCGGTACCCGCTGCGCGCCGTCCGCGAACTCGTCGAAGACGCCGACGTACGGGCCGGCGATGATCGCGGTGATGTAGGAGGAGATCCGGCCGGTCGGGGAGAAGGACCAGACCTGGGCCTCGCCGTCGCCGGTCGGCTCGGGGGTGGGGGAGTTGGAGACGACCACCCAGCCGCGCGGCGCGGTGACGGTGAACCGGAAGCTCGCCTTGAGGTCCGGCTGCTCGAAGGAGGCGAACACCCGACGGGCGTCCGGGACCTCGAACTGGCTGTAGAGGTAGGTCTCGCCGTCCACCGGGTCGACGAAGCGGTGCAGGCCCTCGCCGGTGTTGGTGTACGCGCAGTCGGCGACCACCCGCAGCTCGTTCTCCGCAGCCAGGCCGGTCAGCGCGATCCGGCTGTCGGCGAAGGCGGAGACGTCCACCGGCGCGCCGTTGAGCACGATCTCGTGCACGGTGGGAGCGACCAGGTCGATGAAGGTGGCGGCGCCGGGCGCGTTGGCGGTGAACCGGACCACGGTGGTGGACCGGAAGGTGCCCCCGTCACGGGCCGAGCTCAGGTCGAGCTCGATGTCGTACGCATCCACGTGGAGGAGCGCGGCCCGGGTGCGGGCCTCCTCACGGGTCAAGTTGGTGCCAGGCACTCGCAGGACTCCTTCGTCAGGCTACTTGGCCGCATCCTCCCACGAGGACCGGTCGTAGCCGGAGTGAGTTGCTCGTCCTGGGAATGCCGACGGGGTGCGAGGAAGTCCTCGCACCCCGTCAGCCGGCCGCTGTCAGCCGGGCCGTTGTCGGCCGGGCCGCCGGATCAGCGCCGGGTCACTTCTTGGCGAACAGTGTGGCGGTGGCTTCCATCGGCAGCGAGGGAATGGTCAGCACCTGGCCGTCGCTGGAGGCGAAGACCTGGGCGTCCTGGAACGGCATGAAGCCGATGTCCTTGGTGCCGAAGCTCGCTGTCGCGGTGAAGCTGCCGTCGGTGGCCGACAGGGTGCCCAGCCGGGCGCCCTTCTCGTAGCCGTCCATCGCGATCACGGTGGGGCCGTCGCCGGTGGTGCGGTCCACCAGGCGCAGGCCCTGATCGGCGTTGCCGTCGGTCGTCCACAGGGTCCGCCCGGAGGACAGGTCGATCGCCCGGACCGCGGTCTTGCTGTTCTTGTCGATCTCGACGTAGAAGGTGTTGCCGATCACCAGGCTCTTGGCCACCGGGGCGCCGGCGGCCGAGGGGCGCAGCTTGTCCTCGCCGGTGACCTTCAGCGGGATCTTGGTCCCCGGGTTGCCGGAGGCGTCGACCTCCACCATGTAGTCCTGGTCCGAACCGGAGGAGATCTGCAGCACCAGCGGCTTGGTGGAGAGGATGTTGCTCAGCCGCTCGCTTTCGCCGTTCAGCGCGAAGCTCTCGGAGGCCTTGCCGGTGTTGGCGTCGAGCACCTGCAACTGCTGCTTGGGGGAGCCGTCCGAGCAGTAGTCGCTGACCACCACCATGCCGCCGGCCGCCTCCGCGCTCTCGTTGCAGTACTTGCCGCGGTCCTGGTAGCTCCAGAGGGACTTGCCGTCGGTGATGCTGAACCCGGCCAGCAGCGAGCTGCTGGCGGCCGCCACCGCGGTGTCGGAGACGGTGACCGTGGTGTCGTAGCTCTTGCTGCTCAGCGGCGAGCCGACCTTGAAGATCAGCTTGCCGGTGTTGGCGTCGACGGCGCCGACCGAGGCGCAGTCCTCGTCGCCGAGGTTGAAGCTGACCCCGCCGATGTTGTTCTTGTTGAGGCCCGGGGACATGCTGCAGAAGGCCTTGGTGCCGCTGGGGGCGGGCAGCGTCCAAGCCTGCTTGCCGTCGCTCAGGTTGTAGGCGGTCAGCGCGGTGGCGTCGCCGCGCACCAGCAGCTTGTCGGTGGTCCACTCGCCGATGAGGCTGTGGTCGCTGGCGCTGCCGTCGGTCTTGGGGACGGTCCAGCTGACGGCCAGCTTGCCGCCGGTGCCACCACCGCCACCACCGCCGGTGGCGCCGCCGGTGACCCCGCTGCTGGTGCCGCCGGAGGTCTTCGGCCCCGGGTCGTGACCGCCGAACAGCACCACCAGGCCGATCACGATGCCGACCGCCAGCACCGAGCCGGCGATCGCGCCGAACATGAAGATCGGGTTGCGCTGCTTGGCCGGTGCCGGGACGCCGGCGGCCGGGCCGGGGTAGCCGTACCCGTAGCCGGGGGCGGCGGGCTGCTGGCCGTACGGCTGCTGCGGCTGCGGCTGCGCGTACCCGGGAGCGGGCTGCGCGGCGGGGTACCCGGGCGGCGCGGCCGGCGGGGGAGTCTGCGGGTAGCCGTAGCCGGCCGCGCCCTGCGGGTCGTACGGGCCGACCGGCGCACCCGGGGCCGGCGGTGCGGGCTGGGCAGGGAAGGCCGGTGCGGTCGGCTGGTAGGCGACCTGGGCCGCTCCCGGCTGCGGCGGTGCGCCCAGTGGTGCGCCCGGCGCCGGGTGGGCCTGCTGGCTCGGGATCGGCGCCCCGTCCAGCTGCGTCATCTGGTCCGCGACCGCCGCCGGGTCGACTCCGGGCCGCTGCGGTACCCCGCCGCCCGCGCTGGGCTGATCCCCTGCCATGTGATGCCCCGTCATTTGTCCGTGTGGGCCGCCCCGCCCGGCGCACTCTGGTGCACCGGATGCTGGATGGGCGGCTGAGAATAAGGGACATCGTAGAGGTGCGCGGTTTACGAGCTGCCCAAGGGCTGCCTCCCCGGCGCCCGGGCGTCGCGCCGGGCCGGTTCGGGTGTCCTGCGACGGCCTGCGGCTGCGCGGTGGCACCGGGTCGGCATAGAGTTCACAAGTTGAAGGTGAACTTCTGATAGACGCGAGCTCCGCCGCAACGGCGCGGCGTGGGCCGGGGGCGGTCGGGTTCCCGGGCCCTGAGGAGGGTTATTCATGTCCATGGACACGCCGGGTTCGCAGTCCTCACTGCACCGCGCCAACCTCGAACGGGTGTTGCGCGCGGTGCGGATGGCGGGTTCGCTCACCCAGGCCGAGATCGCCAGGTCCACCGGCCTGTCGGCGGCGACGGTCTCCAACATCGTCCGTGAGCTCAAGGAGAGCGGCACCGTGGTGGTGGCCGACACCTCCTCGGGCGGCCGGCGGGCCCGCAGCGTCTCGCTGAGCGGGGACGCCGGGATCGTGGTGGGCGTGGACTTCGGCCACTCCCACCTGCGGGTGGCGGTCGGCAACCTGGCGCACCGGGTGCTGGCCGAGGAGAGCGAGCCGATGAACGTGGACGTCTCGGCCGAGCAGGGCTTCGCCCGGGCCGAGGCGATGGTGGAGCGGCTGCTGGCGCAGGCCGGGTTCCGGCCGGACAAGGTGATCGGGGTGGGTCTGGGCGTGCCGGGCCCGATCGACGTGGAGACCGGCGCACTGGGCTCCACCGCGATCCTGCCGGGCTGGACCGGCATCGCGCCCGGGCGGGAACTGGCCCAGCGCCTGGGCATGGAGGTGTACGTCGACAACGACGCCAACCTCGGCGCGCTGGGCGAGCTGGTCTGGGGTGCCGGGCGCGGACTGAGCGACCTGGCGTACATCAAGGTGGCCAGCGGTGTGGGCTCCGGACTGGTCATCAACGGGCAGATCTACCGGGGGCCGGGCGGTACGGCGGGCGAGATCGGGCACATCACGCTGGACGAGGCCGGGCCGGTCTGCCGTTGCGGCAACCGCGGCTGTCTGGAGACCTTCGTGGGTTCGCGCTACCTGCTCAACCTCTTGAACGCGAGTCATGACCGTGAGCTGACCCTGTCCGAGGTGGTCCAGCTGGCGCAGCAGGGCGATCTGGGCTGTCGCAGAGTGATCGCGGATGCCGGCCGGCAGATCGGGACCGGTGTCGCCACCCTGTGCAACCTGCTGAATCCTCGTCGGGTGATCCTCGGCGGCGACCTCGCCGAGGCCGGTGAGCTGGTGCTTTCCCCGATCCGCGACTCGGTGGCGCGCTATGCGATCCCGTCGGCGGCCCGTCAGCTCTCCATCGTGCCGGGCACCCTGGGTGGTCGCGCCGAGGTGCTCGGGGCGCTGGCACTGGTGATGAGCGAAATGGGCGAAACTGGTGCAATCGGGCACGCTTCGCATGCGGTGGGTGCGCGCGGCTGACGGAACGTCGCCCCCCGAAAGGGGGACGAAACGGGACAGCCTGGGTCGGTTTGATCTCGGCTTAGCCTTCAGGAAGGTAACGAAAGGGTTTGGATCCTTCAAGGCTTGGGTTTACTTGTTGACGACAAGCCGGGGTGACGGGTTGACTCCTGTCACCTCGCCGCAACGTTGCGGCTCTGTCAGGGAGGCTTCCCCCACCATGAACGCAATGATGCGTCGCGTCGTCGTCGGCACCGCCGCGGTCTCGATGGCTCTCACCATGGCCGCCTGTGGCAAGGCCGGTGGCAGCAGCTCGAACTCCGCCAACTCGGGTGACAGCAAGACGGTCGGTCTGCTCCTGCCGGAGAACTCCTCCTCGGTCCGCTACGAGTCCTTCGACAAGCCGCTCATCGAGGCGAAGGTCAAGGCGCTCTGCAGCGACTGCACCGTCAAGTACAACAACGCCAACGGCGACGCGGCGATCCAGAAGCAGCAGTTCGACACCCTGGTCTCGCAGGGCGTCAAGGTGATCCTGCTCGACGCGGTCAACGCCAAGGGCACCGCCTCCTGGGTCACCGACGCGCAGAAGAAGGGCGTCAAGGTCATCGCGTACGACCGCCTGGCCTCCGGCCCGGTCGCCGCGTACATCTCCTTCGACAACGAGAAGGTCGGCGAGCTGCAGGGCCAGGCCCTGGTCGAGGCGCTGGGCGCCAAGGCCAAGGACGCCAACATCGTCATGATCAACGGTGACGACGCCGACCCGAACGCGGGCATGTTCAAGGCCGGCGCGCACAAGGTGCTCGACGCCGGTGTCAAGAAGATCGCCTACGAGCAGTCCGGTGAGTGGAAGCCCACCGTGGCCAGCCAGAAGATCGGCGCCGCCATCACCTCGCTGGGCAAGGACGGCTTCCAGGCCGTCTACTCCGCCAACGACGGCATGGCCGCCGCCATCATCACCGCGCTGAAGGCCCAGGGCATCAGCAACGTCCCGGTCGGTGGCCAGGACGCCGCCTCCGACGCCGTCCAGCGGATCCTGACGGGCGACCAGGCGTACACCATCTACAAGGCGTACAAGCCGGAGGCCGACGGCGCCGCCACCCTGGCCGTCAACCTGCTGCACAACCTGGACGTGACCGGCACGGCCACCGCGTCCACCGACAGCGACGGCGCCAAGATCCCGTCCCTGCTGCTCACCCCGGTCGTGGTGACCAAGGCCAACGTCAAGGACACCGTGATCGCCGACGGCCTGTACAAGGCCGCCGACATCTGCACCGCCCAGTACGCGGACGCCTGCAAGGCCGCCAACATCCAGTAGTACCGCGCGCCGGCCGGGCCACCACCAAAGGGCCCGGCCGGCCCCGCTTTGCCCCGCGCGAGACCGACTGAGCCGCGCCCCCAACTCCCCACGGAGCCCACAACCATGGTCCAGACAGACGCACCCGTACTGGCGTTGCGCGGAGTCTCCAAGCGCTTCGGCGCCGTCCAGGTGCTGACCGGTGTCGACCTGGAGGTGCATTCCTCCCAGGTGGTCGCGCTGGTCGGCGACAACGGCGCCGGCAAGTCCACCCTGGTCAAGACGATCGCCGGGGTGCACCCGATCGACGAGGGAACCATCGAGTGGGCGGGTCGGCCGGTCCACCTGAACCGCCCTCAGGACGCCCAGGCCCTCGGCGTCGCGACGGTCTATCAGGACCTCGCGCTCTGCGACAACCTCGACGTGGTCGCCAACCTCTTCCTCGGCCGCGAGCTGGTCCGCGGCGGGCGCCTCGACGAGGTGGCCATGGAGAAGAAGGCCAAGGAACTGCTCGACACCCTGTCCATCCGGATCCCCAGCGTGCGGATCCCGGTGGCCGCGCTCTCCGGCGGCCAGCGCCAGGTGGTCGCCATCGCCCGCGCGCTGATCGGCGACCCGAAGATCGTGATCCTGGACGAGCCGACCGCGGCGCTGGGCGTCGAGCAGACCGCCCAGGTGCTCGACCTGGTCGAGCGGCTGCGCGACCGCAGCCTCGGCGTGATCCTGATCAGCCACAACATGGCCGACGTGCGCGCCGTGGCCGACCAGGTCGCGGTGCTGCGACTGGGCCGCAACAACGGCGTCTTCCCGGTCGCCACCACCAGCCACGAAACCATCATCTCGGCCATCACCGGCGCCACCGACAACGCGGTGACCCGACGTCAGGCCCGCGTCGCGGACGCGACCGTTCACGCGAACGCGGAGGCGAACCAGTGAGCAAGCACGCCACCACCCAGAAGGCTTCTACGGTGACCGAGACCTCCGAGTCCGCCCCCATCCCCGCGGTCGACCCGCGCCTGCTGGTCCGCGAGCAGGGCCTGGCCGGCTACCTCTCCGAGTTCCAGCGCAAGCTGCGCAGCGGCGACCTCGGCTCGCTGCCCGTGGTGCTCGGCCTGGTCCTGATCGCCGCCATCTTCCAGGGCCTGACCGGCAAGTTCCTCACCGCCGGCAACCTGTCCAACATCACCCTCTACATCGCCGGCCCGGGCCTGATCTCGGTCGGCATCGTCTTCGTGCTGCTGCTCGGCGAGATCGACCTGTCGCTCGGCTCGGTGGCCGGCGTCTCGGCCGCGGTCTCGGCGGTGCTCTCCATCCAGCACGGCGTCAACGAGTACCTGGCGGCCGCGATAGCCGTGGTCGCGGCGCTGCTGATCGGCGCGCTGCACGGCTTCTTCTTCGCCAAGATCGGCGTGCCGGCCTTCGTGGTGACGCTGGCCGGCCTGCTGGCCTGGAGCGGTCTGCAGGGCTACGTGATGGGCAACACCGGGACGCTCAACAACATCCCGGACGGCTTCGTCGCCAACCTGGACAACTACTTCTTCGACTCGGTGGCCGCTGCCTACGGCCTGGCCGCGGTCTCGGTCGCCGGCTACCTGGTGGCCGCGCTGCTGGGCGCCAAGAACCGCCGCCAGGCCGGCCTGCCGGCCAAGCCGTCCAGCGAGATCGTGCTGCGCGCCGTGCTGCTGGCGGCGCTCGCCTTCGGCGCCGCCTACACCCTCAACCAGGACCGCGGCCTGCCGCTGGCGCTGGTGGTCTTCCTCGGTGTCGTGGTGGTCACCGACTTCGTGCTGCGCCGCACCTCCTACGGCCGCAAGGTCTTCGCGGTCGGCGGCGGCGTCGAGGCGGCCCGCCGGGCCGGCATCAACGTGGCCCGGGTGCGGATCTCGGTCTTCATGATCTCGGCCGGTCTGGCCGCGGTCGGCGGTCTGTTCATCGCCTCGCAGGCCGGCTTCGCGGACAAGCAGCTGGGCAGCGGCAACGTGCTGATGAACTCGATCGCGGCGGCCGTGATCGGCGGCACCAGCCTGTTCGGCGGCCGGGGCAAGACCTGGTCGGCGCTGCTGGGCATGCTGGTGATCCAGTCCATCGTCACCGGCCTGGACCTGCAGGGCATCAGCCAGTCGATCCAGTACATGATCACCGGCGCGGTGCTGCTGGCCGCGGTGGTCCTGGACTCGGTCTCCCGCCGCACCCAGAAGTCCTCCGGCCGAGGCTGAACATTCGCGCAGTGAGCTGGGACACGCCACCGTCAGGGGGCGTGTCCCTCGCTTTTGCGCGCCCCTCCCGGCGCAAGCTGTCCGAGAGGCGGACATTAGACTCGACCAGCCGGGCAGGCCGTAAGCCTGCCGGGACACGTACCGAAAGAGGAGGAACGGGTGCCCCTGCTGACCCGCATTCGGGGACCGCGCGATCTCGACCGGCTCACCCCGGGGCAGCTGACTGCCCTCGCCGAGGAGATCCGTGGCTTCCTGATCGAAGAGGTCGCCAAGACCGGCGGACACCTGGGCCCGAACCTCGGCGTGGTCGAGCTGACCATCGCCCTGCACCGGGTCTTCGACTCGCCGCGCGAGCGGATCCTCTTCGACACCGGGCACCAGTCCTACGTGCACAAGCTGCTGACCGGCCGGCAGGACTTCAGCCGACTGAAGATGAAGGGCGGCCTGTCCGGCTACCCGTCCCGGGCCGAGTCCGAGCACGACGTGATCGAGAACTCGCACGCCTCCACCGTGCTCGGCTACGCCGACGGCATCGCCAAGGCCAACCAGTTGCTGGGCCACCAGGACTGCCCGGTGGTCGCGGTCACCGGCGACGGCGCGCTGACCGGCGGCATGGCCTGGGAGGCGCTCAACAACATCGCCGAGGGCAAGGACCGCCCGGTGGTGATCGTGGTCAACGACAACGAGCGCTCCTACTCGCCGACCATCGGCGGCCTGGCCAACCACCTGAGCACGCTGCGCACCACCCAGGGCTACGAGCGCTTCCTGACCTGGGGCAAGGACGCGCTGCAGCGCACCCCCGTGGTCGGCCAGCCGCTGGCCGGCGCGCTGCACGGCGCCAAGAAGGGCCTGAAGGACTTCATCGCCCCGCAGGGCATGTTCGAGGACCTCGGCCTGAAGTACCTCGGCCCGATCGACGGCCACGACATCACCGCCCTGGAGTCCGCGCTGCGCAAGGCCCGCGGCTTCGGCGGCCCGGTGATCGTGCACTGCATCACCGAGAAGGGCCGCGGCTACCACGCGGCGCTCAACAACGACGAGGACCGCTTCCACGCGGTCGGCGTGATCCACCCCGACAGCGGTCTGCCGGTGAAGACCTCCGGCAAGGACTGGACCTCGGTCTTCGGCGAGGAGATGGTCGAACTCGGCCGCGAGCGCAAGGACATCGTGGCGATCACCGCCGCGATGCTGCACCCGGTGGGCCTGGCGCCGTTCGCCAAGGCCTTCCCGGAGCGCACCTTCGACGTCGGCATCGCCGAGCAGCACGCGGCGGTCTCGGCGGCCGGTCTGGCCACCGCCGGTCTGCATCCGGTGGTCGCGGTCTACGCGACCTTCCTCAACCGGGCCTTCGACCAGGTGCTGATGGACGTCGCGCTGCACAAGCTGGGCGTCACCTTCGTGCTGGACCGCGCGGGCGTCACCGGCACCGACGGCGCCTCGCACAACGGCATGTGGGACATGTCGATCCTGCAGGTGGTCCCCGGCCTGCGACTGGCCGCCCCGCGTGACGCCGAGCAGCTGCGCGCCCAGCTGCGCGAGGCCGTCGAGGTCAAGGACGCGCCGACGGTGGTCCGTTACTCCAAGGGCTCGGTCGGCCCGGCGGTCGCCTCGCTCGGCCGGATCGGCGGGATGGACCTGCTGCACGGCTCGCTCGAGTCCGCGCCCGAGGGCGAGAAGCGCGCGGACGTGCTGATCGTCTCGGTCGGCGCGCTGGCCCCGCTCTGCCTGGAGGCCGCCGCACTGCTGGACGCCCAGGGCATCAGCGCCACCGTGGTCGACCCGCGCTGGGTCAAGCCGGTGGACGCCGCGCTGCCCGGCCTGGCCGCCGAGCACCGGGTGGTGGTCACGGTCGAGGACAACGGGCGCGCCGGCGGCGTCGGCTCGGCCGTCGCCCAGGCACTGCGGGACGCCGAGATCGACCTGCCGCTGCGCGACTTCGGCATCCCGCAGGAGTTCCTCGACCACGCCAAGCGCGAGGAGATCCTGGCCGAGATCGGCCTGACCGCCACCGACATCGCCCGCCAGGTGACCGCTCTGGTCTCCCGGCTGGACATCGGTGTCGAGGTCAGTGGTCTGACAAAGTGACGGTCATAACCAAGGCCGGTATGGGCGCTGTGCCGCTCCGGCCCGCCCGGTAGGGTGCCCCTCGTGCCGACCGACACCGCAAGCCCCGTGCGCCCCGCCCAGCCGGCCACACCGGCCACCTCGCCGGCCGGGCGGCTGGTCGACCGCATCCGCGCGGGGTACTGGAGCAGGCTGGTCCCGGTGCTGGCGCTGCTCGCGGTGGTCACCCACATCCCCTCCTTCATGCGGCCGGTCTGGAGCCCCGACGAGGGCTACCTGGCCACCCAGGCCCGGATGCTGGCCAGCGGCGGGGTGCTCTACGACACCGTGGTGGACCGCAAGCCGCCGCTGCTGCCCTGGCTCTACGAGGCCTGCTTCTCGATCTTCGGCTCGCTCTCGCTCTGGCCGCTGCGCACCCTGGCGATCGTGGCCCACCTGGTCACCGCGATCCTGCTGGCCTCGATCGCCCGCGGCCGCTGGGGCAACCGGGCCGGCGCCGCGGCCGGCGCGCTCTACCTGATGGTCTCCATCGGGCTCTCCCCGGAGGACACCCAGGCGGCCACCTTCGAGGTCTTCATGCTGCCCGCCATGGTGGCCGCCTTCCGCTACGCCGAGCGGCGCCGCTGGCTGGCCGCCGGCATCGCGGTGGCGGTCTGCTCGTTGACCAAGCAGACCGGCGGCGCGGTGCTGCTGCCGGTGCTCTGGATGCTCTGGCAGGACGCCCGGCACCGCGGCGAACGCTGGCGGCCGGCCGCCGCCAAGGTCGCCTTCGGCTTCGCGCTGCCGATAGCGCTGGTCGCGGCGATCCTCACCAAGCCCAAGGGCTTCCTGTTCTGGGTGGTCACCGGCAGCGGCGACTACGCCTCGCTGGGCGGCGACTGGTTGCAGATGATCGGCCGGGCGCTCGGCAACTCGGCCATCCTGCTCGCCGCCGGCCTCGGCTTCCTCTTCCCGCTCGGCCACCGGCTCTGGATGCGCCACCGGACCGGCAGCGCGCTGCCGACCCGCGGTGAGGCGCACGGATCGGTCGGCGACCTGTGGGTCTGGCTGGCCTCCTCGGCGGTGGCCGTGGCCACCGGGTTCCACTTCTTCGGCCACTACTACCTGCAGTTGATGCCGCCGCTGGTGCTGCTCGGCGTCGGCGCGGTCTCCACCTCGGCGGTGCGCTGGAAGCCGGTGCTGGTCTACAGCACCGCCGCGGCCGCCGCCTTCTGGACGCTGGCCATGGCCTGGCCGGGGGAGCAGCTCAGCCAGACCACCCAGGTGGCCACTGCGGTGGCCGAACGCTCCAAGCCGCAGGACAGCATGCTGGTCTGGGGGATGCACCCGGAGCTCTACTGGCTGGCCGACCGGAAGCCTGCCTCCCGCTACCTGACCGCCGGCTTCCTGACCAACTTCAGCGGCGGCAAGGGTGCCGAGAACGTCGGCGAGCAGTACAGCGTCGCCGACGCCTGGCAGACCTTCGACAAGGACCTGGTCACCAACGGCCTGCCGGAGATCGTGGTGGACGACTCCGGCAACGCGCCCTACCAGCCGTCGCTGGTGCACGAGATCCAGAACCTGCTGGACAGCCGCTACCAGGTGGTGGGCGCCTACGGCGACACCATGGTGTACCAGCTCAAGAAGTGACCCGCTGAAGTGAGCTGCTGAAGTGAGCTGCTGAAGAAGTCCGCGGGCGATCCGCCGAAAGAGTGACCTGCCCGGCCGCGACGGCCGAGCAGGTCTGCGGGTGAGTGGTCAGCTTCGGCGACGAGTACCCATCACCATGCCGGCCGCGGTGAAGGCGAGCAGGCAGGTCAGGCCGCCCACGATCACCTGGTTCCAGATCATGCCCCGGGTCGCGGTGTGTCCGACGGTCACCACCCAGGGGGAGATGATCAGGAACACGCCGGTCGCGGCCATCGCCCAGGTCAGCCCGAACATCCGGGCCGGGGCGAGGGTGAGACCGAGTCCGAGCGCGGCGATGCCGATTCCCAGGATCAGGTTGCAGATCACCAGCTCGTGACTGGCGGCACTGAAGTGCACCACGTAGGGCGAGATGGCCAGGTACAGGCCCGCGAGGACAACCAGTCCGTCGACGGCTACTCCCTGCGGTCCGTCCATCATGCGTGCGTACCGGGTCCGCATCTCCGCGATGTCCGGATGCGTGCGGAGATCACCGGCTCGATGTGAGACGTCGGCCATACGACTCGCCTCCTTCGGGTGTGCAAGTCTGACTCGCTTGGCCTAACGGTATTATGCGCTTTGTCCGGATTTACTGTATAGCCGAAAGGGCGCCTCCCTCCGGTCGGAGAGAGGCGCCCTTCGTGTTGCGGCTGAACCTTAGGTGTGCTGCGGCTGAACCTTAGGCCGGAATGCTGGCCAGGCCGGGAGCCAGGAACTTCTTACCGGTGACCCGCTCGGAGACGCCCTCGCGGTCCAGGTACGGGGTGATCCCGCCCAGGTGGAAGGGCCACCCGGCGCCGGTGATCATGCACAGGTCGATGTCCTGCGCCTCGCCGACCACGCCCTCGTCCAGCATCAGGCCGATCTCCTGCGCGACGGCGTCCAGCGCCCGGGTCCGGACCTGCTCCTCGGTCAGCACGGAGTCGCCGAAGGAGAGCAGCGCCAGCACCTCGGGGTCGAGGACCTGCTTGCCGTCCTGCCAGATGTAGAAGCCGCGCTTGCCGGCCTTGACCACCTTGGCGAGGTTCTCGGAGACGGTGAACCGCTCCGGGAAGGCGCCGTGCAGGGTCTCCGAGACGTGCAGCGCGATGGCCGGGCCGACCAGCTCGAGCAGCGCGATCGGGGACATCGGCAGACCCAGCGGGAGCACGGCCTGCTCGACGGTCTCGAAGGAGGTGCCCTCGTCGATGATGTTCTGGATCTCGCCCATGAAGCGGGTCAGGATCCGGTTCACCACGAACGCCGGGGCGTCCTTGGTCAGCACGGCCGTCTTCTTCAGCTTCTTGGCGACCGCGAAGGCGGTGGCCAGCGAGCCGTCGTCGGTCTTCTCGGCCCGGACGATCTCCAGCAGCGGCAGGATCGCGACCGGGTTGAAGAAGTGGAAGCCGACGACCCGCTCCGGGTTCTGGAGCTTGGAGGCCATCTCGCTGACCGAGAGCGAGGAGGTGTTGGTGGCCAGGATCGTGGTCGGCGAGACCACGGCCTCCAGCTCGGCGAGGACGTTCTGCTTGACGCCCATCTCCTCGAACACGGCCTCGATGACGAAGTCCGCGTCACCGAAGGCGGTGGCCTTGTCCAGGTGACCGGAGACCAGGCCCTTGAGCTTGTTCGCCTTGTCGCCGTTGACCCGGCCCTTGGCCAGCAGCTTGTCGATCTCGGCGTGCACGTAGCCGACGCCCTTGTCGATCCGCTCCTGGTCGATGTCGGTGAGCACCACCGGCACCTCGAGGCGGCGGGCGAAGAGCAGCGCCAGCTGAGAGGCCATCAGGCCGGCGCCGACCACGCCGACCTTGGAGACCGGGCGGGCCAGCGACTTGTCCGGCGCGCCGAACGGGCGCTTGGCCCGGCGCTGCACCAGGTTGAAGGCGTAGATGCCGGCCCGCAGCTCGCCGCCCATGATCAGGTCGGCCAGCGCCACGTCCTCGGCGTCGAAGCCGGCCTGCAGGTCGCCGTCCTTGGCCGCGGCCATGATGTCCAGCGCGCGGTAGGCGGCCGGAGCGGCGCCGTGCACCTTGGCGTCGGCGACCGCGCGACCCCAGGCGATGCACTGGTCCCAGTTGTCGCCGCGGTCGATCTCCGGGCGCTCGACGGTGACCTCGCCCTTGAGGACCTGGGCGGCCCACAGCAGCGACTGCTCCAGGAAGTCGGCCGGCTCGAAGATCGCGTCCGCGATACCGAGCTCGAACACCTCCTTGCCCTTGAGCTGCTTGTTCTGGCTCATCGAGTTCTCGATGATGACCTTGACCGCGTTGGCCGGGCCGACCAGGTTCGGCAGGATGGTGCAGCCGCCCCAGCCGGGGACCAGGCCGAGGAAGACCTCGGGCAGCGAGAAGGCCGGCACACCGGAGCTGACGGTGCGGTAGGTGCAGTGCAGACCGACCTCGACACCGCCGCCCATCGCGGCGCCGTTGTAGAAGGTGAAGCTCGGCACCGGCAGCGCGGCGATCCGCTTGAAGACCTCGTGGCCGCCCTTGCCGATGGCCAGCGCGTCCGCGTGCTCCTTGAGGATCTCGACGCCCTTGAGGTCGGCGCCGACCGCGAAGATGAACGGCTTGCCGGTGATCGCGACGGCGACCACCTTGCCCTCGGCGGCCTCGGCCTCGACCTGGTCCAGCGCCTCGGAGAGCTTGAGCAGCGAGCCCGGGCCGAAGGTGGTCGGCTTGGTGTGGTCGAAGCCGTTGTCCAGGGTGATCAGCGCCAGCTTGCCGGCCTGCAGCGGCAGGTCCAGGTGACGCACGTGCGCGGTGGTGACGACCTCGCCGGGGAACAGCTCGGCGCCGCGCTTGAGGAGATCAGTGGTGTTGGTCATGGTCACTTGCCACCCTCGAAGTGGGGATTCTCCCAGATGATGGTGCCGCCCATGCCGAAGCCGATGCACATGGTGGTCAGGCCGTAGCGGACGTCCGGGCGCTGCTCGAAGCGGCGGGCCAGCTGGTTCATCAGGCGCACGCCGGAGGAGGCCAGCGGGTGGCCGTAGGCGATGGCGCCACCGAACGGGTTGACCCGCTCGTCGTCGTCCGCGATGCCGTAGTGGTCCAGGAAGGCCAGCACCTGGATCGCGAAGGCCTCGTTGACCTCGAAGGCCTGGATGTCGTCGATCGTCAGACCGGCCTTGGCCAGCGCCTTCTCGGTCGCCGGCACCGGGCCGATGCCCATCACCTCGGGCTCGACGCCGGCGAAGGCGTACGAGACCAGGCGCATCTTGACCGGCAGGCCGAGCTCCTCGGCCACGTCCTCCGCGGCCAGCAGCGAGGCGGTGGCGCCGTCGTTCAGACCGGCCGAGTTGCCCGCGGTGATGTTGCCGTGCGGACGGAACGGGGTCTTCAGGTTGGCCAGCGACTCCATCGTGGTGCCCGGGCGCAGCGGCTCGTCCACGGTGGCCAGGCCCCAGCCGGTCTCGCCGACCTCGGGGTTGGTGTTGCGGATCGCGATCGGCACCAGGTCGGGCTGGATGTCGCCGTTGGCGTAGGCCTTGGCGGCCTTCTCCTGGGAGCGCACCGCGTAGGCGTCGCAGCGCTCCTTGGTCAGGTGCGGGAACCGGTCGTGCAGGTTCTCCGCGGTCATGCCCATGAACAGGGCGGACTCGTCGACCAGCTTCTCCGAGACGAAGCGCGGGTTCGGGTCCACGCCCTCGCCCATCGGGTGGCGGCCCATGTGCTCGACGCCACCGGCGACGACGATGTCGTACGCGCCGAAGGCGATGCCGCCCGCGGTGGTGGTGACGGCGGTGAGCGCGCCGGCGCACATCCGGTCGATGGCGTAGCCGGGGACCGACTTCGGCAGGCCCGACAGCAGCGCGGCGGTGCGGCCGATGGTCAGACCCTGGTCGCCGATCTGCGTGGTGGCCGCGACGGCGACCTCGTCGATCCGCTCGACGGGCAGGTTCGGGTTGCGGCGCACGAGCTCCCGGATGCACTTGACGACCAGGTCGTCGGCACGGGTCTCGTGGTAGATGCCCTTCGGGCCGGCCTTGCCGAACGGGGTGCGGACGCCGTCAACGAAGACGACGTCCCTCGCGGTACGAGGCACGGGGGCTCTCCTCCCAGGGGACATGACATGGTGCGCAGATCCGCGCTCGCAAACGAGCAGCGCTGCTTCACCGGCCATGCTACTGGTCGGTAACCAACTTGCCCAGGGCAGGGCCCGTGCACTCGGATGTGTCCCGCGCCACGTGTGTCACCCGGTGGCCCGTGGGCCGCTGCGTGAGCTCACTCGCTGGGGGTGGCCGCCTTGGTGAAGGCCTCGGCGACGACCGGGGCCACCAGCTCGACCTGCCAGCGGCGGGCGCCGAGGGTGCGCAGCGCTCCGGCCACCGCGGGGGCGGTGATCTCGGTGGGCGGCTCCCAGGAGACCCGGCGGACCAGCTCGGGGGTGATCAGGTTCTCGGCCGGCAGCTTCAGCTGCTCGGCCAGCTCACTGATCGCGGCCCGGGCGCCGGAGAGCCGGGCGGCGGCCACCGGGTCCTTCTCGGCCCAGGCGCGCGGCGGCGGCGGGCCCTCGTGCGGTGCGGCGGCCGGCGGCAGCTGGGCCTCCGGGATCGCCCGGGCCCGGTCCAGGGCGCCCAGCCACTGCTCCAGCTGGCGCCGGTGCACGCGGGGTCCGAAGCCCTGCAGGCTTTGCAAACTTTGCAAATTAGTAGGCATGGCAAGCGCGGCGGCCACGATCGCGGCATCCGAGAGCACCCGCCCAGGCGACACGTCGCGGTCCTGGGCGATCCGGTCGCGGGCCTGCCACAGCTCGCGCACGGCGGCCAGCTGCCGCCGCCGGCGGATCTTGTGCAGCCCGGAGGTGCGCCGCCACGGGTCCACCCGGGGCGCGGGGCGCGGGGCCGCGGCGATCGCCGCGAACTCCTCCAGTGCCCATTCCAGCTTGCCCTGCTCGGTCAGCTCCGCCTCCAGCGCGTCGCGCAGCTCGACCAGCACCTCGACGTCCAGCGCGGCGTACCGCAGCCAGGGCTCGGGCAGCGGACGGGTCGACCAGTCCACCGCGGAGTGCTCCTTGGCCAGGCTGTAGCCGAGCACGTTCTCGGTCATCGGGCCGAGCCCGACCCGGGCGAACCCGGCGATCCGGCCGGCCAGTTCGGTGTCGAAGAGCCGCTGCGGGCGCATCCCGACCTCGGCCAGGCAGGGCAGGTCCTGGGTGGCCGCGTGCACCACCCACTCGGCGTCGGCGAGCACCTCGCCGAGCCCGCCGAGTTCGGGGCAGGCGATCGGGTCGATCAGCGCGGTGCCGGCGCCGGCCCGCCGCAGCTGGATCAGATAGGCCCGCTGGCCGTAGCGGTAACCGGAGGCCCGCTCGGCGTCCACCGCGACCGGGCCGGTGCCCTTCGCGAAGGCCGCGACCACGGCGGCCAGCGCCGTCTCGTCGGCCACCACCGGTGGCAGACCCTCCCGGGGTTCGAGCAGCGGCACCGGGGTGGTCTCTAGGGCGATGGCTTCTGCGGCGTCGGTCACCCCCTTAGGGTACGACGAGCCTTGCGGGGCCGACCCTGATCGTCAGGCGTGGACCAGCTCGAATGCCAACGGCGGTCCGGAGGAAACGTTCCTCCGGACCGCCGTCGCCGTTCAGTGGATGATGCCGGTGCGCAAGGCCACCGCGACCATGCCGGCCCGGTCCCCGGTGCCCAGCTTGCGGGCGATCCGAGCCAGGTGGCTCTTCACGGTCAGCGCGGACAGGCCCATCGCGACGCCGATCGCCTTGTTGGACTGGCCCTCCGCGACCAGCCGCAGCACCTCGACCTCGCGGCCGGACAGCTCCCGGTAGGCGGCCGGCTGGGCGCCGGGCACACCGGGCGCGCCGGGAGCCCCGGGGGCACCCACGTGGCCGGGCGCGCCGGGGATCCCCGGACGGCGCATCCGGCCCGCCAGGCCGCCCGCGCCCAGCGGCAGTCCCGGACGGCCGGGCAGCGCCACATTGGTCCGGGTCCCGGTGACCACGTAGCCCTTGACGCCGCCGGCCAGCGCGCTGCGCACCGCGCCGATGTCGTCGGCCGCGGAGAGCGCCAGGCCGTTGGGCCAGCCCGCCGCGCGGGTCTCGGCCAGGATGGTCAGCCCCGACCCGTCCGGCAGGTGGACATCGGCCACGCAGATGTCCCGGGGGGTGGAGACCCGCGGCCGGGCCTCCGCGATCGACGACACCTCGATGACGTCGCGCACACCGAGCGCCCACAGATGACGCGTGACGGTGTTGCGGACCCGCGGGTCGGCGATCACCACCATCGCGGTGGGCTTGGTCGGACGGTAGGCGACCACGTTTGCGGGGTGCTCTAGCAGGACCGACACCGTGCCTCCTGAGGGGAGTGGCGGACGGAACCCCGATGGGCGAAGGAGTCGGAGTGTTCCGCGTGTGGAAAGGGTCACAGACTGCTTCGGCATCATCCGTGCCCGGCTTTAGCGAATGATCACGATCTAGTGAGTCACAATACGGACATTTCGAGCGGACGACTGATACGACATGCCCAGAAGTCGGTCAAAATCGAATGTGATCGATACGAAACGGTCAGCCAGAGGTCGTTAGTTGACGACCCGTAATGGCCTGTGAGCAGGAGGTACCCGGGTTCGGCGGGGTCGCGGGCCCGTCAGCCTTCAGTGTGAGCGCGGACGGCGCCGGGCCGGCATCGGGACCACTCCGCCGAGTGACGGCGCGTCAGGCAGCGGCAGGGGCGTGGGTGCCGAGGGCGGCAGCCCCGCACAGACGCAGAGCAGGTCGGCCCAGGCGGTCAGGTGCCGCTCGAACCGGCCGTCGGCCGGCGTCCAGGAGGCCCGCAGCTCGATCTCGGTGGAGGCCGGCCGCTCGGCCAGCGCGCCGAAGTACTGCGAGGCGCAGTGGGTCACCGTGCCGCCCGGCTCGGCATAGCCCGCGCCGTGCGCCTGCAGCGCGTCCATCAGCCAGGCCCAGCCCACCTCGCCGAGCATCGGGTCGCCGGCGATCTCCGGCTCCAGCTCGGCCCGGGTCATGGTGACCACCCGGAACTCGCCGTGCCAGGCCTCCTGGCCGGCCGGGTCGTGCAGCAGCACGAAGCGGCCGTCGGCCAGCTCCTCGCCGTCCACCTCCACCTCGGCGGTCACCGCCCAGCTGTACGGGGCCAGCCGCCGGGGCGCGGGGGTGGGGGAGAGCCGAACCTCCGGGCGCAGCGAGGTGCCCGCGAGCGCTTCGATCGCGTTGCGGAACCCCATCGGCGCCGACTCCTTGCCCGTTCCGCCGTGCTGCGAGGGGTTCCCACCGACCGATGCCATGAGCTGAAGACTAGGCCCTGCCCGGCAGTTCCCTAAGGACCGGCACGCAGCTCACCGGGTCGTCGTTGGACTATCCCACGAGTGGGCCGCGCCATTGGGGCGCCTGGCGCGTGGGAGGATGGCCGGGTGAGTGAGACGACCGCAGCCCAGCCTTCCGCGCGCCGGAGTGCCGCGCACGACTCCGCCTTCCTGCGTGCCTGCCGGCACGAGCCGGTGCCGCACACCCCGGTCTGGTTCATGCGGCAGGCCGGGCGCTCGCTGCCCGAGTACCTCAAGGTGCGCGAGGGCATCCCGATGCTCGAGTCCTGCATGCGGCCCGAGCTGGTCAAGGAGATCACCCTGCAGCCGGTGCGCCGGCACAAGGTGGACGCGGCGATCTTCTTCAGCGACATCGTGGTCCCGCTCAAGGCGGTCGGCATCGACGTCGACATCAAGCCCGGCATCGGCCCGGTGATCGCCGACCCGATCCGCACCGCCGCCGACCTCGAGCGGCTGCGCCCGCTGGAGCCGGACGACGTCCCCTACATCACCGAGGCGGTCGGCCTGCTGGTCGACGAGCTCGGCGCCACCCCGCTGATCGGCTTCGCCGGCGCGCCGTTCACGCTGGCCAGCTACCTGGTCGAGGGCGGCCCGTCGAAGAGCCACGAGCGCACCAAGGCCATGATGTACGGCGAGCCCGAGCTGTGGGCGCAGCTGGTGGACCGCCTCGCGGTGATCACCGCCGGCTTCCTCAAGGTGCAGCTCGATGCGGGTGTCTCCGCGGTGCAGCTCTTCGACTCCTGGGTCGGCTCGCTGGCGCCGGACGACTACCGGCGCTCCGTCATGCCGGCCAGCACCAAGGTCTTCGACGCGGTGGCCGAGTACGGCGTGCCGCGGATCCACTTCGGCGTCGGCACCGGCGAGTTGCTCGGACTGATGGGCGAGGCCGGCGCGGACGTGGTCGGCGTCGACTGGCGGGTGCCGCTCAACGAGGCGGCCCGCCGGGTCGGTCCCGGCAAGGCGCTGCAGGGCAATCTCGACCCGGCGGTGCTCTTCGCCCCCACCAAGGTGGTGGAGACCAAGGCCCGCGAGGTGCTGCACGCGGCCTCCGCGCTGGGCACCAGCGGTCACATCTTCAACCTCGGCCACGGCGTCATGCCGAGCATGGACCCGGACGCGCTGTCCCGTCTGGTGGCCTTCGTGCACGAGGCCAGCGCGCGCTGATCACTCGGCGGGTGCGCCGCCCGCCTCGGACGGTTCGCCCGCTTCGCCCGCTTCGGCCGGTTCCGCCGGTTCCGCCGGGGCGGGGCGCGGCCGACGCCGGTCGAGGTCCGGACGGCGCCGGAGGAACCAGCGCAGCGCCCAGCCGAGCGGCCCGAGCACCAGCAGGAACGGTGTCAGCGCGGCGATCCCGACCAGCAGACCGTGCAGCACCGCGACCAGCACGTGCCAGCCGCCGCCCAGCGCGTGGCCGATCGAGCCCCAGAAACCGGGCTTGGCCGGCGCGGCGGGGACCGGTGGCGGGGCGGCCGGGGTCGGCTTGGTGCTCAGCTCCAGGGTGACGGTGGAGAGCGAGGTCTTGCCGGCCAGCTCCTGAGCCTGGCGCTGCAGCGACTCCAGGTCCGCCTCGCGCTTGCTCAGCTCGCTCTCCAACGAGACCACGTCGGCCAGCGTCTTGGCGTCCTGCATCAGCGCCCGCACCCGGTCCACGCTGGCCTGCTGGCTCTTCACCCGGCTGTCCAGGTCCACCTTCTGCTCGGTCAGGTCGTCGGCCTGGGAGGTGCGGTCGAGCACCTTGCCGAGCGCGGCCAGCTGGTCCAGCGCGCCCGCGAAGGAGGCGGACGGGATGCGCAGCACCAGCTCGGCGGTGTCGCCGGCGGCGTTCTCGTGCTGCACGTAGCCGGACTGGGCGGTGGCGAGGTCCTGGGCCCGGGTCAGTGCGGTGGTGACGTCGTCGACCTGTAGGTCGAGCTTGCCGGTGTAGGCCATCGCGCGGTCGGCGGCCGCGCTCGGGACGGGTGCGGGGGTCCCGGCGGCGCCCGGGACCTTGGCGGCGCCGGTCGCCGCGCCCCCGCCCACACCGCCGCCCGTGCCTGCGGCCGGGGCCGGGTAGGCCCCGTGCGCCGCCGCGCTGTCGTGGGACGAGCTGCCCGCGCTGCAGCCGGCCACCCCGATGACTGCTGCCACGGCCAGTGCGGCGGCGGCTCTTGCCCGATGCTCCATGTGGTGTCCCTCCCCGTTGCCGGTGAATCCGTCCACCCTTGGACGGGCCGGTAGTTGACGAGGTTTCACCTCTCCGGTTGCGAACCGATCACAGAACGAACACCATCCGCTACCCCTACCCCGCACCCAGGTCCGCCCCTCGGCGGGTGCGAGACTGCGGAGCATGGCAGAAGCACTACCCAAGGTCGCGGTCATCGGCGGCGGCATCGCCGGCCTCACCGCCGCCGCTCAGCTCGCCGGGGTGGCCGACGGCTCGCCCCGGGCGGCGGTCACGGTCTTCGAGGCCACCGACCGGTTCGGCGGCAAGCTGCGCACCGGCGAGGTCGGCGGGGTCCAGGTCGACCTGGGCGCCGAGTCGATGCTCGCCCGCCGCCCCGAGGCCGTCCAGCTCGCCCGGGAAGTCGGCCTGGCCGACTTCCTGGAGCCGCCCAGCACCGCCAAGGCCGCCGTCTGGACCCGAGGCGCGCTGCGCCCGCTGCCCGGCGGCCAACTCATGGGCGTACCGGGCGACCTGGACGCGCTGGCCGCCTCCGGCGTGCTGACCGAACAGGGCCTGGCCCGGGTGCGGGCCGAGCAGCCGGCCGAACTCGGCACGGATGTCGCGATCGGCGCCTACGTGGCCGAGCGGCTCGGCCAGGAGGTGGTGGACCGGCTGATCGAACCGCTGCTCGGCGGCGTCTACGCCGGACGGGCCGAGGAGATCTCGCTGCGCGCCGCCGTCCCCCAGCTGCTCGCCGTCGCCCAGGGCGGCGGCTCACTGGTCGAGGGCGTGCACCGGCTGCTGGACCGGCCGCAGGCGGGCGGACCGGTCTTCCAGGGCCTGCGCGGCGGCATCGGCACCCTGCCGGTCGCGGTCGCCGCCGCCTGCGAGCGGGCAGGCGTGGAACTGCGGCGCAACAACCCGGTGGGCGAGCTGCGTCGCACCCCCGAGGGCTGGTCGGTGGACGGCCGGGCCTTCGACGCCGTCCTGCTCACCGCCCCCGCACCGGTGGCCGCCGAGCTGCTGGCCCAGGCGGCACCGGCGGTCGCCGCCGAGCTGGCCGGGATCGAGTACGCGGGCATGGCGCTGGTCACGATGGCCTTCCACCGCGCCGACCTGCCCGCCCCGCCGCCCGGCAGCGGATTCCTGGTCCCGCCGGTGGACGGCCGCGCGATCAAGGCCGCGACCTTCTCCAGCCAGAAGTGGGGCTGGCTGGACCGCGCCGCCCCCGAGACCTTCCTGCTGCGCACCTCGCTCGGCCGCTACCGCGAGGAGGCGGCCCTCGACCTCGACGACGCCGAGCTGGTCAAGCGCTCGCTCGCCGACCTGCGCGAGGCCGTCGGCCTGACCGCCCAGCCGTACGCCACGACGGTGACCCGCTGGCGGGCCGGCCTGCCGCAGTACCCCGTCGGCCACCAGGACCGGGTGGCCCGGATCCGCGCCCGGGCGGCCGAGCTCGGCGGCCTGGCACTGGCCGGCGCGGCCTACGACGGCGTGGGCATCCCGGCCTGCATCGCCAGTGCCCGCCGCGCCGTCGACGTTCTGTTGACCCCGGCGCCGGGCGCGGCCGGTACGGAAGGGACAATGAGGGCATGACTGAGACCACCGAGCAGCAGCCGCAGAAGAAGAAGGCCCGCGACCTGAACCAGGTCATCCGCTACACCATGTGGTCGGTGTTCAAGCTCAAGGACGCGCTCCCCGAGGACCGCGCCGCGCTGGCCACCGAGGTCGACGAGCTGTTCGAGCAGCTCGCCGCCAAGGACGTGACGGTTCGCGGCAGTTACGACGTCTCCGGCCTGCGCGCCGACGCCGATCTGATGATCTGGTGGCACGCCGAGAAGTCCGACGACCTGCAGGAGGCGTACAACCGCTTCCGCCGCACCCGACTGGGCCGCCTGCTGAAGCCGGTCTGGTCGAACATGGCGCTGCACCGCCCCGCCGAGTTCAACAAGTCGCACATCCCGGCCTTCCTGGCCGACGAGCAGGCCCGCGAGTACGTCTGCGTCTACCCGTTCGTCCGCTCCTACGAGTGGTACCTGCTCCCCGACGAGGAGCGCCGGGCGATGCTGGCCGAGCACGGCCAGATGGCCCGCGGCTACCCCGACGTGCGGGCCAACACCGTCGCCTCGTTCGCGCTGGGCGACTACGAGTGGCTGCTCGCCTTCGAGGCGGACGAGCTGCACCGGATCGTGGACCTGATGCGCGACCTGCGCCCGTCCCGCGCGCGGCTGCACGTGCGCGAGGAGGTCCCGTTCTTCACCGGCCGTCGCAAGCCGGTCAGCGAGCTGCTCAACGGCCTGGCCTGACCGGTCCGGCGGGCGCTGCGCGGGTCTCTCAGCCGCGCAGCGCCGCCCGCAGCCGGGCGTCCGGCAGCGCCTCGGTGCCCTCGATCGCCACCGCGGTCAGCAGCCGCCGCTCGGCGTCACCGGCCGGATCGACCGGCTGCCGGCCGGTGCCCAGCTGCTGCGGGACGCGGATCTCGCGCAGCAGCTCGAGCCCGGCCGGCGCCGCCCAGCGGGTGTAGGGATGCACGTCCACCCGGGCCATCAGCAGGGTGCCGGTGGTCAGGATCAGCGGCAGCGAGAACCAGGCCAGGGTGGCCGGCGTACCGCCGTCGCCCGGCCAGGTCAGGGTCAGCGCGGCGGTCAGCAGCAGCACCGCGAGCAGCAGCGCCTGGCGCACCTGCCGCACCGCCAGCACCGTGCTCTCGCGCACCCCCGCCGGTGTGGCGAGCCCGGCCAGCGACAGCCGCACCCCGATCTCGGTCACCGTCGGGTGCCCGCTCAGCGACTCGCGCAGCTCGGCCGTGCGGCACTGCCCGTCCGGCCCGATCTCGCTGATCAGCGCCCGCTCCAGCCGGCTGCGGCCCTGCGGGTCGACCACCGTGGTCCAGCCGGTGTGCGCCAGGTGCAGCCGGCCCCGCCCGGTCATCAGCACCAGCGCCAGGTCCACCACCCGGCGCGGCCCGCCGGCCAGGTACGCCGTCTCGTACAGCCCGATCGCCACCGACTCCGACTCCGACTCCTCGTCCGTGAGTCCCGCCATCGCGTCGGCGGTGGCCGCCGCGCGCACCAGGCGCAGACAGGAGAGCACCGCGACGACACAGGCCGGGACCAGGAAGAGCAACCACATGGGCCCTGTTGTAGACCGCCGATGCCCGTCCTGGCAGGACAAACCGGTCGCGCGATACCGAATCGTGACCGCGGCGCGATCGCTGTTGTCCGGCCGCCACACCGGGGGGACTACCGGCCGGGCTTACCGGCCGGGTTTACCGGCTCAGCTGAAGAGCAGTTCGCGGTGCTCGCCGAGTTGGGTACGGAGCAGCGCCAGCGCCCGGCTGCTCTGCGACTTCACCACCGAGGTGCTCACCCCCAGCGTCTCGGCGGTCTGCTCCACGCTCTGGTCCTCCCAGTAGCGCAGCAGGACGATCGCCCGGTCCCGGTGGGGGAGCAGCGCCAGGGCGTTCAGCAGGGTCAGCCGCTCGGCCGTCGGGTCGCTGTGCTGCGGGCGGTCCGGAAGCTGGTCCACCGCCAGCTCACCGGTGCTGCGCAGCCGCTTGTGGTCGAGCAGCGTGTTGAGCAGCACCTTGCGGGCGTAGGCGAACGGGTCGCCGCCCTGGCGGGAGAGCCGCTTCCAGGCGAGGTACATCTTGGTGAGCGTGCTCTGGGTCAGGTCCTGGGACAGGTGCCAGTCCCGGCACATCAGGTAGGCGATCTGTCGCAGGCGGGTGGCGTTCGCCTCGGCGAAAGCGGTGAAATCGGCTTCGTTGCGCACCATCGGCTCCCGGTTTCGGTGGGGTTGAAGGGGATGCCGCGGCCCCGTCCCGGGGCCGCGGCGGTGACGGTGCGTCACATGGTGGGCAGATTCGGGTACTTCGCGTCGGCACCCTCGACGAAGGCCTTCGGCATGGTGAGGCCGATCGCCGGGTTGTCGGCCAGGGCCACGGCCTGGTCCTGCGTCAGGGCCGGGACGGCGGGCGGGTTCTTCCCGCTGTCCGAGGCCAGGCAGCTGCCGATGTCGATCCTGACGTCGACGCCGTCGGCCCGGCGGACCGTGATCGCGGTCGCCTGGATGCAGTTGGTGGAGTTGGTCTCCACCTGGACCAGGTTGCCCTTGGCGTCCTGGAGGCAGGTGTCGACGAACGGTGAGCCCTTCGGGCTCGGCTTGCAGTTCAGCGGGTTGTCGGGGTCGTCCTTGTACGCCGTGACGATGATCTGGCCGGTGCCGCTCGGGGTGTTCACGAAGGTGCGGACGGCCGGCGTCAGGACCGAGCCGTCGGGGAGGGTCCGCTTCGGGTTGGCGGCGTAGTGGTCGGTGGTCACCCCGTCCGGCAGGGAGTTCAGCACAGCGGCCAGCAGACCGGCCGGGCTGGCCTCGACCAGCGGACCGGGGTCGGCCGACGGGGTGGCCGACGGAGCAGCCGACCCGGCGGCGGAGGCACTCGCCGACCCGGCGGGGCCGGGGGTGGTGGAGGCCGCCGCGCTGCCGGCGGTGCCCGGTGACGCGGCGGCGGACGGACCCGCTGCCGCGGCCAGCTCGTTCGGCTGCTTGCCGTTGCCTCCCGCGGCACCCAGTGTCCCGACCAGCAGTGCGGCCGTGACGCCGACGGCGGCCACCGAACCGGCGAGCGCCGCCCCGGTCCGCCACCGCCGCTGCCGACGCCCGCGCCGGGTGGCCTGGCCCACCAGGTCACCCAGCGGCGGCGCGCCGAGCGCAGCCAGCTCGGTGGCCAGCGTGCTGTGGAACTCGTCGGAGTGGAACTCGACTTCCTCGTTCATTTCGGTTGCTTCCTCTGGTGGTCAACCGCACGCCGGCCATGCGGACCCGCTCCTGCGCGGGGCTCTGCACACCAGGACGGTTCGGACCACCGGGTCGGTCGCACCCGGGCCGAAAATAGGTTCCACGGTCGGCGCGGCCGACCTGCGGGGCACTGGACGGGAGCGGGACGAGATCGCCTCGCCCCGCTCCCGTCCGGTCGCCCTCGTTCAGTCGCTCTCGGCCGGCCGCAGCGTCAGCGAGATGCTGTTGATGCAGTACCGCTGGTCGGTCGGGGTGCCGTAGCCCTCACCCTCGAACACGTGGCCCAGGTGGCCGCCGCAGCGCGCACACCGGACCTCGACCCGGCGCATGCCCATCGAGCTGTCCTCGATGTACTCGACCCGGTCCTCGGCCAGCGGCGCGTAGTAGGACGGCCAGCCGCAGTGGCTGTCGAACTTGGTCTCGGAGCTGAACAGTTCGGCCCCGCAGGCGCGGCAGCCGTACACGCCGACCGTCTTGGTGTCGGTGTACTCGCCGACGAACGGCCGCTCGGTGCCGGCCTCGCGCAGCACGTGGTACTCCTGCGGGCTGAGCTGCTCGCGCCACTCGGCCTCGGTCTTGTTGATCTCGTAGGTCATCGGGCCAGCTCCTCCAGGATCGCCGGGCCGAGGTTGGTGACGTCCCCGGCTCCCATGGTGAGAACCAGATCGCCCGGCTTGGCCATTCCGGCCAGCAGCGCGGGGGCGGCGGCGAAATCGTGCTCGGCGGTCACGTCGGCGTCGGCGCGGTGGGCGGCCTCGATGATCAGATCGCTGGTGACGCCGGGGATCGGGTCCTCGCGGGCCGGGTAGATGTCCAGCACCACCGAGGCGTCGGCCAGCGCCAGTGCCTGGCCCATCTCCTCGGCCAGCTGCTGGGTGCGGCTGAACAGGTGCGGCTGGAAGACCACCAGCAGCCGGCCCTCGGCGGCCTCCCGGATCGCCTCCAGGTCGGCGGTCATCTCGGTGGGGTGGTGCGCGTAGGAGTCGATCACCTGGACGCCCGCGGCCTCGCCCTTGAGCTGCAGCCGCCGGCGCACGCCGGTGTACGAGCCGAGCGCCTCGGCCAGCTCCTCGGCGGGCACGCCGAGCGCGATCCCGGCGGCCAGCGCGGCCACCGCGTTGTGCGCGTAGTGCCGGCCCGGCACCGAGACGGTGAAGCTCAGCTCGGCGCCCTCCAGCTCCACGGTGACCTCGCTGGTCATCCCGCGCGGGACGACCGACAGCACCCGCACGGTGGCGTCCTCGGCGGCGCCGACGGTGACGATGCTCAGGCCGTCCAGGCCGAGCACCCGGGCGGTCAGCTCGCGGGCGCCGGGGTGGTCGGCGGAGATCACCAGCGTGCCGCCGGGCTGGATCCGCCGCACGAAGGCCCCGAAGGAGTCGTGGATCTCGTCCATCGAGGCGTAGTTGGCGTGGTGGTCGAGCTCCACGTTGAGGATGATGGCCACCTCGGGGGCGTACTTGTGGAAGCTGCGGTCGCTCTCGTCCGCCTCGGCCACGAAGATCTCGCCGGCGCCGTGGTGGGCGTTGGAGCCGGGGGCGTCCAGATCGCCGCCGATCGCGTAGGACGGGTCCAGGCCGAGGGTGGCCAGCGAGACCGCGAGCATGCTGGTGGTGGTGGTCTTGCCGTGGGTGCCGGCCACCGCCAGGGCCCGGCGCCCGCCCATCAGCGCGGCCAGCGCGTCGGAGCGGTGCACCACCGGGATGCCGCGCTCGCGGGCCGCGGCCAGCTCGGGGTTGTCGGCCCGGATCGCGCTGGAGACCACGATGCAGCTGGCGCCCTCCGGCACGTTCTCGGCGGCGTGGCCGACCCCTACGGCGGCGCCGAGCGCGCGCAGCGCCAGCACGGTCTCGGACTCCTTGGAGTCGCTCCCGGAGACCTTGGCGCCGCGCACCGTCAGGATCTTCGCCAGACCGGACATGCCGGCCCCGCCGATGCCGATGAAGTGCGGGGCGTGCAGGTCGTGGGCGGCGTCGTTCAAGGGAGTGCTCCGTAGTGAGTGGCGAAGTGAGTGGCGAATCGTCCTCGCGGGCCTGCCCGCAAGGACGATTCTGCACCAACCGGCGGTTCTCGCCGACCGCCTCAGGCTTCGCTGGCGAACAGCTTCAGCACTGGGACGCCCACCTTGTGCCGGGCCTGGGAGGCCCAGTCGCGGTGGAAGAACTCCTCCACGAAGTGCGGGGCGGTGAGCACCAGCACCTCGTCCGCCCCGGTCTCCTCGACCACGGCCCGCAGGCTGTCCAGCGGGTGGTCCTCGACCACCTTGCCGACCGCCTCGGCGCCGGCCTGGCGCAGGTGGCGCAGGCTGTGCTCGAGCGATTCCCCCGCCACGCTCGGGCCGCCCGGCTCCTCGCGCTCGTGCACCGCCTTGTCGAGATGACCGAGGGCCACGTCGTCAAGGGCGCGCAGCAGTTCGTCCGTCTTGCCACGGGGTTGCATCAGGACGACGAACGAGACCTTCTCCTCGCCGTGGAGCGTGGTGACCAGCTCCACGTCGGCGTCGGAGAGCGCCTTTTCGATCATCAATACGGTCTTGAACACAAGAGTCCCTTCCGTGTTGCAGGCCCCCGGGGTCCGGTGTCCCCTCCCATAGTGCCCGGAGGAAGCTTTCCTCACGCGGCACACACGGCGCACGGGCCACGTGGGAGTGATCAAAAGGCCGGACTGCTGACGGGGGTACGGCAGTAGCGAGTGAAGAGGAAACCTTTCTGCTCGATCAATGAGACCAGTCGCATCCGCTGCGCGTCAGCCATTTCGGCACCGTGCATGATCCGTGGTGCGTCGCCGGCGGTGACGAGCGGGGCCAGCGAGAGGCAGAGCTCGTCCAGCAGCCCGGCCGCGGCGAGCTGGGCCAGCAGCCGCGGGCCGCCCTCGGTGAGCTGGCGGGTCCAGCCCCGGGCGGTGAGCGCGGCCTGGGCGGCCGGCAGGTCGACCGAGCCGCGGCCGACCGCGACCAGGTCGGCGACCTCGGCGACGGCGGCCCGGGCGGCGGCCGGGGCGTCCTCGGTGGTGATCACCACGGTCCGCACCAGCGGCTCGGTGAACAGCGGGGCGGTCAGGTCCAGCGTCAGGCTGCGGCTGACCACCGCGATCGCGGGCGCCGGCGCCTGACCGGCCGCCTCCCGCGCCGCCGCGAACGCCTCCCGCGCCCGGGCCGGCCGGTAGCCCTCGGCCCTTACCGTCTCGGCGCCGACCAGCACCACGTCACTGAGCGCCCGCAGCACCCCGAAGATCCGTTTGTCGGCATCGCCCGACAGGCCCTCGGAGAGACCGGCGAGCTTGGCCGCCCCGTCCAGCGAGGAGACCATGTTCGCCCGCAGCCAGGGGCGGCCCAGGTTCACCTGCTCGGGGTACGCATACGTCTCGGCGAGCGCCTCCAGTGAGGAGAGATCGCGATGTGACGGAGAGATCAGCTGGCGCATGACTGGCAGTGTTCCACGACGCGTACCCTTTACTACCGTGCCCGGAGCCTCCCACCCTGATGCCATAGCCACCGCCACGACGACCGCGCCGGTGGCCCTCGCCGAGCGCCGCCCGGTGGTCCCGGCCGAGCGGCTGGTCGCCGAGATGGTGCCGCCGCCGCGCTTCGCCGGGGTGAGCTTCGGTTCCTACCTGCCGGACCCGACCCAGCCCAGCCAGTACGAGGCCGTCACCGTCCTGGAGGAGTTCGCGGCCGGGCTGAATGCCGCCGAGGCCCCCAAGCGCGGCTGGTTCCGCCGGGCCCCCGCGGCCCCCAGCGGCCCGGCCGGGGTCTACCTGGACGGCGGCTACGGCGTCGGCAAGACCCACCTGCTGGCCTCGCTCTGGCACGCGGCGCCCGGGCCGAAGGCTTTCGGCACCTTCGTGGAGCTGACCAACCTGGTCGGTGCGCTGGGCTTCCAGCAGGCCGTGCAGACCCTGTCCGGGCACAAGCTGCTCTGCATCGACGAGTTCGAGCTGGACGACCCCGGCGACACCGTGCTGGTCTCCACCCTGCTCTCCCGGCTGGTGGAGGCAGGGGTGAAGCTGGCCGCCACCTCGAACACGCTGCCGGAGAAGCTCGGCGAGGGCCGGTTCGCCGCCACCGACTTCCTGCGCGAGATCCAGGGCCTCTCGGCGCACTTCCGCCCGCTGAGGATCGACGGCCAGGACTACCGCCACCGCGGCCTGCCGGACGCCCCGCCGCCCTGCACCGACGAGGAGGTCACCGAGCGCGCCACCGGCACCCCCGGCGCCGCGCTGGACGACTTCTCCGACCTGCTGGCCCACCTCTCGGCCGTCCACCCCAGCCGCTACGGCGCGCTGCTCGACGACGTGCACGCCGTCTTCCTGCGCGGCGTCTGCCCGGTGGAGGACCAGTCCACCGCGCTGCGCCTGGTGGTGCTGGCCGACCGGATGTACGACCGCGAGCTGCCGATCACCGCCTCGGGCGTCCCGTTCGACCAGGTGTTCTCCGAGGAGATGCTCAAGGGCGGCTACCGCAAGAAGTACCTGCGGGCGATCTCCCGCCTGGTGGCGCTGGCCCGGGACAGCGCGCGGGCCTGATCGCCGTTATCGAGCGATGAGCGGCTCGTGATGCCGGCTTCCTACGATGACGGTTCGTCCACTACCGGACGATCCGTCATTTCTCACGCTGGAGCTCATCGATGCCCCGCGCCACCCGCCGTCCCGGCCTGCTCGCAGCCGTCCTGCTGCTGATAGCCGCGCTCTTCGGCACTGTCCAGGCCGCCCAGGCCGCCCAGGCGGCCACCCCGGCCACCCCGACTGCCCCGGCCGTCGTCGCCCCCGCCGCCACGACCCCGCCGGCCGGGGTCACGGTCACCGGCGTCGACCTGCACGACGGTCAGATCCAGAAGTTCGGTTCGACGTACTACCTGTACGGCACCATGTACAACTGTGGCTACCAGTGGCTGCAGGCGCCCACGCCCTGGTGCGGATTCGGCGTCTCCACCGCGCCGAGCATGAACGGCCCGTGGACCACGCCGACCATGCTCTTCTCGAAGGACGCGGCCGACCCGTACAACCCGGGCAACACGTACCAGGCGATCTGTGGCGGCTACGGTTCGGGCTGCTTCTCGCCGCGGATGGTGCAGCGCTCGGGCTGGGGGGCCAACGACGGCGTCTTCGTGCTCTGGTTCAACGCGCCCGCCTACATGAACCTGCCGGCCCCGAACACGGCCCCGCACGCCTACATGACGATGGGCTGCAACGGCCCGGCGGGCCCGTGCGGCGCCTCGGCCGGTGCGCCCTACGGCAGCACGTACCGCCCGGTCCTGCACCAGTGCGGCACCGCCAACGGCGACCCGGGGCTGACCGCCAGCTCCGAGAACGGCTCGATCGCCCTGATCTGCCCGGCAGTCGGCACCACCTCGGTCTCCATCGAGCAGCTCGACAAGTGGGGCACCAACGGCACCGGCGTCGGCGTCACCAACGTGGCCGGCCTGAGCAGTGCCGAGGCGATGGGCGCCTACCGGGACGCCGCCACCGGCACCTGGGTGATGACCTTCGCCGACCGCAACTGCGGCTACTGCGCGGGCACCGGGGCGGGCTACGCGACGGCGCCCAGCATGATGGGCCCGTGGACTGCGCCGACCAACCTCGGCGTCGGCCAGTCCGCCGACGCCCGTCGGGTGTTCTCCGCCAACTCCTGCGGCGGGCAGGTCGACACGGTCTCGGTGATCGACGGCCAGGCCTGGGAGAAGGTCGACTTGTGGACCGGCGCGATGAACGAGAAGGGTGCCGGCCTGCGCTTCGAGCCGCTCACCTTCACTCCCAGCACCCGTACCGCCGGTGACGCCCAGGTCTGGCGTCCCGAACTGGCACCGTTCGGCTGCACCGACACGCCCAGCACCACGACCCTGCCGGCGCCCGTCACGATCAGCGGTGTGGACCTGCACGACGGTCAGATCCAGAAGTTCGGTTCGACGTACTACCTGTACGGCACGATGTACAACTGCGGCTACACCTGGCTGAAGAACCCCACCACCTGGTGCGGCTTCGGCGTCTCCACCGCGACCAGCATGAACGGGCCGTGGTCCACCCCGACGCTGCTGTTCTCACCGAACGCGGCGGACCCGCTGAACAACAACAACAGTTACCAGGCGGTCTGCGCCAGTGGCTCCGGGTGCTTCTCGCCGCGGATGATCCAGCGCTCCGGTTGGGGCGCCAACGACGGCGTCTTCATCCTCTGGTTCAACGCGCCCGGGTACCTGAACCTCGGCGCCCCGAACGGCTACGTGGCGATGGGCTGCAACGGCCCGGCGGGCCCCTGCGGCGCTTCGGCCGGTGCGCCCTACGGCACCACCCACCGTCCCAACCTGCACCAGTGCAACGGCGCCAACGGCGACGCGGGGCTGACCACCTCGCCGGAGAACGGGGCGATCGCGCTGGTCTGCCCGCAGGCCGGCACCACCTCGCTCGCGCTCGAGCAGCTGAGCTACTGGGGCACCGACGGCACCGGCACCGGCGTCACCGGCCTGGCCGGACTCAGCAGCGTGGAGTCCACCGGCGTCTACCGGGACACCGCCACCGGCACCTGGGTGCTGACCTACGCCGACAAGAACTGCGGCTTCTGCTCGGGCACCGGGACCGGCTACGCGACCGCCCCCAGCCTGCTGGGCCCGTGGACGGCGCCGGCCAACCTCGGGGTCTGGAACACCAGCGTGCCCGATTCGCCCGCGCACGGCCGCCGGCAGATCACCGCGAACTCCTGCGGCGGCAAGCCCGACACCGTCTCGGTGATCGACGGGCAGGCCTGGCAGAAGATCAACCTGTGGACCGGTTCGACCGCACCGGCCGGTTCCAACCTGCACTTCGAGCCGCTCGGCTACAGCCCGTCGACCCACAAGGCGGGCGACGGACAGCTCTGGCGGCCCGAGGTCGCGCCCTTCAGCTGCGGGTGATCGGCTGATCCCCGGTTGAATGTCCGTGGTGGGTCGTACGGTGGTCTCGTGCGACCCATCACGAGCATTGAGCGGACCACGGCGCCTTTCGAGGTCGTCAGCCCCTACCAGCCCAACGGAGACCAGCCGGCGGCCATCGCCGAGCTGGAGCGCCGCATCCGCGCGGGCGAGAAGGACGTCGTCCTGCTCGGCGCCACCGGCACCGGCAAGTCGGCCACCACCGCCTGGATGATCGAGAAGCTCCAGCGGCCCACCCTGGTGATGGCGCCGAACAAGACCCTGGCCGCCCAGCTGGCCAACGAGTTCCGCGAGCTGCTGCCGAACAACGCGGTCGAGTACTTCGTCTCGTACTACGACTACTACCAGCCCGAGGCCTACGTCCCGCAGACGGACACCTACATCGAGAAGGACTCCTCGATCAACGAGGAGGTCGAGCGGCTGCGCCACTCCGCCACCAACTCGCTGCTCACCCGCCGGGACGTGATCGTGGTCGCCTCGGTCTCCTGCATCTACGGCCTCGGCACCCCGCAGGAGTACGTGGACCGGATGGTCCGGCTCAAGGTCGGCGAGGAGATCGACCGGGACGCGCTGCTGCGCCGCTTCGTCGACATCCAGTACACCCGCAACGACCTCGCCTTCACCCGCGGCACCTTCCGGGTCCGGGGCGACACCGTGGAGATCTTCCCGGTCTACGAGGAACTCGCGCTGCGGATCGAGATGTTCGGCGACGAGATCGAGGCGCTCTACACCCTGCACCCGCTGACCGGCGAGATCATCAGCCAGGACGACTCCATCCACGTCTTCCCCGCCACCCACTACGTGGCCGGGCCGGAGCGGATGGAGCGGGCGATCAACGGCATCGAGGTCGAGCTGGCGGAGCGGCTGGCCACCCTGGAGAAGCAGGGCAAGCTGCTGGAGGCCCAGCGGCTGCGGATGCGCACCACCTACGACATCGAGATGCTCCGCCAGATCGGCAGCTGCTCCGGCGTCGAGAACTACTCGATGCACTTCGACGGCCGCGAGCCCGGCAGCCCGCCCAACACCCTGCTCGACTACTTCCCGGAGGACTTCCTCCTGGTCATCGACGAGTCGCACGTGACCGTCCCGCAGATCGGCGCGATGTACGAGGGCGACGCCTCGCGCAAGCGCACCCTGGTCGACCACGGCTTCCGGCTGCCCTCCGCGCTGGACAACCGCCCGCTGAAGTGGGAGGAGTTCCTCGGCCGGATCGGCCAGACCGTCTACCTCTCCGCCACCCCCGGCCCCTACGAACTCTCCCGCGGCGACGGTCAGGTGGAGCAGATCATCCGCCCCACCGGCCTGATCGACCCCGAGGTGATCGTCAAGCCCACCGAGGGCCAGATCGACGACCTGGTGCACGAGATCCGCGACCGGGTGGCCAAGGACGAGCGGGTGCTGGTCACCACGCTCACCAAGAAGATGTCCGAGGACCTCACCGACTACCTGCTCGGCCTGGACATCCGGGTCCGGTACCTGCACAGCGACATCGACACGCTGCGCCGGGTCGAGCTGCTGCGCGAGCTGCGGGCCGGCAAGTACGACGTCCTGGTCGGCATCAACCTGCTCCGCGAGGGCCTGGACCTGCCCGAGGTCTCGCTGGTGGCGATCCTGGACGCCGACAAGGAGGGCTTCCTGCGCTCCGGCACCTCGCTGATCCAGACCATCGGCCGCGCCGCCCGTAACGTCTCCGGCCAGGTCCACATGTACGCGGACCGGATCACCCCGTCGATGGAGAAGGCGATCGAGGAGACCAACCGCCGCCGCGAGGTCCAGCAGGCCTACAACCAGAAGCACGGCATCGACCCGCAGCCGCTGCGCAAGAAGATCGGCGACATCCTGGACACCCTGGCCCGGGAGGAGATCGACACCGAGGAGCTGATGGCCACCGGTTACCGGGACACCAAGGCCAAGGGCAAGGCCCCGGTGCCGGCGCTGGGCGCCGACCGCAAGCAGGCCAAGAGCCTGCCGGCCACCGAACTCGCCGCGCTGATCGAGGACATGACGCAGCGCATGCACAATGCCGCGGCCTCGCTCCAGTTCGAACTGGCCGCCCGGCTGCGCGACGAGGTCAAGGAGCTGAAGAAGGAGCTGCGCCAGATGCGTGAGGCGGGCATCGCGTAGTAGCCCCGGCGACGGCGGCGCCCCTGGCCCGGGCGCCGCCCAGGGCCTAGGGTGAGCAGGGCGAAACGAAGAGGGGGCCGCACAGTGTCGGTGAGTCTGAGCAAGGGCCAGCAGGTGAGCCTGCGCAAGGCAAGCGGGGAGTCGCTGAGCCTGGTCAGGATGGGCCTGGGTTGGCGGGCGGCGCCCAAGCGCGGCCTGTTCGGCAGCCGGACCCGGCAGATCGACCTGGACGCCTCCGCGCTGCTCTACGCCGAGCACACCCCGGCCGACGTGGTCTTCTTCCAGCAGCTGGTGAGCAAGGACGGCTCGGTGCGGCACACCGGGGACAACCTGGTCGGCGGCGCCGGGGCGGGGGCGGACGACGAGTCCATCGTGGTGGACCTGACCCGGATCCCGGAGCGGATCACCCAGGTGGTCTTCACCGTCAGCTCGTACACCGGGCAGACCTTCGCCGAGGTGCAGAACGCGCACTGCCGGCTGTTGGACGAGCTGACCAACCAGGAGCTGGCCCGCTACGACCTGGCCGGCGGTGGCGGGCACACCGGGCAGATCATGGCCAAGGTCTTCCGCGAGCCGAGCGGCGGCGGCTGGGGGATGCAGGCGATCGGCGCGCCGGCCAAGGCGCGGACCTTCCAGGACCTGCTGCCCGCGATCGAGCCGTTCCTGTAGAGCTCTTTACCTTCTCTTGGGAATCACTGGTACTCTCCTTGGTATCGGAGGGGAGTATTCCCCTACGGTGCTCCCGTCATCACGGTGACCTTTCTGGTGGTCACCCGGGTTCACCGGTCCGCCTGAGCAGACGTTCCCGACCAGACGTCCCTCAGCAGGCGGACGGAAGAGACCTCCGGCAGTCGACACCTGCCGGAGGAGCAGCTTCCATGGACGTCTCTCTCACCCTGTGGATCACCACCATCGGGGTGCTGGTCGCCCTGATCGCCGCCGACTTCTTCATCGGCGGCCGCAAGCCGCACGAGGTCTCGATCAAGGAGGCCGGTGCCTGGACCGCGGTCTGGGTGGTGCTGGCGCTGATCTTCGGCGGTTTCCTCTGGTGGCGGTTCGGCGGGCAGCCGGCCGGGGAGTTCTTCGCCGGCTACGTCACCGAGAAGTCGCTGAGCGTCGACAACCTCTTCGTCTTCGTCCTGATCATGGCCAAGTTCGCGGTGCCGAAGGTCCAGCAGGCCCGGGTGCTGATGGTCGGCGTGATCATCGCGCTGGTGCTGCGGGCGGTCTTCATCGCCGGCGGCGCGGCCCTGGTCGCCACCTTCTCCTGGGTCTTCTACTTCTTCGGCGCCTTCCTGGTCTGGACGGCCTGGAAGCTGGTCAAGGAGGCCCGGGCGGGCCGTCAGGAGGCCGAGTTCGAGGAGAACCGGCTGCTCACGGCCGTCCGGCGGCGGTTCCCGGCGATCTCCGCGATGACCGTGGTGATGCTGGCGATCGGCACCACCGACCTGCTCTTCGCGCTGGACTCGATCCCGGCCATCTTCGGCCTCACCCAGCAGCCGTACATCGTGCTCACCGCCAACGCCTTCGCCCTGATGGGCCTGCGCCAGCTCTACTTCCTGCTCGGCGGGCTGCTGAAGAAGCTGGTCCACCTCTCGTACGGGCTCTCGGTGATCCTCGGCTTCATCGGCGTGAAGCTGGTGCTGCACGCCCTGCACGAGAGCGGGGTGCGGGTGCCCGAGATCGGCATCCCGCTCTCGCTGGGCTTCATCGTGCTGGTCCTGGCGGTCACCACGGTCACCAGCCTGCGGGCCTCGAGGCGGGCCGAGCTGCGGGCCGAGCTGCGGGCGGCCGAGGGCTGAGTCCCCGGCCGCCCGCGGAACGGGTGCTACTCGCCGGCGCCCGCGACGGTCACCGCGGTGCCCGAGTAGGAGCCGGGGACGGCGGCGTTGACGTTGCCGAAGGAGGTCCAGTGGCCGGTGGTGTCGCGCAGGGTGTGGAACAGCCCGCCGTTGTCGGTCAGCACGGCGATCTGCAGCACCGGGCTGCCGGTGATGGCACTGGTGCCGGAGGCGCCGACGCCGGTGATCCTGCCGGGGTTGCCGGCGGCGGCCTCGACGTTGCCGAAGACGGTCCAGTTGCCGGTCGCGTTGCGGATCGCGTGGTAGACGCCGGTCCCGTTGTTGCCGCTCACCACCACCTGCAGCTGGCCGTTGACGCCACCCACGGCGACGTGCTCGGCGGTGCCCGGGTTGCTGGAGTTGGCGAAGACGTCGCCCCAGCTGGAGAAGGCGCTCGCGCTGTCGGCCCGCTTGGCGTGCCAGAGCTTGCCGCCGGCCACGGCCACCAGCTGGGTGTCGGTGCCGTCGGTGCTGGCGGCGGCGAGCTCGGTGGTGCTGCCGATGCCGTTGAGCGACAGGCTCAGGTCGGACCAGTTGGTCCAGCTGCCGTCGGTGTGCCGGACGATCTCGTACAGGCCGCCGTTGCCGGCGATCGCGAAGAGGTGGAACTCGCCACCGACCACGACGGAGGCGGCCAGCTTGACCACCGGGGTGGTCGGCGGGCTGAACTGCGAGTGCACGATCGGGATCGAGCTGCTGATCGGCGCGGTGGTGCCGGTCGGCGAGACCCAGCCGGAGTTCTGGCTGTAGATCAGGAACTGGATCTCGTCGGCGAACATCGAGGCCAGGAAGGTGCTTCCGGAGCCGTTCTCGGCCTGGGTCAGCGACGAGGTGGCGCCGGGGTTGAAGTACATGTCCGGCACCGAGTCCCAGGCACTCCAGGTGCCGTCGGCGTGCCGGACGGTGTGGTACGGCGCCCCGTTGGGGCCGGTGTTGATGGTGAGCTGGAAGTCGTTCGGCGGCGAGACCACGCCGATCGGACCGACCGTCAGGGCGTTGGCCGGGACCGAGCTCACGGCCAGCGCGACGGCGGCGGCGCCGACCGCCAGGCGCAGCGCGGTGCGGGACAGACGAGTGGTCATGGAAATTCCCCCTGTGGTGAACAGCTGATGAAGGATCAGCAGCTCAACGGCGTGATCGCCGGATGCTGACCGGTACGGACCCTACCCGTTGACGATCATCGCCGAAAGCCCGTTCCAGGGGAGAGGCCCGGGGCCGCCCGGGAGGCCCCGGGCGGCGTTCACCGGGCGGCGTTCACCAGCCGCGCTCGCGCCACTGCGGCAGCTGCGGGCGCTCGGCGCCGAGGGTGGTGTCCTTGCCGTGGCCCGGGTAGACCCAGGACTCGTCCGGCAGCACGTCGAAGAGCTTGGTGGTGACGTCCCGGTAGAGGCTGTCGAAGGCCGCCGGGTCGTTCCAGGTATTGCCGACACCCCCGGGGAAGAGGCAGTCCCCGGTGAAGACGTGCGGGTGGCCCTCCGGGTCGTCGTAGATCAGCACGATCGCGCCCGGGGTGTGGCCGACCAGGTGACGGACCGTCAGCGACACCTCGCCGACCCGCACGGTGTCGCCGTCCGCGAGCAGCAGGTCGGTGGGGACCTCGATGCCCTCCGCGTCGAACTGGCCGGCCGCGGTGCGGGCGCCGGTGGCGGCGACCACCTCGGCCAGCGCGTTCCAGTGGTCGTGGTGGCGGTGCGTGGTCACCACGGTGGCCAGCTGCTCGCCGACGGTCTCCAGCAGGGTCGGGGCGTCGGCGGCCGCGTCGATCAGCAGCTGCTCGTCGGTGGCACGGCAGCGCAGCAGGTAGGCGTTGTTGTCGAACGGCCCGACCGCGACCTTGGTGATGATCAGGTGGGCGAGTTCCCGCAGGTCCGGCCGCCCGCCGACGTGGACGTCTCCGTGGTAGCTCAAGGGTCACTCCTCAGTCCGCTGTCCAGGGTGGACACCATGATCCTCCGTCAGCCCATCGGAGGGAGGGTGGGCAGGGCGGTGCGCGGGTCGGCGAGCAGGTGGCCGTCCCGGTGCACCTGCAGGCCGTCGCCGTCGGAGCGGCCGGAGAGCCAGGCGGTCAGGGCGCGCACCGGGCCCTCGACCCGCAGCTCGAACGGCGCCTCGGCGGCCGCCCCGGTGCCGAGCCGGGCCCGGTCGCCGGTGTCCTCGGCGACCAGCTCGACGCTCGGCAGGCCGTCCAGGGTGGCGAACCGGCGGGCCAGCTTGCCGAACTCGACGGTGGCGAACTCCTGGGGCCAGTGCGCGGGGGTGTAGCCGACGGCCAGGTCGACGTGGTGGTACTCCAGTTCGGCCAGCCGCTTCCAGGGCAGCTCGCTGGCCTGGAAGGTGTAGCCGTGCCGGTGCTTCAGCTCGGCCGCCCAGGCCTCGGCGGGCAGCTCGGCGGCGGCCGCGGCCAGCCGCTCGGCGGAGCTGCGCAGGTCGGCGAGCTGCTCGTCGAGCGGGCGGGGCGCGCCCTGCTGGATGCCGTCCTCGCGGGCCTGCTCGCTCGCGTACTGCGGGATGTCCTGGCCGGTGCGGGCCGATTCCAGCAGGTTGACCAGTGAGTCGGCGTTGCGGGACAGGTGCGCCAGCAGGTGGCCGCGGGTCCAGCCGGGCAGCGCGCTGGGCTCGGCCACCGCCGTGGGCGGCAGCTCGGCGACGGTGCGCAGCAGGTGCTCGGTGCTGGCTTCGACGGTGCGCAGGGTGGCGGCGGCGGTCTGGGCCGGGTCGCTGGTCATCGGGCGGGCCTCCTGGGTGGGCGTTGCCTTGGCTGGGCCGGACTCGTTGGAACAGCCGAAGGCTATCGCCGGGGGCGAGGCTGAGCAGGGGGTTTCCCGACGCCGGCCCGATTGTCAGTGGTGTGGTGTTCACTCCTTCGGGTGGTGTCGGCTGGACAAGGTCGATAATCGAACGCCTGAGCTATACGCTGATCGGCGACACTGGAAAAGCTCTTTTGTTGTCCGTTCCCGGAGAAAGGCGCCAGTAGCAGTGGCCGACCGCCTCATCGTCCGCGGTGCTCGCGAGCACAACCTCAAGAACGTCTCGCTCGACCTGCCCCGGGACTCGCTGATCGTCTTCACGGGGCTCTCCGGGTCGGGCAAGTCCTCGCTGGCCTTCGACACCATCTTCGCCGAGGGGCAGCGCCGCTACGTCGAGTCGCTCTCCTCCTACGCCCGCCAGTTCCTCGGGCAGATGGACAAGCCCGACGTCGACTTCATCGAGGGCCTCTCGCCGGCCGTCTCGATCGACCAGAAGTCCACCAACCGGAACCCGCGCTCCACCGTCGGCACCATCACCGAGGTCTACGACTACCTTCGGCTGCTCTTCGCCCGGGTCGGCAAGCCGCACTGCCCGCACTGCGGCCGGCCGATCGCCAAGCAGTCCCCGCAGGCGATCGTGGACAAGGTGCTGGAGCTCACCGAGGGCACCCGCTTCCAGGTGCTCAGCCCGGTGGTCCGCGAGCGCAAGGGCGAGTTCGTCGACCTCTTCGCCGACCTGCAGTCCAAGGGCTACGCCCGGGCCCGGGTGGACGGCGAGACCATCCAGCTGACCGAGCCGCCCAAGCTCAAGAAGCAGGAGAAGCACACCATCGAGGTGGTGATCGACCGCCTCACCGTCAAGGAGAGCGCCAAGCGCCGGCTGACCGACTCGGTCGAGACCGCCCTCAAGCTCTCCGCCGGCATGGTGGTGCTCGACTTCGTCGACCTCGACGCGGACGACCCCGAGCGCGAGCGGATGTACTCCGAGCACCTCTACTGCCCGTACGACGACGTCTCCTTCGAGGAGCTCGAGCCGCGCTCCTTCTCCTTCAACTCCCCGTTCGGCGCCTGCCCGGAGTGCACCGGCCTGGGCAGCCGGATGGAGGTGGACCCGGAGCTGGTGGTCCCCGACGAGGAGAAGTCGCTCGACGAGGGCGCCATCCACCCCTGGACCGGCGGCCACATGAAGGAGTACTTCGGCCGGCTGATCGACGCCCTCGCCGGCGAGCTGGGCTTCCGCACCGACATCCCGTGGGCCGGTCTGCCGGCCCGGGCCAAGAAGGCGCTGCTCTACGGCCACAAGGCCAAGGTCGAGGTCCGCTACAACAACCGCTACGGCCGCGAGCGCTCCTACGTCACCGGTTTCGAGGGCGTGATCCCGTTCGTCCAGCGCCGGCACACCGAGGCGGAGACGGACAGCAGCCGGGAGCGCTTCGAGGGCTACATGCGCGAGGTGCCCTGCCCGGCCTGCGAGGGCACCCGGCTCAAGCCGGTGGTGCTCGCGGTCACCGTCCAGGGCAGGTCGATCGCCGAGGTCTCGGCCATGTCGATCAGCGACTGCGCCGACTTCCTGGGCGCGATGAAGCTGACGGCCCGGGACAAGAAGATCGCCGAGCGGGTGCTGAAGGAGGTCAACGAGCGACTGCGGTTCCTGGTCGACGTCGGCCTGGACTACCTCTCGCTCAACCGCGCGGCCGGCACCCTGTCCGGCGGCGAGGCGCAGCGGATCCGGCTGGCCACCCAGATCGGCTCCGGCCTGGTCGGCGTGCTCTACGTGCTGGACGAGCCGTCGATCGGCCTGCACCAGCGCGACAACCACCGGCTGATCGAGACCCTGGTCCGGCTGCGGGACATCGGCAACACCCTGATCGTGGTGGAGCACGACGAGGACACCATCAAGACCGCGGACTGGGTGGTCGACATCGGCCCCGGGGCCGGCGAGCACGGCGGCAAGGTGGTGCACTCCGGCGCGCTCAAGGAGCTGCTCGCCAACGAGGAGTCGCTGACCGGCCAGTACCTCTCCGGCAAGCGGTCGATCCCGATCCCGGCGGTGCGCCGCCCGCGGGACAAGAAGCGCCAGATCGTGGTGCACGGCGCCCGCGAGCACAACCTCAAGGACGTCACGGTCGCCTTCCCGCTCGGCACCTTCACCGCGATCACCGGGGTCTCCGGCTCGGGCAAGTCCACCCTGGTCAACGACATCCTCTACACCCACCTGGCCCGTGAGCTGAACGGCGCCCGAAGCGTGCCGGGCCGGCACACCCGGATCACCGGCACCGACCAGGTGGACAAGGTGGTGCACGTCGACCAGTCGCCGATCGGCCGCACCCCGCGCTCCAACCCGGCCACCTACACCGGCGTCTTCGACCACGTCCGCAAGCTCTTCGCGGAGACCACCGAGGCGAAGGTCCGCGGCTACCTGCAGGGCCGGTTCTCCTTCAACGTCAAGGGCGGCCGCTGCGAGAACTGCTCGGGCGACGGCACCATCAAGATCGAGATGAACTTCCTGCCGGACGTCTACGTCCCCTGCGAGGTCTGCCACGGGGCGCGGTACAACCGGGAGACCCTGGAGGTGCACTACAAGGGCAAGTCCATCGCCGAGGTGCTGGACATGCCGATCGAGGAGGCCCTGCACTTCTTCGAGGCGGTCCCCGCGATCGCCCGCCACCTGCGCACGCTCAACGACGTCGGCCTCGGCTACGTCCGGCTCGGCCAGAGCGCGCCGACCCTGTCCGGCGGTGAGGCGCAGCGCGTCAAGCTCGCCTCCGAGCTGCAGAAGCGCTCCACCGGGCGGACCGTCTACGTGCTGGACGAGCCCACCACCGGTCTGCACTTCGAGGACATCAGCAAGCTGATCAAGGTGCTCTCCGGCCTGGTGGAGAAGGGCAACACGGTGATCGTCATCGAGCACAACCTCGATGTGATCAAGACCGCCGACTGGCTGGTGGACATGGGCCCCGAGGGCGGCAGCGGCGGCGGCATGGTGGTCGCCGAGGGCACCCCGGAGGAGATCGCCGGGGTGACGGCCAGTCACACCGGCAAGTTCCTGCGGGACATCCTGGGCGAGCGGGTCACCGACGAGGCCCCGGTGCCGGCCCCGCGCGGCGCCCGCAAGCGGGCCGTGGCGAAGAAGTAGCGGCGCGCGGAGCGGCTGAGGACGCGCGGTTAGACTGCCGCCGTCCCCAGCCGCTGCCCGCGAAGGAGCCGCACGATGTCCGAGGCCGCCGAGATGCCCACCACCTCCCGACGGACCCTGCTCTGCTGCGGCGCGGCAGTGCTGGCCGGCGGCTCCGCGGTCGCGGTGGCGGGCTGCTCCAGCAGCTCCGGCAGCAACTCCGGCTCGCAGGGCGGCGGCAAGTCCTCGGCCCCGGTCGACCTGGGCGCCGCGGCCGACGTCCCGGTCGGCGGCGGCAAGGTCTACCGCGACCAGAAGATCGTGGTCACCCAGCCCAGCGCCGGGGTGTACAAGGCGTTCAGCGCCCGCTGCACGCACGCCGGTTGCATCGTGGACCAGGTGGTCGACGGCACCATCCGCTGCCCCTGCCACGGCAGCCGGTTCGCCGTCGGCGACGGCTCGGTCCAGGACGGTCCGGCGCCCAAGCCGCTGCCCGCGTACCAGGTCACCGTCGCGGACGGAAAGCTTCAGGTGACCACCGCGAGCTAGGGTTTTGATGGCAGCGCAGCACAAGGGGGACCACGATGGCTGACCCGTCCACCTACCGGCCGGCACCCGGGGCGATCCCGACCTCGCCCGGGGTCTACCGGTTCCGGGACGAGCACGGCCGGGTGATCTACGTCGGCAAGGCCAAGAGCCTGCGCCCGCGCCTGTCCTCGTACTTCCAGGACGTGGCGAACCTGCACCCGCGCACGGCCACCATGGTCACCACCGCCGCCTCGGTGGAGTGGACCGTGGTCGGCACCGAGGTCGAGGCGCTGCAGCTGGAGTACTCCTGGATCAAGGAGTTCGACCCCCGGTTCAACGTCAAGTACCGCGACGACAAGAGCTATCCGGAACTCGCCGTCACCCTGAACGAGGAGTTCCCCCGGGTCCAGGTGATGCGCGGGGCGCACAAGCGGGGCGTGCGGTACTTCGGCCCGTACGGCCACGCCTGGGCGATCCGCGAGACGGTGGACCTGCTGCTGCGCGTCTTCCCGGTCCGCACCTGCTCCAACGGCGTCTTCAAGCGCGCCCAGCAGGTCGGCCGGCCCTGTCTGCTCGGCTACATCGGCAAGTGCGCGGCCCCCTGCGTCGGCAAGATCTCGGCGGACGACCACCTCGCGCTGGCCGAGGAGTTCTGCGACTTCATGGCCGGCCGCACCGGCAACTACCTGCGCCGGCTCGAGGAGCAGATGCGCGAGGCGGCGGCCGAGCTGGAGTACGAGAAGGCGGCCCGGCTGCGGGACGACATCGAGGCGCTCAAGCGCGCGATGGAGAAGAACGCCGTGGTGCTCGCCGACGGCACCGACGCCGACCTGCTGGCGCTGGCCGAGGACGAGTTGGAAGCCGCGGTGCAGATCTTCCACGTCCGCGGCGGCCGGGTGCGCGGCCAGCGCGGCTGGGTCACCGACAAGGTCGAGGACGTGGACACCGCCGCGCTGGTCGAGCACGCGCTGCAGCAGCTCTACGGCGGGGCCAACGAGGACGAGCTGCGGGAGTCCGTCCCGCGCGAGGTGCTGGTCCCGGCGCTGCCCGACCCGGTCGGCCCGGTGGCCGAGTGGCTGGCCGGCCTGCGCGGCGCGGCCGTCGACCTGCGGGTCCCGCAGCGCGGCGACAAGAAGGACCTGATGGCCACCGTCGAGCGCAACGCCCAGCAGGCGCTGGCGCTGCACAAGACCAAGCGGGCCTCCGACCTGACCACCCGCAGCCGGGCGCTGCAGGAGATCGCCGACGCGCTGGAGCTGGACAGCGTCCCGCTGCGGATCGAGTGCTTCGACATCTCGCACCTGCAGGGCCAGGACGTGGTGGCCTCGATGGTGGTCTTCGAGGACGGGCTGGCCCGCAAGAGCGAGTACCGGCGGTTCCAGATCAAGGGCTTCGAGGGCCAGGACGACGTCCGCTCGATGCACGAGGTGATCAGCCGCCGGTTCCGCCGCTACCTGCAGGAGCGCGAGCAGACGGGGGAGTGGGCGGTCCCCGAGTCCCCGGACGAGCCCGAGGACTCCCGAAGCGAGGACGGCCGCACCGAGGACCCCCGCACCGAAGACGCCCGCACCGAGGACCCCCCACCGAAGACGCCCGCACCGAGGACGGCCGCCCGAAGCGCTTCGCCTACCCGCCCCAGCTGCTGGTGGTCGACGGCGGCCAGCCCCAGGTCGCCGCCGCCCAGCGGGCCCTGGACGAGCTCGGCATCGACGATGTCGCGCTCTGCGGCCTGGCCAAGCGCCTGGAGGAGGTCTGGCTGCCCGGCGAGGACGACCCGGTGGTGCTGCCCCGCAGCAGCGAGGGCCTCTACCTGCTGCAGCGGGTCCGCGACGAGGCGCACCGCTTCGCGATCAGCTACCAGCGCGCCAAGCGGGCCAAGCGCCTGACCAGCGGCGGCGGCCTGGACGCCGTCCCCGGGCTGGGCGAGACCCGGCGCACCGCGCTGCTCAAGCACTTCGGCTCGGTGAAGAAGCTGCGCGCCGCCACGGTCGAGCAGATCTGCGAGGTCCCCGGGATCGGTCGGCGCACCGCCGAGACTGTTGTCGCGGCGTTGTCCTCCCGGACACCCACGACATTCGCCGTGAACACCGCCACAGGCGAGATCATGGAGGAGGCCGTGCAGCAGAGCACGGCAAGCACGGCAAGCACTGAGAGCGGGGAACCGAAGTGACTCTGTCCGACGATGGGGGTACCACCCGGCCGGAGGCCGGCGGCGAGACCGCCCCGGAGCTGGTGATCATCTCCGGCATGTCCGGAGCCGGTCGCAGCACGGCGGCCAAGTGCCTGGAGGACCTCGGCTGGTTCGTGGTCGACAACCTGCCGCCCGCACTGATCCCCACCATGGTCGACCTCGGCGCCCGCTCGCAGGGCGCGGTGGCCCGGATCGGCGTGGTGATCGACGTCCGCGGCCGGCAGTTCTTCGACGACCTGCGGGCCTCGCTGGAGGAGCTGGACAAGCGCGGCACCCGGCTGCGGGTGGTCTTCCTGGAGTCCAGTGACGACGCCCTGGTCCGCCGCTTCGAGAGCGTGCGCCGCCCGCACCCGCTGCAGGGCGACGGCCGGATCGTGGACGGCATCGCCCAGGAGCGCGACCTGCTGCGCGAACTGCGCGGCGAGGCGGACCTGGTGATCGACACCACCGACCTCAACGTGCACCAGCTGCGGGCCAAGCTGGACGCCCAGTTCGCCGACCACGACGAGCCGGAGCTGCGCTGCACCGTGATGAGCTTCGGTTTCAAGTACGGCCTGCCGGTCGACGCCGACCTGGTGGTGGACTGCCGCTTCCTGCCCAACCCGCACTGGGTCCCCGAGCTGCGGGCCCGCACCGGCACCGACCCGGAGGTCGCCGACTACGTCTTCCAGCAGGTCGGTGCCAAGGAGTTCCTGGACGGTTACACCGAGCTCCTGCGTATTGTCACCGAGGGTTATCGGCGAGAGGGTAAGCGGTACATGACCCTTGCCGTAGGCTGCACCGGTGGCAAGCATCGCAGCGTGGCCATGTCCGAGCGGCTGACGAAGCGTCTGATCGCCGACGGCGTGGAGACGGTGCTGGTGCACCGCGACATGGGACGGGAGTAGCGGCGGTCCCCAGCACCGCCGACCGGACAGGAACGTGGGGTAGGTGTGACGGGATACTCGCCAGGGCGGCAGACCCAGAACAAGGCCGCTGAGCGGGGATCCCCGGGCGCATCGAGGAGAACGCCCCCGAACGTCAAGGGAGCGGCGCCGCGGATCACCGCGCTGGGCGGCGGGCAGGGCCTGTCCGCCTCGCTCTCCGCACTGCGCCGGCTCACCTCGGACCTGACCGCCGTGGTCACCGTCGCCGACGACGGCGGCTCCAGCGGCCGGCTGCGGGCCGAGCTCGGCGTGCTGCCGCCCGGCGACCTGCGCAAGGCGCTGGCCGCGCTGTGCGGGGACGACGACTGGGGCCGCACCTGGTCCGAGGTGATCCAGCAGCGCTTCTCCGGCACCGGCGAGCTGGGCGGCCACGCGGTCGGCAACCTGCTGATCGTGGCCCTGTGGGAGAAGCTCGGCGACCCGGTGACGGCGCTGGAATGGGTCGGCCGACTGCTCAACGTGCAGGGCCGGGTGCTGCCCATGTCGGCCGTCCCGCTGGACATCGAGGCCCAGGTGCGCGGCCACGACCCGGCCCACCCGGCCGCCGTCACCGCGGTGCGCGGCCAGGCCAGCGTGGCCGTCACCCCGGGCACCGTGCAGTCGGTCCGGCTGCTGCCCGAGCAGCCGCCCGCGGTGCCCGAGGCGGTGGCCGCGGTGCTGGAGGCGGACTGGGTGGTGCTCGGTCCGGGCTCCTGGTTCACCAGCGTGCTGCCGCACCTGCTGGTGCCCGAGCTGGCCGAGGCCCTGGTCAAGACCAAGGCCCGCCGGCTGCTCTGCCTCAACCTGGCCCCGCAGCCGGGCGAGACCGAGGGCTTCACCCCGCAGCGTCACCTGGAGGTGATCGCCGACCACGCCCCGGAACTGGGCGTGGATGCGATCCTGGTGGACGAGCGGGCGGTCACCGGCGGCGCCTTCGGGGTCGCCGACCTGGCCGGCCTGGAGAAGGCGGCCGAGCGGATGGGCGCGGCGCTGGTGCTGGACACGGTGGCCGCCGCGGACGGTACCCCGCGACACGACCCGGAGCTTCTGGCCGCCGCGTACGACCGGATTTTCCGGACACATGGAAGGATCGGCCCATGGCGATGACGGCAGCGGTGAAGGACGAAATCTCGCGGCTCCCTGTCACCCGGGCCTGCTGTCGCAAGGCTGAGGTGTCGGCGATCCTGCGATTCGCGGGCGGACTGCACATTGTGAGCGGTCGGATCGTGATCGAGGCGGAACTCGACACCGGCATTGCGGCCCGGCGGCTGCGCAAGGACCTGCTGGAGATCTTCGGGCACGCATCCGAACTGGTGGTGATGGCCCCCAGCGGCCTGCGGCGCGGCAGCCGGTACGTGGTTCGGGTGATCAAGGACGGTGAGTTGCTGGCCCGGCAGACCGGGCTGGTGGACGGGCGCGGTCGCCCGATCCGGGGCCTGCCCCCGGCGGTGGTGTCCGGTGCGACCTGTGACGCCGAGGCGGCCTGGCGCGGCGCCTTCCTGGCGCACGGCTCGCTCACCGAGCCCGGCAGGTCCTCCTCGCTGGAGATCACCTGCCCCGGCTCGGAGGCGGCGCTGGCCCTGGTCGGCGCGGCCCGTCGGCTCGGCATCCCGGCCAAGGCCCGCGAGGTGCGCGGCGCCGACCGGGTGGTGATCCGCGACGGCGACGCGATCGGCGCGCTGCTCACCCGGCTCGGCGCGCACGAGTCGGTGCTGGCCTGGGAGGAGCGCCGACTGCGCCGCGAGGTGCGGGCCACCGCCAACCGGCTGGCCAACTTCGACGACGCCAACCTGCGCCGCTCGGCCCGCGCGGCCGTCGCGGCCGGGGCCCGGGTGCAGCGGGCCCTGGAGATCCTCGGCGACGAGGTCCCCGAGCACCTGGCCGCGGCCGGCCAGCTGCGGATGCAGCACAAGCAGGCCTCGCTCGAGGAGTTGGGCGCGCTGGCCGACCCGCCGCTGACCAAGGACGCGGTGGCCGGCCGGATCCGTCGGCTGCTGGCGATGGCCGACAAGCGCGCGATGGAGCTGGGCCTGCCCAGCACCGAGGCGAACCTGACCGAGGAAATGGCGCTCAACTGACCGTCCTGCTATGGCGTGGTGTACTCGGTTGACCTCCACAAGTACGCCACGCCAAGGGCTTGACCATGGGCTGATGTGCCCTGGCCGCGCCCAGCGAGGTAGGGTCATGGGTGGTCGGGGACATCCCATTTCCACCCCGTCGGCATAGCCCGGCGTACCTCAGAGGAGATCGGTTCGTGACGATCCGGGTAGGCATCAACGGATTCGGCCGCATCGGCCGCAACTTCTTCCGTGCGGTCAAGTCTCAGGGCGCGGACATCGAGATCGTCGGTGTCAACGACCTGACCGACACCAAGACCCTGGCTCACCTGCTCAAGTACGACTCCATCCTGGGCACCCTCCAGGCTGAGGTCACCCACACCGCGGACAGCATCACGGTGGACGGCCACACCTTCAAGGTGATCGCCGAGCGCGACCCGGCCAACCTCCCCTGGGGCGAGCTGGGCGTGGACATCGTGATCGAGTCCACCGGCATCTTCACCAAGGCCGACCAGGCCAAGAAGCACGTCGCCGCCGGCGCCAAGAAGGTCATCATCTCGGCGCCCGCCACCGACGAGGACGTCACCATCGTGATGGGCGTCAACGACGACAAGTACGACGCGGCGAACCACACCGTCATCTCCAACGCCTCCTGCACCACCAACTGCGTGGCGCCGCTGGCGAAGGTGCTGAACGAGAACTTCGGCATCGTCAAGGGTCTGATGACCACGGTGCACGCGTACACCAACGACCAGGTCACCCTTGACTTCCCGCACAAGGACCTGCGTCGGGCCCGTGCCGCCGCGCTGAACATCATCCCGACCTCCACCGGTGCCGCCAAGGCCACCGCGCTGGTGCTGCCGGAGCTCAAGGGCAAGCTGGACGGCACCTCGCTGCGCGTCCCGGTCCCGACCGGCTCGATCACCGACCTGGTCGTCACCCTGGAGCGCGAGGTCACCGTCGAGGAGGTCAACGCGGCCTTCCAGAAGGCCTCCGAGGGTTCCCTCAAGGGCATCCTGCAGTACACCGAGGACCCGATCGTCTCCTCCGACATCGTGAACTCGCCGTTCTCCACGATCTTCGACTCGCTGATGACCATGGTCCAGGGCAACCAGGTCAAGGTCTTCGGCTGGTACGACAACGAGTGGGGCTACTCGAACCGCCTCGTCAACCTGACCTCCCTGGTCGGCGGCCAGCTCTGACGCAGCGGGAGCTGACGTGATGTGAGGAGCAGGGCCCGGACGGCACGCACCACCGCCGCCGGGCCCTGCTCCTGCCCGCCCTCACCTGTCAAATCCCACCGGCGGCCCGGCGCTGTGCCGCCCCCAGCGCCACCCCCCTCTCTCTGGAGATCGAAGACCGTGAAGACCATCGACGACCTCGATGTGGCCGGCAAGCGGGTTTTCGTCCGCGCCGACCTCAACGTGCCGCTCAGCGGCAGCACCATCACCGACGACGGCCGGATCCGCGCCGTCGCCCCGACGATCGCCTCGCTGCTGGAGCGCGGCGCCAAGGTGATCGTCGCCTCGCACCTCGGCCGTCCCAAGGGCGAGCCGGACCCGCAGTACTCGCTCGCGCCGGCCGCCGTGCGCCTCGGTGAGATCCTCGGCAAGCCGGTCGCCTTCGCGACCGACACCGTGGGTGACAGCGCGAAGGCCACCGTCGCCGCCCTGGCCGACGGCGAGGTCACGCTGCTCGAGAACCTGCGCTTCAACGCCGGTGAGACCAGCAAGGACGACGCCGAGCGCGCCGCCTTCGCCGACCAGCTGGCGGCCCTGGCCGACCTGTACGTCGGCGACGGCTTCGGCGCCGTGCACCGTAAGCACGCCTCGGTCTACGACCTGCCGGCCCGGCTGCCGCACGCGGCCGGCCTGCTGATCGAGAAGGAGGTGGCCGTCCTCAAGAAGCTCACCGACGAGGTGGCCCGCCCCTACGTGGTGGTGCTCGGCGGCGCCAAGGTCTCCGACAAGCTCGCGGTGATCGACAACCTGCTGGGCAAGGCCGACCGGATCCTGGTCGGCGGCGGCATGGCGTACACCTTCCTCAAGGCCCAGGGCCACGAGGTCGGCCTGTCGCTGCTGCAGGAGGACCAGATCCCGGTCGTCCTGGAGTACCTGCAGCGGGCCAAGGACAACGGCGTCGAGTTCGTGCTGCCGGTGGACGTCGCGGTCTCCTCGGACTTCCCGGACACCAAGACGCACAAGCCCGTCGAGGACTTCGAGATCGTCGACGCCGACAAGATCCCGGCCACCAAGGAGGGCCTGGACGTCGGCCCGAAGAGCCAGGTGCTGTTCGCCGAGAAGCTGGCCGACGCGGCCACCATCTTCTGGAACGGCCCGCTCGGAGTCTTCGAGCACCCGACCTTCGCGGAGGGCTGCAAGGCCGTCGCCCAGGCGCTGATCGACTCTGATGCGTTCACCGTGGTCGGTGGCGGCGACTCCGCCGCGGCCGTGCGCATCCTGGGCTTCGACGAGACGAAGTTCGGACACATCTCGACCGGTGGCGGCGCGAGCCTCGAGTACCTCGAGGGCAAGACGCTCCCCGGTCTCGCCGCCCTGGAAGGCTGACACATGAGCGAGCGTCTCCCGCTGATGGCGGGCAACTGGAAGATGAACCTCAACCACCTCGAGGCCATCCAGCACACCCAGAAGCTGGCCTTCGCGCTGGCCGACAAGGACTACGCGGCCGTCGAGGTCGCCGTGCTGACCCCCTTCACCGACCTGCGCTCGGTGCAGACCCTGGTGGACGGCGACAAGCTGAAGATCAAGTACGGCGCCCAGGACATCTCGGCGCACGACTCCGGTGCCTACACCGGCGAGGTCTCCGGCCCGATGCTGGCCAAGCTGAAGTGCACCTACGCGGTGATCGGCCACTCGGAGCGCCGCCAGTACCACGGCGAGAACGAGCAGATCGTCAACGCCAAGGTGAAGGCCGCCTACCGCAACGGGATCCTGCCGATCCTGTGCATCGGCGAGCCGCTGGAGATCCGCAAGGCCGGCACCCACGTCGAGTACACGCTGGCCCAGCTGGACGGCGCGCTGGCCGAGGTGCCGGCGAGCGACGTCGAGCAGATCGTCGTCGCGTACGAGCCGGTCTGGGCGATCGGCACCGGCGAGGTGGCCACCCCGGAGGACGCGCAGGAGGTCTGCGCGGCGATCCGGGCCCGGCTGGCCGAGCTGTACGACGCCGAGCTGGCCGACAAGGTCCGCATCCTGTACGGCGGTTCCGTGAAGTCCTCGAGCGCGGCCGGCCTGATGGCCAAGCCCGACGTGGACGGCGCGCTGATCGGCGGGGCCTCGCTGGACGCCGACGAGTTCGTCAAGATCGTGCGGTACCGCGAGCAGGCGGTAGGCTAACGCCCTCGCAGCAACGTACTCTTTGGGCCGGGCCTCCTTCCCAGGGGGTCCGGCCCTTCGCCAAACGAGCCTTGTTCTAGAGAGTTGGTCCCGCCGTGATTCTCGGGTTCTCGATCGCCCTGATCATCTTCAGTGCGCTGATGGTCCTCCTGGTGCTGCTGCACAAGGGGAAGGGCGGCGGCCTGTCCGACATGTTCGGCGGCGGCGCGATGTCCGCCGGCGGCGGTTCCGCGGTGGCCGAGCGCAACCTGGACCGGATCACCATCATCGTCGGCCTGGGTTGGTTCGCCTGCATCGTCGTACTGGGTCTGCTGATCAAGGTCAAGAGCTGATTCGGACTCAGTTGTGCAGGCGGTGCGGACAGATCCTTATCCACTCCGTACACTAGGACAACTTGCCACTGTCCGCAGCGGGCGGCCGGTCGGCAGCGCCTGGGCACACCCAGGCGGTTAAGGGCACGCAGGGAGTCAGACCGTGGCAAGTGGCAACGCCATCCGTGGCAGCAGGGTCGGGGCCGGCCCGATGGGTGAGGCGGAGCGCGGCGAGTCCGCCCCCCGCAACCGGATCTCCTTCTGGTGCGCCAACAAGCACGAGACGCGCCCCAGCTTCGCTGCCGAGGCCGTCATCCCGGACACTTGGGACTGCCCGCGCTGCGGGTTCCCGGCCGGGCAGGACGAGCACAACCCGCCGGCGCCCTCGCGCAACGAGCCGTACAAGACGCACCTCGCCTACGTCCGTGAGCGTCGCACCGACGCCGACGGCGAGGCGATCCTCGCCGAGGCGCTGGCCAAGCTGCGCGGCGAGATCTGACGCTGCTCGAGCCTGAGCGCGGGCGGTGGACCTGAGGGTCCACCGCCCGCGCTCTTTCGTTTTCGCGTGCACCGGCGTTCCCCCTCGACTTGACGATCATGGCACCCCTGCATCACCATTCCACTAATGCCTTAGTGGAATGGTGATGCAGGATGGAATACCGCATCGACCGGCACAGCGGGGTGGCCACATACCTGCAGATCGTGCAGCAGACCAAGCACGCGCTGCGGCTGGGCCTGCTGGTGCCGGGGGACAAGCTGCCGACCGCCAAGGAGGTGGTGGCGGCGACGGCGATCAACCCGAACACGGTGCTCAAGGCCTACCGGGAGCTGGAGCGGGAGGGGCTGGTCGCACCCCGGCCCGGGCTCGGCACCTTCGTGCTGCGCTCGCTGGCCCGGGAGGAGGCCGGCACCGACTCGCCGCTGCGCGCCGAGCTGGCCGGCTGGGCCGCCCGGGCCCGGCAGGCCGGACTGGACCGGGACGACGTCGCCGCACTCGTGGCATCCGTGGTGGAGCAGGAGTTCGCCGACCGGCGAACTCAGGAGGGGAACCGATGACCGAGCTACACCCCGCCCTGGCCGCACACGGCCTCGGCAAGCGTTACCGGCGCGGTTGGGCGCTGCGGGACTGCACCTTCCGGCTGCCGGCCGGACGGATCTGCGCCCTGGTCGGGCCGAACGGTGCGGGCAAGAGCACCCTGCTCGCGCTGGCGGCGGGCCTGTTGACGCCCACCGACGGCCGGATCGAGCGGCCGGCCGGCGCCGGGCTGGCGTACGTCGCGCAGGACAAGCCGCTCTACCCGGGCTTCCGGGTCGCCGAGATCCTGCGGATGGGCCAGGAGCTGAACCCCGGCTGGGACCAGGCCAAGGCCGAACTGGTCCTGGCCGACGGCGGATTCCCGCTGAGCGCCCGGGTCGGCTCGCTCTCCGGCGGCCAGCGCACCCGGGTCTCACTGGCCCTGGCCCTCGGCCAGCGGCCCGACCTGCTGCTGCTCGACGAGCCGATGGCCGACCTCGACCCGTTGGCCCGCCACCAGGTGATGGGCCTGCTGATGGCCGAGGCCGCCGAACGCGGGCTCACCGTGCTGATGTCCTCGCACGTGATCGCCGAACTCCAGGAAGCCTGCGACTACCTGGTGCTGATGGCCCGTGGCCAGGTCCGGCTGGCCGGTGACATCGAGGAACTGCTCGCCGCCCACCGGGTGTTGGTCGGCCCGCAGACCGCGGCCGCCGCACTGGCCGGGCACCTGGTGGTGGAGGCCCGCGAGACCGGTCGCCAACTGACCGCCCTGGTCCGCCCGTCCGGCCCGGTGGCCGATCCCTGGGAGACCACCGCCCCGACCCTGGAGGAACTGTTGCTCGCCCATCTGCGCGCTCAGGACGCCCCCGCCCTGCTGACCGCCGAGGCGCAGGCCGAGCAGCCGATGGAGGTGGCGGCGTGATCCGGACGGAGGAGGTGAGCGCCCCGGCCCCGACTCCGGCCACCGCCGCAACTGCGGAGCGGGGGCGGCTGCGGCTGCGCGGTCTCGGCTGGCTGATGTGGCGTCAGCTGCGGCTGCCGGTCTGGGGCTGGCTGGCCCTGGTGGCGGTGGCCGCGGTGGCGGCGGTGGTGTTCCACGCGCGGGAGGTCTCGTACTTCAGCAGCCACCAGATCGCGGGCTGCGCCGAGATCAGCCTGGATCCCGCCTGCCAGCAGCCCGGGATCCAGCAGTCGGTGATGGAGTTCCGCACCACCTACGGGGAGCCGCTCAAGCTGGCCGGCCTGGCGCTGCTGCTCCTACCGGTCGGGCTCGGCGCCGCACTGGGCGCGCCGCTGCTGGCCCAGGAGTTGGAGCGCGGCACCTGGAAGGTGGTGCTGACCCAGCCGGTGAGCCGGACCCGCTGGGTGCTGGCGAAGCTGGCGGCGGTCGCGCTGTCGGCCGGTCTCGGCTCGGTGGCGCTGATGCTGATCTACCGCTGGGTCTGGCAGCCGGGGGCCAACGACGTCTCGGGGATCGCCTGGTACAGCACGGTCTTCTTCGCCTCCGGCGGCCCGGTGCTGGTGTCCACCGTGCTGCTCGCCCTGGCCGTGGGCGCGCTGGCCGGGGCGGTGCTGCGGCGCACGCAGCCGGCGATGGCGGCCACCGTCGTACTGGTGGGCCTGCTGCAGTACGGGCTGGACACCCTGCGCCCGTACCTGTGGGGCTGGCAGACCGAACTGGTCTCCCGCTCCGAACTGCCGAACAACACCTGGGGCTTCGCCCAGGGCTTCATGACCCCGAGCGGCACCCGGCTGCCGTACGACATCTGCGGCCGCCAGCTGGACTACCTGAGCTGCACCAAGCGCTACGCGGACGCCAGGGAGTACACCGACCTGCACCACGTGGCGGACTACTGGCCGCTGCAGCTGGTCGAGTCGGGCATCGGCCTGGCGCTGGCGCTCGCGCTGGTCGTCGGCACCCTCTACTGGGTCCGGCGCCGACTGGGCTGAGCCGCCCCGGAAAGGCAGCGGGACAGCGCACCTGGTCGGTGCACCGTCCCGCTGCCGTGCTGTGCCGTGCTGTGTGCTGTGCTGTGACAGACCGTCAGGCCGAGGCCGGCGGGTAGAGCTGCGGCGGCAGTTTGGCCGCAGCCGCGCGGTCCAGCAGCCAGAGTGTGCGGACCGTGCCGTACGCACCCGAGGCCGGGGCCAGCAGCTCGCCCGGACCGGACAGGGCCAGCGCCACGGCGTCCGCCTTGTCCTCACCGGCCGCCAACAGCCAGACCTCGCGCGCCGCCCGGATGGCCGGCAGGGTCAGCGAGATCCGGGTGGGCGGAGGCTTGGGCGCCCCGCGCACCCCGACCACCGTGCGCGCGGTCTCCCGCACGCCCGGGTGCTCGGGGAAGAGCGAGGCCACGTGGGTGTCCGGGCCGACCCCGAGCAGCAGCACGTCGAAGGCGGGCACCCGGCCGCGGTCCTGCGGACCCGCGGCCTTGGCCAGCTCCTCGGCGTACCGCTCGGCGGCGGCCTCCACGTCGGCGCCGTCGACGCCGTCCGAGGCGGGCATGAAGTGCACCCGGGCCGGGTCCAGCGGGACCCGGCCGAGCAGCTCGTCGGTGGCCTGCACCGCGTTGCGCTCGGGATCGGCGGAGGGGACGAAGCGCTCGTCGCCCCACCACAGGTCCAGCCGGGACCAGTCCACCGCGTCCCGGGCCGGGGACTCGGCGATGGCCGCGAGCAGCGCATTGCCGTTGCGGCCGCCGGTGAGCACCACGGAGGCGGTGCCCCGGGCGGACTGCGCGTCGACGATCCTGGTGATCAGTCGCGCGGCGGCCGCCTGGGCCATCAGCTCCTTGTCGCGGTGCACCACCAGCTGCGGGACCGGGGTCATGCGCCGCTCCGCTTGCGGGCGGTGGCCTTCTTCGTGGTGGCCGCCTTCTTGGCCGCGGGGGCCTTCTTGGCAGCCGCCGTCTTCGTTGCAGCGGGCTGCGCCACGGCGGGCTGCTCGGCGGCGGGGACCTTGGCGGTCACCATGGGCGTGGCCACCGCGGCCTCGACCACGGTGCTGCCCGCCGCCGCGGCCGGATCGGCCTCGACGACGGCGCCGGCCGGAGCCCGGCCCTTCGACGTGTTCAGGCTCTTCACGCCGGTGCGAACCGCCGCCGCGTAGATGTCGTCCGGGTCGAGCCGGCGCAGCTCCTCGGCGATCAGCTCGGCGGTCTCGCGCCGCTTGAGCGCCACCATCCGGTCCGGAGCACCGGGGATGGAGAGGGTGCCCATCAGGCCGTCCGGCCGGTCGAGCACGATCTCGCCGTCCCGGGTGCGCAGCCGCACCGCGGTGATGCCCGGGCCGCCGCTGACCACCCGGTCCACCGGCACCCGCAGGCGGTCGTGCAGCCAGAGCCCGAGCAACTCCACGCTCGGGTTGTACGACTCGCCCTCGACCACCGCGGAGGTGACCTTGGTGGGCTTCTGGTCCAGGGCGGCGGCCAGCATCGAGCGCCAGCCGGTGATCCTGGTCCAGGCGAGGTCGGTGTCACCCGGGCTGTAGCTCTCGGCCCGGACCGCCAGCTGGTCGACCGGCGACTCGGCGGTGACCGCGTCGGTGATCCGGCGCTGGGCGATCGCACCCAGCGGGTCCTGCGCGGCGTGCAGCGGCGCGTTCTCCGGCCACCAGACCACCACGGGGGCGTCCGGCAGCAGCAGCGGCAGCACCACGGACTGCGCGTGCGAGACCAGCTCGCCGTGCATCCGCAGCACCACCGTCTCGCCCGAGCCGGCGTCCGAGCCGACCAGGATCTCGGCGTCCAGCCGGGTCCCGGCGCGGGCCCGCGGCGAACGCCCGGCCCGCTTGATCACCGCCAGGATCCGCGAGGGGTGCTCACGGGAGGCGTCGTTCGCGGCCTTGAGGGCGTCGTACGCGCTGCCCTCGTCCACCACGATGACGAGCGTGAGAACCATCCCGGCCGCGGTGGAACCGCTGGCCCGGCGGGCGTCCATCAGAGCACTGTTGATCTTGCTGGACGTGGTGTCCGTCAGGTCGATCTTCATGGCCGGCGCCAGCTCCTGCCGTCTCGTGCGAGCATCTCGTCCGCCTCGGCCGGACCCCAGGTGCCGGCCGGGTACTGCGCGGGCTTGCCGTGCTGGTCCCAGTACTTCTCGATCGGGTCGAGGATCTCCCAGGAGAGCTCGACCTCCTGGTGCCGCGGGAAGAGGTTGGCGTCACCGAGGAGCACGTCCAGGATGAGCCGCTCGTAGGCCTCCGGGCTGGACTCGGTGAACGACTCGCCGTAGGCGAAGTCCATCGTGACGTCCCGGACCTCCATCGAGGTCCCCGGCACCTTGGAACCGAACCGCACCGTGACGCCCTCGTCCGGCTGCACCCGGATCACCAGGGCGTTCTGCCCCAGCTCCTCGGTCGCGTAGGAGTCGAACGGCAGGTACGGGGCCCGCTGGAAGACCACCGCGATCTCGGTCACCCGGCGGCCCAGGCGCTTGCCCGTGCGCAGGTAGAACGGGACCCCGGCCCAGCGCCGGTTGTTGATCTCCAGCTTGATCGCCGCGTAGGTGTCGGTCTTGGACTCGGGGTCGATGCCGTCCTCGTCCAGGTACCCGACCACCTCCTCGCCGCCCTGCCAGCCGGACGCGTACTGGCCGCGCACGGTGTGCCGGCCGAGGTCCTTGGGCAGCTGCACGGCGCTGAGCACCTTGAGCTTCTCCGCGACCAGGGCCTTGGGGTGGAACGAGGCCGGCTCCTCGATGGCGGTCAGCGCCATCAGCTGGAGCAGGTGGTTCTGGATCACGTCACGGGCCGAGCCGATGCCGTCGTAGTACCCGGCGCGGCCCCCGATGCCGATGTCCTCGGCCATGGTGATCTGCACGTGGTCCACGTAGGACCGGTTCCAGATCGGCTCGAACATCGAGTTGGCGAAGCGCAGCGCCAGGATGTTCTGGACCGTCTCCTTGCCGAGGTAGTGGTCGATCCGGAATACCTCGTCGCGCGGGAAGACCTCGTGCACGACCTTGTTGAGCTCCTGAGCGCTCGTCAGGTCGTGACCGAAGGGCTTCTCGATCACCGCACGGCGCCAGGAGCCCTGCGGCGGGTCGGCCAGGCCGTGCTTCTTCAACTGCTGGACCACGTTGGGGAAGAACTTCGGGGGCACCGAGAGGTAGAAGGCGAAGTTGCCGCTGGTGCCCTGTGCCTTGTCCAGGTCCTCGATGGTCTGGCGCAGCGTCTCGAAGGCCTCGTCGTCGTCGAAGGTGCCCTGGACGAACCGCATGCCCTTGGCGAGCTGCTGCCACACCTCCTCACGGAAGGGGGTGCGTGCGTGCTCCTTGACGGCGTCGTGCACCTCCTTCGCGAAGTCCTCGTGCTCCCACTCGCGGCGGGCGAAGCCCACCAGTGAGAAACCCGGCGGCAGCAGGCCGCGGTTGGCCAGGTCGTAGATCGCCGGCATCAACTTCTTCCGGGAGAGGTCCCCGGTGACGCCGAAGATGACCAGGCCGGACGGGCCGGCGATGCGCGGCAGCCGGCGGTCCGCCGGGTCGCGCAGCGGGTTCGCGGGCAACTGCGGGATCTCGCCTTGCGTCACCTCGGCCCCCTCAAGGTCGGGAAATGCCTGTGCATTGCTCACTGATGGGCTCCGCTTCAGTGCAGTCGAGCAGGGTCACTTACCTTCGGCGAAGGAGGCCAGCGAGGCGGTCACCGTGTCGAGCAGCTCCTGCCAGGAGACCTCGAACTTGCTGACGCCCTCGTCCTCCAGGACCTGCACCACGTCGTCGTAGTCGACGCCGACCGCGGCCAGCGCGTCCAGCACGCCCTGCGCCTCGGCGTAGCCGCCGGTGATGGTGTCACCGGTCACCACGCCGTGGTCGCCGGTGGCGTCCAGGGTGGCCTCGGGCATGGTGTTGACGGTGCCGGGGGCCACCAGCTCGGTCACGTACAGGGTGTCCGGCAGCGCCGGGTCCTTCACGCCGGTCGAGGCCCAGAGCGGACGCTGCGGCTTGGCACCGGCCGCCTCCAGGGCGGTCCAGCGGTCGCTGGCCGGCTTCTTGCCGTCCACCGAGCCGAAGACCTCCTCGTACGCCTGGTAGGCGAGCCGGGCGTTGGCCAGCGCGGCCTTGGAGCGCAGCGACTTGGCCTCGTCGGTGCCGATCGCGTCGAGCCGCTTGTCGATCTCGCTGTCCACCCGGGACACGAAGAAGGAGGCGACCGACTCGATCGAGGACAGGTCGATGCCCTTGGCCCTGGCCTCCTCGAGACCGGTCAGGAAGGCGTCGATCACGGCCTTGTAGCGGTCCAGCGAGAAGATCAGCGTGACGTTGACGCTGATGCCCCGGCCGATCACCTCGCTGATCGCGGGCAGGCCGGCCTTGGTGGCCGGGATCTTGATGAAGATGTTCGGACGGTCCACCAGCCACCACAGCTGCTTGGCCTCGGCCACGGTGGGCGCGGTCTGGTGGGCCAGCCGCGGGTCCACCTCGATCGAGACCCGGCCGTCGCGGCCGTTGCTCGCGTCGTACACCGAGCGCAGCACGTCGGCGGCGTCCCGCACGTCCGAGGTGGTGATCATGCGGATCGCCTCGTCGGTGGTGACCTTGCGCACCGCGAGGTCGCGCAGCTGGCCGTCGTAGGAGGTGTCGCCGCTGCCGGCGATCGCCTTCTGGAAGATGGTCGGGTTGGTGGTGACACCGACGACGTGCTTGCTCTGCACCAGTTCGGCCAGGTTGCCGCTGTTCAGCCGGGCGCGGCTGAGGTCGTCCAGCCAGATCGCCACGCCTTCGTCGCTGAGGCGCTTCAATGCGTCAGTCATACTGCTCAGTCCTTCGTGTCTATCAGTGGTTCAGGAAGCGGGCGGGGTCTAGCGGTTGACGGCTTCCAGCGAGCGCAGCGACTTGTGGGCGGCGTGCGTCACGGCCTCGGCGGTGATGCCGAACTCCTGGTACAGCACCTGGTAGTCGGCCGACGCGCCGAAGTGGTCCAGGCTGACGATCTGGCCGTGGTCGCCCACGAACTCGCGCCAGCCCTGGGCGATCCCGGCCTCGACCGAGACCCGGGCCTTGACGGTGGGCGGCAGCACCTGGTCGCGGTACGCCTGGTCCTGCTCGTGGAACCACTCGACGGACGGCATCGAGACCACGCGGGTGGGGATGCCCTCGGCCTCCAGTGTCTCGCGCGCCTGGACCGCCAGCTGAACCTCGGAGCCGGTGCCGATCAGGATCACCTGCGGGGCGCCGTTGGAGGCCTCGGCCAGCACGTAGCCGCCCTTCGCGGTGCCGTCGGCCGAGCCGAAGACCTCGCGGTCCCAGGTCGGCACGCCCTGGCGGGTCAGCGCCAGGCCGACCGGGCCGGGGTGGGTGGTCTGGCGCTCCAGGACGGTGCGCCAGGCGACCGCGGTCTCGTTGGCGTCGGCCGGGCGGACCACCGACAGGCCCGGGATGGCGCGCAGCGCGGCCAGGTGCTCGACCGGCTGGTGGGTCGGGCCGTCCTCGCCGAGGCCGATCGAGTCGTGCGTCCAGACGTAGGTGACCGGCAGCTTCATCAGCGCGGCCAGCCGGACCGCCGGGCGCATGTAGTCCGAGAAGACCAGGAAGGTGCCGCCGTACACGCGGGTCTTGCCGTGCAGCGCGATGCCGTTCATGGCCGAGCCCATGGCGTGCTCGCGGATGCCGAAGTGGATGGTCCGGCCGTACGGGTTGGCGCCCTTGAGCGGGTTGTCCTCGGGGAGGAAGGAGCTGCCCTCGTCGATCGTGGTGAGGTTGGACTCCGCGAGGTCGGCCGAGCCGCCCCACAGCTCCGGGATCACCGCGCCGAAGGCCTTCAGGGTGTCGCCGCCGGCCTTGCGGGTGGCGACGTCCTTGCCGGCCGGGAAGACCGGGAGCAGCTTCTTCCAGCCGTTGGGCAGCTCGCCGGCCTGGATCCGGTCGAACTCGGCCGCGCGCGACGGGTCGCTGGCGCGCCACTCCAGGTAGGACTTCTCCCACTCGGCACGGGCCGCCTTGCCGCGCTGGATCACCTGACGGGCGTGGCTGAGCACCTCGTCGGTGACCTCGAAGGTGCGCTCGGGGTCGAAGCCCAGCACCTTCTTGGTGGCGGCGATCTCGGCGGCGCCGAGCGCGGAGCCGTGCGCCTTGGCGGTGTTCTGCGCGTCCGGGGCCGGCCAGGCGATGATCGTGCGCATCGCGATGATCGACGGGCGCGAGGTCTCGGCCTTGGCGGCGGCCAGCGCGGCGCCCAGCTCCTGGACGTCGATGTCGCCGTTGCTCTTCGGGGCGACCCGCTGCACGTGCCAGCCGTACGCCTCGTAGCGGTGCAGCACGTCCTCGGAGAAGGCGGTGTGGGTGTCGCCCTCGATCGAGATGTGGTTGTCGTCGTAGAGCGCGACCAGGTTGCCCAGCTTCTGGTGGCCGGCCAGCGAGGAGGCCTCGGCGGAGATGCCCTCCTCCAGGTCGCCGTCGGAGACGATGGCCCAGATGGTGTGGTCGAACGGCGAGCTGCCCTCGGGCGCCTGCGGGTCGAACAGGCCACGCTCGTAGCGGGCCGCCATCGCCATGCCCACCGCGTTGGCGATGCCCTGGCCGAGCGGACCGGTGGTGGTCTCCACGCCGGCGGTGTGGCCGTGCTCCGGGTGGCCCGGGGTGCGGCTGCCGTGCACCCGGAAGGACTTCAGGTCGTCCAGCTCCAGGCCGTAGCCGGAGAGGAAGAGCTGGGTGTACAGGGTCATGCTGGTGTGACCCGGGGACAGCACGAAGCGGTCCCGGCCCACCCAGTTGGGGTCGGTCGGGTCATGGCGCAGAAAGCGCTGGAAGATGACGTAGGCGGCAGGGGCCAGGGCCATAGCGGTACCCGGGTGCCCGTTCCCGACCTTCTGTACTGCGTCCATGGCCAAAACGCGGGCCGTGTCCACCGTTCGCTCGTCAAGGTCGGACCACTCGATTGCGTTCGTCGGCGTCGTGCTCACCCTTCTCAGGGCTCCTTCCGTATTGAACTGTGACCCCGTGAAGGGACCGGGTCGGCCACCACACTGTGGGCCTGACGCTTGATCGGTAGTGCCGGTCACGGAGGGCTGTTCCCGCTTCTCCGGGCGAGCCTACCGTCAGTGCCGGGGCCCGCCTTCCGATCGCCCACAACCCGGCATTTCGCGGCCAGATTCCCAGTCGCACTGTGTGCAGTGCATCAGGGGCACCCATCCCACCTTGGCCTGGTTTGTCCCGGGTCGCGCTCCGCTGAACTGGGCAGTTCACCCACGGGGGTGCGGTCGGGCCCCGTCAGCCGACCCCGGAGCCGATCGGCGGATCGGAACCGTCTAAGGTGGCGTGGTACGCGCAGCGTGAACGGATTCACGAGCTCCTCGGAACCGGAACGCCTGCGAAGATTCATCTTCAGTTGGGGTGTTCGTGACCGCCGTCGAATCCCGCCCCGCCGGGGACAGTGGGACGACCCCCACCCCTCGGTCGTTCGGGGCCCGTCTAGGGGCATTCGTCGCACTGACCAAGCCGCGGATCATCGAGCTGCTGCTGATGAGCACGGTCCCGGTGATGTTCCTGGCGCAGCGCGGGGTCCCGAACCTGGTCCTGGTGCTGGCGGTGGTCGTCGGCGGCTACCTGTCGGCGGGCGGCGCCAACGCGCTCAACATGTACATCGACCGCGACATCGACGCCGTGATGAGCCGCACCGAGCGGCGGCCGCTGGTCACCGGGATGGTCTCGCCGCGCGAGGCGATGGTCTTCGGCATCGCGCTGGGCGTGGTCTCCACCCTCTGGCTCGGCTTCCTGGTGAACTGGCTGGCCTCCGGGCTGGCGCTGGCCGGCTACCTCTTCTACGTCTTCGTCTACACCCTGGGCCTGAAGCGGCGCACCGCGCAGAACATCGTCTGGGGCGGCATCGCCGGCTGCATGCCGGTGCTGGTGGGCTGGGCGGCGGTGACCGGCTCGCTGAGCTGGGCGCCGTTCGTGCTCTTCCTGGTGATCTTCTTCTGGACGCCGCCGCACTACTGGCCGCTCTCCATGAAGGTGCGCGAGGACTACGCCAAGGCCGGCGTGCCGATGCTGCCGGTCACGGCGGGCAACCTGGCCGTGGCCCGACAGATCGTCATCTACAGCTGGGTCATGGTCGCGGTCTCGCTGGCCCTGTGGCCGCTGGCGCACACCAGCTGGCTGTACCCCGTCTCGGCGGTGCTGCTGGGCGCGTTCTGGCTCAAGGAGGCGCACGGGCTGTATGCGCGCGCCAAGGCCGGAGTGGTGGGCGCGAAGCTCAAGGAGATGCGGCTGTTCCACTGGTCGATCACCTACCTGACGCTGCTGATGGTGGCGATCGCGGTGGATCCGTTCCTGCGGTAGTCCTCCAGCCTTCTTTTCTCCCTGCCTTCCTGCTTTCCTGCTTTCCTACCTCCCTGTCTTCCTGTCTTCCTACCGTCTCGGCGGTTCCTGGCTCGGCCCCACCCGGGTGCCGAGCCAGTCCTTCAACGGCCGGGCACCGCGCAGGAAGGCGGCGATCCGGGTCTTGGCCTCGGCGGTGCCAAGCCAGGGCTCCACCGGCCACTCCTGCCAGGCGATCAGCCCCTTGTGCCGCAGCAGTTCGATCCGCGGATGGTCCTTCGGGTAGCCGCGCGGGGCGCTCTTCAGCGAGCTCACCCCGACCACGCCGATGTCCTTCTTCGCCAGCTGGGCGATCACCCGCTCCAACTCCCGGCCGGTCACCTCCTCGTCGACCGCGCGCCGGTAGCGGTCCAGCTGATCCGTCGCCAGCTGGTACATGCCCAGGCCGGACGCCAGCCCGTTGGCCGAGAGCTGGATGTAGCCGCCCTGCTCCAGGAAGGCGCCCAGGTGGGTCTTGTACGGGGACTTGTCGGCGCTGAACCGCAGGTCGCGGTTGGGCCGGAAGATCTTGCCGGGGCCGAACTCGCCCTCCAGCTCCGCCAGCAGCTCGGCGGTCGGCCCGTGCACCGCCTCGTCGTAGAGCGCCTTGTGGGCGGTCCAGTAGGTCTTCGAGTTGTCGGCCTCGAGGCCCTCGTAGAAGTCGAGGGCCTCGGCCGGCCAGCCGTGGAAGGTCATGGGGCCAGGCTAGGGCCAGGTGGCGCGCTGTGGCCCGTGGCACACGCCCCTGCCGTCGCCAGCCCCGCTACCCGTGGGTAGCATGCGGACATGAGCAGCGCAGAGACCCTCGCCCCCGCCTCGGACGCCCGTGCCGAGCGCCGCGCCAAGCGCATCGCCAAGAACCTCACCGCGTTCAGCAAGCAGCACGGCGGCAGCGCCGACGCCGTGGTGGAGTACGTCGGCCGGGTCGCCACCCGGATCGTCCTGGTCGGCGCGGACGGCTCCTGGGGCGACCAGGTCGCGCCCAGCTACGCCGTCGGCCGCCGCGCCGCCGAGCTGGCCGGCCTGACGCTGCACGACTCCTTCGAGGGCGAGCTCGCCCTCAAGGTGCGCACCGGCCCGTACGAGTGGAAGCGGATGGCCGGCATCCAGCTCTGACACTCTGTCGAAGACATTCTGTCGAGCACACAGACAGAGGCCCTGACCCCCAGGTGCGGAGTGGGGTCAGGGCCTCTTGCCTGTCTTCGCCCGTCTATCTGTCTTCGCCCGTCTATACGGCTGCTGTCTCCTGCAGCTGTGCCGGCACCGCGGCGGGCTCGTCCGCCCTGCCGCGCAGCGCCAACGGGATCCGCAGCGCGGCGATCCAGGTCAGCGAGGCGCCCAGCATGTGCAGGCCGACCAGCACCTCGGGCACGTCGGTGAAGTACTGCACGTACCCGATCACCCCTTGGGCCAGCAGCACCAGGAAGAGCTCACGCGCACGGGCCCGGGCGGCCGGCGGCGCCTTGACGGCGGCCAGCACGAAGATGACCGCCAGCGAGAGGCCGACGGTGACGAACGCCAGGTCCGCGTGCACCTGGGCCAGCCGGTCGTAGTTGATCGGGATTCGCGGCACGTCGCTTGAGTCGCCCGGGTGGTGGCCCGCACCGGTCACCAGCGTCCCGGCCACCACCAGCGCGCCGACCACGCCCACCAGGACGTTCGCCAGCTTCCGCAGCGGTTCGGCGACCAGCGCCCTGACCGGCCCGTCCCCCTCCTTGGCCCGTTCCCAGGTCAGCACCGCGACCCAGACCAGCGCCAGCGCGGCAATCATGTGGCAGGCCACGACATAGGGGTTGAGCCCCGCGAGAACGGTGATCCCACCGAGCACCGCGTTGCTCATCACCACCCAGAACTGCGCCCAGCCCAGCCGGGTCAGGCTCCTGCGCCAGACCGGCGCGCAGCGCGCGGCCAGGATGGCCCAGCCGACCGCCGCGCAGAGCACGTACGTCAGCATCCGGTTGGTGAACTCGATGATGCCGTGCACCCCCATCGCAGGCGTCGGCGTCAGGCTCGCGGAGGTGCAGGTCGGCCAGGTACTGCAGCCGAGCCCGGACCCGGTCAGGCGCACCGCGCCACCGGTGACGACGATGACCACGCTCATCGCCAGCGCGATCAGGGCGGCCAGCCGCACCTGGGCGGCGGACGGGTGCCAGCGCTCGGCGAGGAGAGAGAAGGGGGTACGCACGGGTCGATTCTAGGTTGCGGGGCGGGCGATCTTGCGGCGGGGGCACGCAAGGCAAAACGGGACACTTCCGGCGGGCGCTGGACTGGTGGTCCCCTGCATCCGGTAGACCTGAGCGCACGCCGAGCCCCGCCGTTTCCGCCAGGAGTTGGAGTCCAGCCGTGACCGAGCACCGCGAGCCGTTCCTGTACGTCGTCGTCTGCGCCTCAGGCATCGCGGACGGGGTGGGCGAGTTGATCACCGCAGCCCACGCCGAGGGGTGGGGCGTCGGTGTGATCGCCACCCCCACCGCGCTCGGCTTCATAGACCAGCAAGCCATCGAGCTGCAGACCGGCTACCCGATCCGCTCGGCCTGGCGCACGCCCGGCATCCCGCAGCCCCTTCCACCGGCCGACGCCATCGCGGTCGCGCCCGCCACCTTCAACACCATCAACAAGTGGGCCGCCGGCATCTGCGACACACTCGCACTCGGCATCCTCTGCGAGGCGTACGGCCTCGGTATCCCCGTCGCCGTCCAGCCGTACGTCAACTCCGCCCAGGCAGCACACCCCGCGTACGACGACAGCCTGGCCCGCCTCCGCTCCATGGGCGTCCTGCTCGGCGACAGCGTCCCCCACAAGCCCAAGGCCGGCGGAGCCCGCGACAGTTACAACTGGACCCACGTCCTGGACCTGCTTCGTCCCGTGCTGAGCGCGTAGGCCGCCGGGTGCTCAGACCAGGGAGGGCAGAACTCCGCAGGGCCAGCGCCCGAGCCAGAAGGCGGCAGCGGACGGGTGGGGCTGGTCCTGGGTGGACCCGTCGTGGGGGAGCAGTTCGGTCGGGGCAAGGTAGCCCTCGCCTGGAGCCAGGCGGAGGCGATAGATGAGCAGCGGCTGGCGGGCTGCGACGTAGGCCCGGAGGTCATCGGTGTGTGGGTAGCGCTGCTCAGGGTTCTGGTGCATCGCTCGGCAGATCGACTGGATGTCGGTGGCACCGACGAGGAGATAGCGCGTACCGGGTCCGAGGTTGACGCACAGTCGGCGGCGGCCCTGGTGTTTGGTGGTGTACGACAGCTTGTCCCAGTTGTCGACGTGCAGGCCGATGCGGCGGCCATCGGTGTAATTCTCGGTAGTGGTCAGAGCGTTGGCGGAGCTGGCGGCTTGGCCGAGGTAGCTGGCATTCGGGTCGCCGAGGTTGTCTGCCAGCTGGGGGAGCGCGCCGGGGAGGTGACCCGGCAGCTTGATCAGCTCAATCAGCCGAGCGTCATCGGTTAGGGCAGTCGGCCTGAGAGTCCGTGCCTCCTGCGCACTGATGGCCCGCCAGGGGCCCGCCGGCACGACGGCGCCGTTCTCGTATCCGGGCTCGTGGTGGGTATGGCGGGCGGCGGTGACTTCACACCGCCCGCGCAGGGCAGACGAGTTGGTGTAGGCGATGCTGAGGTTCATCTGGTCCCTTCCGGGACCGGGCTCAGCGGCGGTCGTCGAGGGTGTCACCGAAGGTGACGTCGAGCTCGGCGACGAGGGCTTCGGCGAGCTCAGGCTGCTGGGACCGGTCGATGATGATCTTCTTGAGTGTGGTGACGCCCCTCACCGTGGAGAGATCGTTGCCGCGAAGGTCGAGCTCCTTGTACGTGCCACGCCCGAACTCGGTCAGCCGCAGTGTGCAGGCGTCGAAGACGGCCCGGCTCAGGTCACACCCGGTAAAGGTGGCCTCGGTCAGTACGGACTTGGAGAAGGCGACAGGGCCGGTGGCGCGGATGCCCTCCCAGGTCGCGTAATCGAGCTTGCAGCCTTCGAACAGGACGTTGTCCAGGGTGAGGCGGGCCAGGTCGGCGCCCATGAGCCTGCAATTCCGGAAGACGACGCGAGAGAGCTTGCTGTCGCTCCACTGGGTGGAGCCGAGATCGCAGCTGTCGAATTCGACTGAGTCCACCCGGAGATCAGCCAGCTGAACGCGGTCAGCGCGAAGGCCGGTGATACGGCCGGTGATGAGATGGGTCCTCAGCAGGTCGAGTTCGCGCAGATCGGCGTCGGCGTACCGGAAGTCCTGGACGGTGCCGCGAGGGTTCTCCAACGAGGCGACGTTCGTGAGGTAGATGCCGGGCCCGCTGACCTCGGGGAGAGTGATGCTGGTGCGGCCGACGCGGCGGGTGTCCATGGGTTTTCGCTCCTCGAGGATCGGGGCCGGGGCCGCGCAGGTTCGCGGCCCCGACGGTGTGGCGGCTAGCTCGCCTTGTTCCAGTTGTCCCAGGTCGGCCGGTTGTCGAACTTGGGGGTGTTGTTGTTCCAGGTGGGCCGGTTGTCGAACTTGGCAGTCGGGACGAGGCCGGCCGCAGCGGACGTGAGGTCGGTGAGAACCGGGGCCTGGGCCTCGGCCAGGTATTCGAGCATGGTCATTCCGGCTGTTCCTCTCGGACGGTATCGGACAGTGCGGTGATCAGGGCCTGCCTGGACACGCGGCAGTAGTTGGTTTCGGCGCTGTCCAGGCGGCCGTTCTCGAAGTAGCGATTGCCGGCCTGAGCTCCCCGGCAGAAGTCGAAGAACTGGCAACCGGCCTCGCACCTCTCCAGGCCGGTTAGGAACTCGTCCACGTATCGCAGCCGGTGGGCTTTGCCGAGCATGGCGGCGATGGACTCGCTGAGAACGTTCCCGGCCAGGAAGTCGTCGTACTCGGGGGCTGTCACGCCGGCCAGCTCAGGCGACAGCAGCACCACGTCCCCGCTGGAGGAGACAGTTGGGATGGGATCGAGACAGGCCGCCTCGGGGTTGACCTGCTGGCAGGTCCGTAGGGTCTTGAGGTAGTCGCCAAGACGGGCCACCTCCCGCACCGAACTGGTCGGATTACGGCGGGCCCACGCGATCGTGCGGCGCCAGAACTCAGCGGCCTGTTCTATGGTCAGCTGCGGGCGCTCGGTGTTGGCACCCTCGATCTCCTCAATGTTCAGGCCGATCGTGTGGCACCCCAGAGAGGCAAGAAAGCCGAGCAGGGCCTCGGGGCTGCCGATGGCTTGGGTCGTCACCACCGCGATGACGGAGAACGGGATCCCACGCTCCCGCAGACGGCTGATTCCCCGCGTGATCCGGTCGAAGGCAGGGCGGCCTTTTCGGTCGACGCGCTCGGTGTTGAGAGCCGCTGGACCATCAATGCTGACACCGACGCGGAACTGACGCTTCATCAGAAAGTCGCACCAGGCGTCAGTGATCAGAGTGGCATTGGTCTGGACGTAGTGCTGCAACAGGCCGGCCTGCCGGAGCGGCTCGAACGGCCTGGCCAGCTCGGTGAACCGGCGCACGCCGATTGCGAGGGGTTCGCCGGCGTGCCAGACGAGTTCGATGGGATGGTCCGGCGAAGCGAGCTCGGTGGCGGAGGTGGCGATGGCGGCAGCGACCTCGGCGGACATGGGGGCGCGCTTGTGTTTGTCGGGGAGGTAGCAGTAGGTGCAGGCCAGGTTGCAGAAGCTGTCCGGCTGGATGACAAGGGTCGTGGGCTGCGGTGAGATCCACCTGCGGTATCGGGCGGGACTGCTGGGCTGATATGTCATCAGGAATGGCTCCGATGGGTCAGCGGGAGTGGCTGGCAGCCGTGCGGCGCCGGGTCGGTTGGAGCGCACTCGAACCACACGGTCTTGCCGGTGCCGGCAGGCAGCCAACCCCAGCGCAGGGAAAGCGCATCCACCAGGGCGAGGCCTCGCCCCCGCAGTTCGTTGTTTCGGGGCTTGATCACTTCGGGAGGTCGCATGCTGGGGTCCCGTACCTCGACCCGCAGCGTCGTCCCGGTCCAGCGCACGGTGACCTTGCAGCGGGCACCGGTGTGCTCGATCGCGTTGGCGATGATCTCGCCTGCGCACAGCGCCACGTCGCTCAATGTGTCTTCAGACAAGGGCAGTTGCCAGAACCGAACGACGTCCAGCAGCGTGCGACGGGCGATCGGGACGTGTGCCAGTTCCGGCTCGACGCCCCACTCGTAGGGGCACGGGAAGCCGGCCGCCATCATCGTCCACCGCGTGGTGGCGACTGGTCGAAGGCGGTCGAGCTCTCGACCCGGCGGTTGTGTGGAGTAGGGAGGTGTCGCATTGGTGTTCTCCAGCAGTGCGAGGTCATGCCGCCCGGCGCTCTTCCACGGTCACCGTCGGGGGAGCGGCTTCCTGACGCCGGGCGACGTACGCCATTGAATGGCGCGGCAGTTGTCACCGACCAGAGCCGATGACGGGCAGAAACCAGGCATAATCAGCGCACTGGCTTTTCTGACCTCGAAGAACATCCTTTGTGGATCGGGGACATCGGTGGCGCGGAGGCGTGATCGTTTTGTCGAACGGCGTAGGACGCTGGGCTACAGTCAGGAGAAGCTCGCAGAGCAGCTGGGGGTTGCCCCCTCCACGATCGTGCGCTGGGAGAACGGCAGGGCCACTCCCCAGCCGTTCTTACGCCCGAAGATCGCTCGGCTCCTGAGGGTCACCGCCGTGGAGCTGACAGGTCTTCTGACATCAGACCGGCAGGCGTCCACCGGCGCGGTGATCTCGGGAAACCCTTCGAATGCTGGTGATGCTGAAGATATGAAACGCCGTGACTTCCTCGGGCTGCTGACCATAACCGGGACGCTTGTCGCGCTACCGCCGACTGATGCACAGGCCGAGGCCGAGGCGCTCACGCCTTCGGCCGAGACAGCCGTCCAGATGGCCCCACACCTCTGGCGTGTGTTCGGCCTCGCCGAGTCCAAACAGGACGTCTATCCGCTTGTGCGCCAGCAAATCGGTGCGCTCGCACGAGGCTTGGAAACGGTCCGCACCGAGGCTGGGCACAAGCAGCTGTGCGCGACGGCGGGAGAGCTCTACCAGTTGGCCGGTGAGATCTTCTTCGACGCCAACCGCTATGCCGACGCAGCGCACTGCTACACCCTGGCAGCCACCGCGAGCAGGGAGGCCGGAGCCCACGACCTCTGGGCCTGCGCGATGACAAGGCACGCATTCATCGAGCTGTACGAGCGCCGGTTCTCGGTGGCCGCGCCGATGCTGTCAGCGGCCTCAATGGTTGCTCAGCGGGGCGACGATCAGCTTTCCACGCGGTACTGGGTGGCGGCGGTCCAGGCAGAGGCCTACGCGGGCCTCGGCGATCTGGGGTCGTGCAGCAGGGCGCTTGATCTGGCAGACCAAGTCCATTCGTTGGGAGGCGAGGTGCACAACGGCGGCTGGCTGCGGTTCGACGGTTCGCGGCTCGCCGAGGAGCGCGGGACCTGCTACCTCGAACTGGGCCGGCCGGACCTCGCAGAGCAGTCATTGATGGCGGCACTGCAGCAGGACTTGTCGCTTCGTCGACGCGGGGCGGTTCTCGCGGATCTGGCCGCGCTCGGTGCGCAGCGCGGGGATCTCGATCAGGTGATGCACTACAGCGAGGCCGCTCTGGAGGTGGCCGGACAGACTGGGTCCGGATTCATCGGCAAGAAGCTGGCTGGGCTTCAGCCGCGCCTTGCGACGATGCCGAGAGATGGTCGAGTGTCGGACCTGTATCAGCGGATCGCGGCGCTCTCCAGCGCTGCCTGACGACAAGGAGTCGATGTGACGGACGATGGTCGAGTCTTCCGTGAGGCCTGGATCGACGGTGTGAAGAAGCACTTCCCCGGCGAGCCGAAGCCCGGTTACATCACGCCGTGGGATGACACGCCCGCGTGGGAGCGGCAGGCAGCCGCAGCCGTGTTCGGGCAGGTGCGTGACTTCGTGGTGGTCAGTGGGGGCACTGCCCGAAGGCTCAGCCGGGAGCAGAAGGGGCGCTTCGTGGCGCTGTGCTGGATCGCCCAGATCCACAAGCACATCGAGGATCCGAAGCCGTCGTACGTCGCCGACTGGGACGAGCTGCCCGCCTGGCAGCAGGAGACCGACGCGGACATCTTCGAGCGGATCGAGCAGGCCGTCTGACGTCGTTCGCCGGGTAGCGAAGAGAAACGGGCAGCGTGGAGGAGCCTCTGGAGGCTTGGTACGCCCGGCGTCGGCCGGAGGGCGCCCGCCGTGTCGTTCGCGCTCGTTGACCGTGGCGGTGTGGGCCGTGGGTGGCGGCATTGTGGTGGCCGCTTGGCGGCGGGCGGTCCGGAGGGGCTGAGCTTTCGTCAACTGTGTGTGAGGGAACCCCTGGTGATCAGCCCTGATCGCCGGGGGTGATTCGTTCGTCGGCAAACACAGGCACACCGACTTTTGAACCGCCAGATCCGATCCGGTCGTTCTGTTTGGGGGGTCACCGACAACAAGTGGCGGTAGAGTCCCCACACACCAGATGTAGCCGGTCGCTCACTGCTCCATTCAACGCCCGTGCTGCACAACCCCATTCGGAAGGATCATGGTTATGGCGCGACAAGGGCGGATATCCGGTCGGACGCTCGCCGGGGCAGCGGCACTCGCGGTGATCGGTACCGGTGCACTGGCCACCGACGCCTGGGCACACCACCCCACCATCAGCGCGACGTGCTCGACGGTGACGGTCGACCTCACCGACTACAACGACAAGGTGACCAACACGGTCACCGTCACGGTGGGTGGCCAGAAGGTGGTGGACGCCGAGAAGTTCGGCAGCTCGTACCACCACGTGTTCCAGGTGCCGGCGCACACCAAGCCGGTGCTCACGGTGCTGGACGTGGCTGCTGGGGACGACCTCAAGGGCGACAACAAGTGGAGCGGTGAGTGGACGGCGACCTCCGAGGTCTGCCCGACCCCCACGCCGACGCCCACCCCGACGCCCACTCCCACCCCGACCCCGACCCCGACCCCCACCCCGACGCCCAGCCACACCCCGACGCCGACTCCGAGCCCCACCATCCCGGTGCCGACCACTCCGGCGCCGACCACCCCCGCGCCGACCACCGCCGCGCCCACTTCGGCGGCCCCGAGCAGCAAGGCCCCGACCTCGGTCGCGCCGACCCCGTCGCCCACCGGCCCGGTGTTGGCCTCCACCGGTGGCGGCAGCAATGCCGGTCTGATCGCGGGCATCGGTGCCGCGGTGGTCGTGGTCGGCGGTGGCCTGGTGTTCTTCGGCCGTCGTCGGGCCGGTCGTCACTGAGTGCCTGAGTAAGCAGTAAAGGGGCGCGGACCATCGGTCCGCGCCCCTTTCATGTCAGAGGGTCACACGCCTACTCCCAGCGGAAGAACCGCGCCGCCGCGGCCAGGCCGAGCACCGCCCAGACCGCCAGGATGCCCAGGTCCGACCACGGCACCCCGGCGCCGGCCTGCAGCACCGAGCGGAGCCCGTCCGAGAGCGCGCTGATCGGCAGCAGTTCCAGTGCGCCGCGCACCGCCGAGGGGAACTTGGTGAGCGGCACGATCACCCCGCCCGCCAGCAGCAGCAGGATGAAGACCAGGTTGGCGGCGGCCAGCGTGGCCTCGGCCTTGAGCGTGCCGGCCATCAGCAGCCCGAGGCCGGAGAAGGCGGCGGTGCCCAGCACCAGGAGCAGCACCACGGACACCGGGTTGCCGTGCGGGGACCAGCCGAGCGCCAGCGCGATCACCGAGAGCAGTGCCACCTGCAGGGCTTCGGTCACCAGTACGCAGCCGGTCTTCGCGGTGAGCAGCGCCCAGCGCGGCAGCGGGGTGGCGCCGAGGCGCTTGAGCACGCCGTAGCGGCGCTCGAAGCCGGTGGCGATGGCCTGGCCGGTGAAGGCGGTGGACATCACGGCGAGGGCCAGCAGGCCGGGTGCCAGGAAGTCGACCCGCTTGCCCGGGCCGGTCACGGACACCACGTCGACGGCGCTGAACAGCACCAGCAGCACGGCCGGGATGACCACGGTGAGCAGCAGCTGCTCGCCGTTGCGCAGCAGCATCTTCGTCTCGAGGGCGGTCTGCGCGAGCAGCATCCGGCCGACGGGAGCGGCACCCGGCCGCGGGGCGTAGGTACTCACGAGCGCAGCTCCCGGCCGGTCAGTTCGAGGAAGACGTCTTCGAGGCTTCGGCGTTGCACCGTCAACGTGGACGGCATCACGCCGACGCCCGCGCACCAGGCGGTGACCGTGGCGACCAGCTGGGGGTCCAGTGGTGCGGCGTCCACCCGGTAGGAGCCGGGGGCGAGTTCGACGGCCGAGGCGCCGTCGGGCAGCACCTTGGTGAGTGCGCCGAGGTCGAGGCCGGCGGGTCCGGCGAAGTGCAGGCTGCTCTCGGCGCCGCCGCGGCAGAGCTCCTCGGGGGTGCCGGTGGCGATCACCCGACCCTGGTCGACGATGGCGACGGCGTCGGCCAGCTGTTCGGCCTCGTCCATGTGGTGGGTGGTGACGACCACGGTGACCCCGTCCCGGCGCAGGTCGCGGACCAGGTCCCAGGTGGCGCGGCGGGCCTGCGGGTCGAGGCCGGCGGTCGGCTCGTCCAGGAAGACCAGCTCGGGCCGGCCGACCACGGCCATCGCGAGGGCGAGCCGCTGCTGCTGGCCGCCGGAGAGCCGGCGGTAGGTGGTGCGGCCGCAGGAGCCGAGGCCGAGGCGCTCGACCAGCGCCGGGACGTCCAGCGGGTTGGCGTGCAACCTGGCACAGTGCGTCAGCATTTCGACGGCGCGGGCGCCCGGGTACACGCCGCCGGACTGGAGCATCACGCCGATCCGGGGCCGCAGCGCGGCCGCTTCGCGGACCGGATCCAGGCCGAGCACCCGAACCGTGCCGGCGTCGGGGCGGCGGTAGCCCTCGCAGGTCTCGATGGTGGTGGTCTTGCCGGCGCCGTTCGGTCCGAGCACGGCGGTGACGGTGCCGCGCTCGATGCGCAGGTCAAGGCCGTCCACGGCGGTCTTGTCGCCGTAGCGCTTGACCAGCCCGGCCACGTCGACCGCGGGTGTGGAATCCATACCGGCGAGTGTAAGAGCCCGCAACCGGGCTCCCCGACGGCGCCCCGGCTGGATCGTTCAGGCAGGTCAGGTAAGGCTTACCTGCGTGATGGATCCCACCGTTGAGGCGTGGATCACGGCTTGTTCGGCTGGGATTAATTACGCAACAATGGTGTTGTGAAAAACATGCGCGAGCACCAGCAGGAGTCGGAGGTCGAGTCGACCCCCGGGTTCCCGGTGCCCGCGACCTCGGCGGAGGTGCTCCTGGACGGGCACCGGGCGACCCGTGACCGGGTCGCTCGTTCGATTCTGGACCACGGTCCGTCCTCCGCCGCCGACCTGGCCAGCCGGCTCGGCCTCACCGCCGCCGCCGTCCGCCGTCACCTGGACGGTCTGGCCGCCACCGGTTTGGTCGAGTCCCGCGAACAGCGGGTCTACGGCAGCCGGGGCCGGGGTCGTCCGGCCAAGGTCTTCGCGCTCACCGAGTCCGGTCGGGACGCCTTCTACCAGGCGTACGACCAGCTCGCGGCCGACGCGCTGCGCTGGATCGCCGAGGCGGTCGGCGGCGGCAAGGCCGGGGAGGAGGCGGTCGCCGCCTTCGCCCGGGCCCGCTTCGGCCGGCAGGGCCAGAAGTACCTCACCGTGCTGGAGCAGGCCTCGGCCGACCAGCGCACCGAGGCGCTCGCCGAGGCCTTGAGTGCCGACGGGTACGCTGCCACCGTGCGGCGTGTCCCGACCGCCACGGCGTCGAAGGCGCCGGCCGGCGCCCAGCTCTGCCAGCACCACTGCCCGGTCGCGCACATCGCCGAGCAGTTCCCCCAGCTCTGCGAGGCGGAGACGGAAGTCTTCTCCCAGCTGCTGGGCACCCATGTGCAACGGCTGGCCACCATCGCCCACGGCGACGGGGTCTGCACCACCTATGTGCCGGCACCCGGTGCCGCACCGTCGCCCCGTCCGGGCTCCGGTGCAGCGCCGACTGCCGGTACGACCACCGAACCACCCGCTACGTCCGCGCGGAGGAACCCCGCATGACTGACACCGTTTCCCACCCGGAGCTCGAAGGTCTGGGCACCTACGAGTACGGCTGGTCGGACCCCGACGCGGCCGGCTCGGTGGCCAAGCGCGGCCTGAGCGAGGAGGTCGTCCGCGACATCTCGGGCAAGAAGTCCGAGTCGGAGTGGATGCTCAACCTGCGTCTCAAGGGCCTGAAGCTGTTCGAGAAGAAGCCCATGCCGACCTGGGGTTCCGACCTCTCCGGCATCGACTTCGACAACATCAAGTACTTCGTGCGCTCGACCGAGAAGCAGGCTGAGTCCTGGGAGGACCTGCCCGCCGACATCAAGGCGACCTACGACAAGCTCGGCATCCCCGAGGCCGAGAAGCAGCGCCTGGTCGCCGGTGTCGCCGCGCAGTACGAGTCCGAGGTCGTCTACCACCAGATCCGCGAGGACCTGGAGGAGCAGGGCGTCATCTTCCTGGACACCGACACCGCGCTCAAGCAGCACCCGGAGCTCTTCAAGGAGTACTTCGGCACCGTGATCCCGGCCGGCGACAACAAGTTCGCCGCGCTGAACACGGCCGTGTGGTCCGGCGGATCGTTCATCTACGTGCCGAAGGGCGTGCGCGTGGACATCCCGCTGCAGGCCTACTTCCGGATCAACACCGAGAACATGGGCCAGTTCGAGCGGACGCTGATCATCGTCGACGAGGACGCCTACGTCCACTACGTCGAGGGCTGCACCGCGCCGATCTACTCCTCGGACTCGCTGCACAGCGCCGTGGTCGAGATCATCGTCAAGAAGGGCGGCCGCTGCCGCTACACGACGATCCAGAACTGGTCGAACAACGTCTACAACCTGGTCACCAAGCGCGCCGTGGCGTACGAGGGCGCGACCATGGAGTGGATCGACGGCAACATCGGTTCCAAGGTCACCATGAAGTACCCGGCCGTCTACCTGATGGGCGAGCACGCCAAGGGCGAGACCCTGTCGATCGCCTTCGCGGGCGAGGGGCAGCACCAGGACGCCGGCGCCAAGATGGTGCACCTGGCGCCGAACACCTCCTCCAACATCGTCTCCAAGTCGGTGGCGCGCGGCGGTGGCCGCACCTCCTACCGCGGTCTGATCGAGATCGGCGAGGGCTCCAAGGGCGCCAAGTCCAATGTGCTCTGTGACGCGCTGCTGGTGGACACGATCTCCCGCTCGGACACCTACCCGTACGTGGACGTCCGCGAGGACGACGTGTCGATGGGCCACGAGGCGACCGTCTCCAAGGTCAGCGAGGACCAGCTCTTCTACCTGATGAGCCGTGGCATGACCGAGTTCGAGGCGATGGCGATGATCGTCCGCGGCTTCGTCGAGCCGATCGCGCGTGAGCTGCCGATGGAGTACGCGCTGGAGCTCAACCGGCTGATCGAGCTGCAGATGGAGGGTTCCGTCGGCTGACGCCCAGTCAGCTTGCAGGACCACCGGAACTTTTGAGGAAGAGAGCAAAACGAACAGCCATGGCTGACGTCAACACCCCCTCCGGCTCCACCACCGCCGGGTCGATCGAGGTCGGCACCGCCGGTGCGGGCGCCCAGCTGGCCGGTCCCGGCACCGGTCGGGCCACCGTGCAGCAGCCGATCGACGCCCGCGTTTCGGTCAAGCCGTCCTACGACGTGAACGACTTCCCGGTGCCCACCGGCCGCGAGGAGGACTGGCGGTTCACCCCGCTGCACCGCCTGGCCGGTCTGCACGACGGCTCGGCCCTCACCGCCGCCACCGGCGAGGACAAGGTCGAGTTCAGCCTGCCGGACGGCGTCACCGCCGACCTGGTGGGCCGGGACGACGCGCGGGTCGGCAAGGCCGGCAAGCCGGTCGACCGGGTCGCCGCGCAGGCGTTCAGCGCCTTCGAGCAGGCGCTGGTGGTCACCGTCCCCAAGGACGCCGTGCTCACCGAGCCGGTGAAGATCGACGTGCACGGCGAGGGCGGCGTCCGGTTCGCGCACCTGGTGATCGACGTCAAGCCGTTCGCCGAGGCCGTCGTGGTGCTCAACCACACCGGCACCGGCACCCGGGCCGCCAACGTCGAGCTGCTGCTCGGTGACGGCGCCAAGCTGACCTTCGTCTCGGTCCAGGACTGGGAGCGCGACGCCGTGCACACCGCCCAGCAGACCGCGCTGGTCGGCCGGGACGCCTCGCTCAAGTCGGTCGTGGTCACCTTCGGCGGCGACCTGGTGCGCATCCACCCCCGGGTCACCTACGCGGGCCCCGGCGGCGAGGCCGAGCTCTTCGGCCTCTACTTCGCCGACGCCGGCCAGCACCTCGAGCACCGCCTGCAGATCGACCACGACACCCCGCACTGCCGGTCCAACGTGGTCTACAAGGGCGCGCTGCAGGGCCAGGACGCGCACGCCGTCTGGGTCGGCGACGTGCTGATCCGGGCCGCCGCCGAGGGCACCGACACCTACGAGCACAACCGCAACCTGGTGCTCACCGACGGCGCCCGGGTCGACTCGATCCCGAACCTGGAGATCGAGACCGGCGAGATCGTCGGCGCCGGCCACGCCTCGGCCACCGGCCGCTTCGACGACGAGCAGCTCTTCTACCTGCAGTCCCGCGGCATCCCGCAGGAGGAAGCCCGCCGCCTGGTGGTGCGCGGCTTCTTCGCCGAGCTGGTCCAGCAGATCGGCGTGCCGGAGATCCACGACCACCTGATGGAGAAGATCGAGGCCGAGCTGGCGGGCGTGGCATGAGTTACCTGAAGGTCTGTTCGCTGAGCGAGCTGGCCGAGGACACGCCGCGGCGCGTGGAGGTCGGCGGCATCGCCGTCTCCGTGGTGCGCACCGAGGGCGAGGTGTTCGCGATCAACGACATCTGCTCGCACGCGAACGTGTCGCTCTCCGAGGGCGAGGTCGAGGACTGCCGGATCGAGTGCTGGCTGCACGGCTCCAGCTTCGACCTGCGTACCGGCAAGCCGTCCGGACTGCCCGCCACCAAGCCGGTTCCCGTTTACCCCGTAAAGATCGAAGGGGACGATGTGCTCGTCTCCGTCACCCAGGAGTCCTGAGCAACATGGCTACCCTTGAAATCCGCGACCTGCACGTCTCCGTCGACGCCGAAGGCGGCCCGCGCGAGATCCTCCGTGGCGTCGACCTGACGGTCAAGCAGGGCGAGACGCACGCCATCATGGGCCCGAACGGCTCCGGCAAGTCCACCCTGGCCTACTCGCTGGCCGGCCACCCGAAGTACACCGTCACCAGCGGCGAGGTGCTGCTGGACGGCGAGGACGTGCTCGCCATGTCGGTGGACGAGCGGGCCCGGGCCGGCGTCTTCCTGGCCATGCAGTACCCGGTCGAGGTGCCCGGCGTCTCGGTCTCCAACTTCCTGCGCACCGCGGCCACCGCCGTGCGTGGCGAGGCCCCCAAGCTGCGGCTGTGGGTCAAGGAGGTCAAGGAGGCCATGGCGGCGCTGCACATGGACCCGGCCTTCGCCGAGCGCAACGTCAACGAGGGCTTCTCCGGCGGTGAGAAGAAGCGCCACGAGATCCTCCAGCTGGAGCTGCTCAAGCCGAAGATCGCGATCCTGGACGAGACCGACTCCGGCCTCGACGTGGACGCGCTGCGCCAGGTGTCCGAGGGGATCAACCGGGTCGCCTCCACCGGCGAGGTGGGGACCCTGCTGGTCACCCACTACACCCGCATCCTGAAGTACATCAAGCCCGACTACGTGCACGTCTTCTCGGCCGGTCGGATCGTCGAGTCCGGCGGTGCGGAGCTGGCCGACAAGCTGGAGAACGAGGGCTACGCGGCTTACGTGAAGGGTGGCGCTTCCGAGTGACAATCATTCATCCCGGCTCGACGCTGAGCGGTCTGCTCGACACCGACGCGATCCGCAAGGACTTCCCGATCCTGCAGCGGGTGCTGCACGACGGCAAGCCCCTGGTGTACCTGGACAACGCGGCCACCTCGCAGAAGCCCCGTCAGGTGCTGGACGCGCTGAACGCCTACTACGAGCGGCACAACGCCAACGTCCACCGCGGTGTGCACGTGCTGGCCGAAGAGGCCACCGCGCTGTACGAGGGCGCCCGGGACAAGGTCGCGGCGTTCATCAACGCGCCCAGCCGGGACGAGGTGATCTTCACCAAGAACGCCTCGGAGTCGCTCAACCTGGTCGCCAACATGCTCGGCTGGGCCGACGAGCCGTACCGCGTGGACGCGGACGCGGAGATCGTCATCACCGAGATGGAGCACCACTCCAACATCGTCCCGTGGCAGCTGCTCTCGCAGCGCACCGGCGCGAAGCTGAAGTGGTTCGGGCTGACCGACGAGGGCCGGCTCGACCTGTCCAACATCAACGAGCTGATCACCGAGAAGACGAAGATCGTCTCCTTCACGCTGGTCTCCAACCTGCTGGGCACGGTCAACCCGGTCGAGGCGATCGTCCGGCGCGCCCAGGACGTCGGCGCGCTGGTGCTGATCGACGCCTCGCAGGCCGCCCCGCACATGGTGCTGGACGTGCAGGCGCTGGAGGCCGACTTCGTCGCCTTCACCGGGCACAAGATGCTGGCGCCGACCGGCATCGGCGTGCTGTGGGGCCGGCAGGAGCTGCTCGAGGACCTGCCGCCGTTCCTCGGCGGTGGCGAGATGATCGAGACCGTCACCATGGGCTCGTCCACCTACGCCCCCGCGCCGCACAAGTTCGAGGCCGGCACCCCGCCGATCGCCCAGGCGGTCGGGCTGGGCGCGGCGATCGACTACCTGTCGAACATCGGCATGGAGAAGATCGCCGCCCACGAGCACGCGATCACCGAGTACGCGGTGACCCGCCTGCAGGAGGTCCCCGACCTGCGGATCATCGGCCCGCGCACGGCCGTGGACCGCGGTGCCGCGATCTCCTTCGTGCTCGGCGACATCCACCCGCACGATGTCGGCCAGGTGCTGGACGAGCAGGGCATCGCAGTCCGGGTCGGCCACCACTGCGCCCGCCCCGTCTGCCTGCGGTACGGAATTCCGGCGACCACCAGGGCGTCGTTCTACCTGTACTCGACGCCGGGCGAGGTGGACCAGCTGATCGACGGCCTGCACCACGTCCGCAACTTCTTCGGCTGAGGAGTGGCTGCGGCATGAAGCTCGACTCCATGTACCAGGAGATCATCCTGGAGCACTACAAGAACCCGCACGGCAAGGGGCTGCGCGACGGCGACGCCGAGGTGCACCACGTCAACCCGACCTGTGGCGACGAGATCACCCTCCGGGTGCGGCTCGACGGCCCGGTGGTGGCGGACGTCTCCTACGAGTCCCAGGGCTGCTCGATCAGTCAGGCCAGCGCCTCGGTGCTGAACGACCTGGTGGTCGGGAAGACCGTCGGCGAGGCGCAGGCGATCCAGCAGGCCTTCCTGGAGCTGATGCAGAGCAAGGGCCAGGCCGAGGGTGACGAGGACGTACTGGAGGACGCGGTCGCGTTCGCCGGTGTCTCCAAGTTCCCCGCCCGGGTGAAGTGCGCACTGCTGAGCTGGATGGCCTGGAAGGACGCCACCGCCAAGGCGCTCGCCGAACACCCCGTCGTCAACGACTGAAGGAATTACTCATGAGCGACACCGAGGCCGGCACCCCGGCCGAGGCCGCAGTCGAGGGACCGACGGTCATCGTCGGCAGCACGGCCGGCACCGTCTCCGTCGAGGACCTCACCGAGGCCCTGATGGACGTGGTCGACCCCGAGCTGGGCATCGACGTGGTCAACCTGGGCCTGATCTACGGCATCCACATCGACGAGTCCGACGTGGCCACCATCGACATGACCCTCACCTCGGCGGCCTGCCCGCTGACCGACGTGATCGAGGACCAGGCCAAGACCGCCACCGACGGCCTGGTCCAGGACCTGCGGATCAACTGGGTCTGGATGCCGCCGTGGGGCCCGGACAAGATCACCGACGACGGCCGCGAGCAGCTGCGCGCGCTGGGCTTCAACGTCTGACCCGCCGTCATCGCGCACCATCGCGCTGCCGCGTGGATCGCCCCGAACGGGGGCGGGCCACGCGGCAGTTTGCGTCGCTTCAAAGTCTTTCGAGAGTCGCTTCAGGGGGAGTGCGATGCGGTCCACGCTGTCGTCGGCCGAGGTGCCGGCGGGGGAGCGGTTCGACTGGTTCGCCGAGGTGGTCGCCAGCGCGCTGATCCCGACCGTGCTCCGGTGCTCGCAGCCGGGTGAGTTCCTGGCGGACGTCTCGGTGCTCGACCTCGGCCCGGTGCAGGTGTCGACGTTCGACTACGGCGCGGTGCGGTCCTGGCGCACCCCCGCCACGATCAGGCGCAGCGACCCCGAGCAGTACCAACTGGCCCTGGTCACCGGTCGCCCGATGTGGATCTCGCAGCAGCGCAACGACTCCGGACGGTTCCTCGACGACCTGGTGCTCTGGGACACCTCGCGCCCGTTCGAGGCCGGCGTGCTGGACGGGAGCGGACCGGACAGCCTGGTTCGCGCCACCATCATCCAGTGGCCCAAGGACACCTTCCCGTTCCGGCCCGAGCGGGTCGACCGGCTGCTCGCCCGGCGGATCGCCGGCAACCAGGGCATGGGGGCGATCCTGGCCCAGTACCTCACCTCACTGGGAGAGCACGCGGGCGACTGCGGGCCTGCGGAACGCGACCGGCTCGGCCGGGTCGCGATCGACCTGGCCACCGCCTGCCTGGCCCAGCAGCTGGACGCCTACGACGAGTTGCCGGCCGAGACCCGCGCGCAGGTCCTGCTGGAGCGGGTCAACGCGTTCATCGAGCACAACCTCGGCGACCCGCGGCTGACACCGCAGGCCATCGCCGCCCGCCACCACATCTCGGTGCGCAGCCTGCACCTGCTGTTCCAGGGACAGCGGGAGAGCGTCGCCGCCTCCATCCGCAGCCGCCGGCTCGGCCGGTGCCACGCCGACCTGAGCGACCCCGCGCTGCTCGACCGCCCGGTCCACGCCATCGCCGCGCGCTGGGGGTTCACCAGCGCCGCCGTCTTCAGCCGGGGCTTCCGCGAGGCCTACGGGTTGAGCCCCAGCGAGCTGCGCCGCCTGACCGAGCAGAGCGGCTGCCTGGAACGTCAACGAGGCGTGCGCCTGGTGCAAAGTCCCGAGCCCGGCCCGGTCCTAGGCTGACGGACGTCCAGCCGGAACCTGCAACAGGAGAGTCCAGTGGTGAACCGTCCACGATGCGTGGGAACAGCGGGCTCCCCGAACGCCTAGACCCGAACGCCCAGACCCGAACGTACGCCGGATGCATGGCCAACGGCCGGGTGCCCTCCGTCTTCCCCACCCCCACCGGAGGGCACCCGGCCGTCGTCGATGCGTCCGGCAGACCCGGCGTCAGCGGCGCCGCAGCACCGCGCCGGCCAGGGCCAGGCAGCCGGCCGCGGCGACTGCCGCGAAGCCGCTCACGGCGGGCAGCAGGCCGCAGCTGCGGGCCAGTGCGCCGACGGCGACGATCGGCAGCGAGCTGCCGAGGTAGACGATCACCCACAGGGTGCTCATCTGGCTCGCGCGCGAGGCCGGGTCCATCGCGGCGACCGCGCTGGTGAACAGCGAGCGGAAGGCGATGCCCTGGCAGGTGCCGCCGAGGACGCTGCCCAGGAAGAGCAGCGCCGGCAGGTCGGCGTACTGGGCGACGACCACCAGGCTGAGGCCGCCGGCCAGGCCGGTCATGCCGAGCGCGATCAGGCGCGGCGAGCGGGTGGGCGGGACGAGCAGCTGGGCGGTGGCGGAGGAGCCGAGCAGCAGGGCCGCGACCACCGCGCCGACCATCCGCGAGTGGGTGTGCAGCAGTCCGGCCGAGAAGGCGGGGGCCAGGCTGAGGTAGACACCGAAGACCGCGTAGGAGATGAAGCCGGCACCGGCCGCGAGCAGGAAGGTCCGGCGGCCCTGGACCGGCAGCGCGAGGCGGCGCGGCTTGAGGTGGAAGGCGGTGGTGATCCGCGGCGGCTCGGTGGGGTGGCGGCGGGCGCCGGGCATCCGCGGGTGCACCAGGGCGAGCGGGACACACAGCGTCAGCAACGCCAGGGCGTGCACCAGGAACGGGGTGAGCAGCGGATTGCGGCCGCCGGCCAGCGCGGCGCCGACGATCGGGCCGAACGCGACACCGCCCGCCGAGCAGGCCAGGGTGAGCTTGGCGGCCAGCGTCGGGTGGTCGGGCAGCAGGTCGCCGAGCGCGGCGCCGGCGGCGCCGGTGGCCAGCGCCACCGCGATGCCCTGGACGGCGCGTCCCACGGCCAGCTGGCCGAAGGAGTGCGCGGTGGCGAAGATCGCGTCGCCGCTGGCGGCCAGGCAGACCGCGGGCAGGATCAGCGCGCGCCGGCCGAGCAGGTCGGACCAGTGGCCGACTGCGGCCAGCACCGGGACCAGGGCGAAGACGTAGACGGTGAAGAGCAGCGTGGTGTCGAAGGCCGTCAGGCCGAGGCGCTGCTGCAGCAGCGGGTAGACCGGGGTGGCCAGGTTGGCGCCGATCAGCAGCAGCAGCAGGGCGGCGGCGACGAGGCCGACCCGCACGCCGCGCAGGGCGTTCCAACGGCTGACGCCGGAGAGCTGGAGCTGGGTCCGTGGTGCGAGCTCCAGGGGGAGCAGGGCCTCCGAGAGCCGGGTACCGCTGCCGCTCGGACCGCTGAGGGTCGCCGAGGGCAGGCCGGAGCCGGCGGGGGAGAGGTCCGCCATGGCAGGGGTCTCCTGATGTGGCCGGGCGCCACCGCGAGACGGCGGGGTGTGCCGGCAGTCGGAGCGCGCTGTGGTTCTTGGGGTGTGCCGGGCGTCCTTGCCCAGGCGTGACCGCGCGCGGGGTGGGCACGGGGTCATAGGAAGGATACGTGGTGGTACCCGGGCGGCGTGCACGGGTGGCGCGCGCCCCCCGCAGGACGGGCGCCGTGACGGGCCAGGCCGATACGCTGATCGCAGTGCAGCCCCGCCCTTTTGAGGAGATCGCGCCTGATGGCCGGACGACGCCGCAAGAACACTGACCACCCGTCGGCGACCGGGCCTGGCGAGCTGCCCGCGGAGAGTCTGCTGCCGGCCGACTTCGAGCTGGCCGACCTGTACGGCGCACACGGCTCGGACGAGGAGGAGGACTTGGACGACCTCTCGGTCCTGGTGCCCCCGGTGCGCCTGCTCCCCGAGTCGGAGCTGGCCGCCGCCGCGCTCGCCGTCCCGCTGCTGGACCGGGCGATCAAGCTGGCCCGGTGGAGCGCCCCGACCCGTCCGGTGGACGACCTCGGTGACCTGCTGGACGGGGACCGGGAGGCCGCCGCCCGGTTCCTCGGCCTGGCGCCCGCCGACGGCGAGGTCCCCGAGGAGGCGGTCCTGGAGGCGATGCGGGTCTGGTCGCTGGCCGGGGACCTCGAGCTGGTGGTGCTCGCGCACGACGAGGCGGGCAACCGGGCCGGCGGGCCGAGCCAGGAGCTGGCCCCCGTGGAGGCCGGCGACTCGGAGGCGGTGCTGGAGCTCTGGCTGGCCGCCGCCGACGTGATCGCCGAGCTGGCGGCCGAGATCGAGCCGCTGGACGCCGAGCCGGACGCCGGTGAGGAGGCCGACGAGGAGCGCGCCGAGCAGCTGCTCGCCCAGTACGAGGAGGTCCAGGAGGAGGCCGCCGAGCTGCTGGACGAGGCGCTCCAGGTGCTCTACGAGACCACCGCCTTCGCCGAGCCCGGGCAGGAGACCATGCCGCTGGGCGTGCTCGCCGCGCTGCTGGTGGTGCCCGAGGGCGAGGAGCCGGACGAGGAGATGCTCGGCGACATCACCGATGTGATGGTCGCACTGGACCCGATGCTCGCCGACCTCGCCGAGATCGGGCTGCTGGAGTACCAGCCGATCGACCCCGACCTCTTCGACGAGGAGGAGGAACCGGAGTCCGGCGGCGAGCCGAGCGAGCGGGAGCCCGCCACCGGTGAGCTGGACGAGGCGGAGGCGGCCCGGTTCGGGCTGGTCCGGCTCACCCCGCTGGGCCAGTACGGAGTCCGCCAGTGGCTGCTGGACGAGGGCTACGAGGCGCCGCTGATCGGCGAGTACGCCACCGGGGACGCCGCCGCCCTGCTGCAGGGCATCGCGGAGGCCGCCAACGTGCTGCCCGAGCAGGAGATCCGGGCCTGGCTGACGGACCGTGAGCCGCTGGCGGCCGCCCGCGAGCTGCTCGAGGCCGCCCGCGGCAGCGACCGCAGCGCCCCGCTGCGCCGGATGCTCGCCCAGTTGGCGCTGGGCGAGCTGGGCCCGGCCGCCGAGCCGGCCGTCCGCGAGGTGCTGGAGGACCCGGAGCTGGGCGGCGGCGCGCGGGCCTGGCTGGTCTCCCAGGGAGTGACCGGGGTGCCGGCGCCGGAGCGGTCGATGGTGCTGTGGACCACGGTGGACACCTTCGCCGCCCAGCTGCTGGACAGCGAGGGCGACGCCGAGCTGCTGCGCGAGCTGATCTCCGGGATGCCGGTGACGGACAATCCGGCCAGCTTCTTCGGCGAGCTGTGGCGGGTCGACCACCCCTACACCGCGCAGGTGCTGGAGGCGGTCGGCGAGCTGCACGTGGACCGGCTGGTGGCCAAGGAGGCCCGCAAGGCGGCGTTCAAGGCCCGTTCGAAGAACTGAGCAGGCGTCGCAGGCCGCGCTCGCCCGCACGCATCATCAGGGCGTGGTTGACCAGGAAGAGCGGCCGCCCGGGCAGCGCGAGCCGGCGCATCAGCGGCTTGCCCGGGCGGACCTCCTCCTCGAAGACGGCACGACTGGCGCCGGGGCCGTCCGGGCTGACGGTCCACCGGGACCAGCCGGCCAGGTCCCCGGTCAGCTCCGCCTCCAGCACCCCGGCGGCCTCGTCCTGGCGCCGCTCGCGGGCGATCAGCACCAGCTCGTACGGCAGCACCGAGCGGATCCGCACCCGCCCGGAGCTGTCGTCCAACCGCTCCACCTGGCGCACCTGCGGCCACCAGCGCGGATACTCCTCCACCTCGCGCAGCGCGTGGTAGACGGCGGCGGGCGGCGCGGGCAGCCGCCAGCTGCTGACCAGGTGGTAGTGGTTGAAGTCCGGCATCAGGGCAGGTCCAGCTGGCCCCGTTCGGTGAACGGGAAGAACGGATTGTGCGCCAGCTCCCAGAGGTGGCCGTCCGGATCCTCGAAGTACCCGGAGTAACCGCCCCAGTCGGTGGCGGCCGGCGGCTTGACCACCGAGGCGCCGGCCTCGACGGCGACGGCCAGCGCCGCGTCCACCGCCTCGGGCGACTCCAGGTTGATCGCCAGGGTGACACCGCGGAAGGCGGGCTCGCCGCTCGGTGGGATGCCCGCGTCGGCCGCCAGCTCGTCGACCGGGAAGAGGCCGAGCGCCGAGTCGGCGGTGCGGAACCAGACGATCTCCGGGCTGGAGGCGGCGGACCGCTGCCAGCCGAGGGCCGCGTAGAACTCGGCGCTGCGGGCCAAGTCGGTCACGCCGAGGGTGACGATACTGATCCGGGCGGGAACCCCGTGCTCTGCTGTCATGTCTTTCAGCGTAGGCAGGGGCACCGACAAGATAGGGCCGACGGGCGGGTGACGGGGGCCGGACCGCGGATCTGCCAACCGTACGAGGGAAGCTGATGGCCCCGCAGGTCCCGCGCACGTATCGTGGGCGAACGCGGTCCGGCCCGTCCGGGCGACCCCCCTCCCGGCCGGGCGGCCGGAAGGTGCCCCAGCCGCAGTCGGCCCGCGACCGAACGACGGCGAGCCCCGGGGGTGCGGCGAAGGTGACGATCAGCAGCGACAGCTGGGCCGCGGAGCCGGGGGGCGACCTCTTCGCGGTCAACGAGGAGCGCCTGGAGGTCCAGGAACGGACCGTCCGCCAGATCTTCGCCGAACTGGACTTCGTGATCTACGGCGTGGACCGCGGCGGCCGGGGCGTGCGCGGCAACCGGGCCGACAGCAGTGCGGCCGACGGCAACGCCACTGACTGCGACGCGACCGACAGCGACGCGATGAGCGACTACGAGACGCTCAACGGCGACATCTCCTGGTTCGAACTGCGGTCCGGCGACTGGAGCTCGCTGGACGGCCCGTACGTCACGGTGCGCACCTACCAGCCCGGGATCGAGCGGCACACCCCGCTGCCCGAGCTGGAGGAGCTGATCGAGCGCGAGCGGGACCGGGTCTACGAGCAGCTCGGCCTGGACGAGGGCGACAGCCCGGGCCGGGTCCGCAGCCTGCGCGAGTGGATCAACGTCGGGGGTGAGCCGACCCCGGTGCAGATCCACGAGGAGCGCGGGGTCGGGCACGGCCCCACCGCCAAGGCCCGCACGGTCTGGGCCGGCCGGCTGATGGTCTACGGCTCGGTGGTGCTGCTCTGCGGGCGCGGGATCGAGCCCGCCGACGTCGACCTGCGGTACCTGAGCGGACGGGACCACGACCGCTTCATCACCGGCCGCACCGAGCTGCTGCGCCAGGTGGAGATCGCCAAGCTGCAACGGATGGCCCAGGCCAGACGCGGCCAGTCGGCGCTGACCGGGCTGGACGCGCACCGGCTGCTGATCGAGTCCAGTGTGGAGCGGGCCCTCGCCGAGCGGGCCCACCTGGCCTCCTGCGGTCGGGTCAAGCTGCCCCGGCGGTTGCGGGTCGGCGAGCCGGTGGAGCAGTGGACGGCCGCGATCCGGCAGCAGATGCGGTACGCCTCGGAGACCCGGCGGGAGGCGGCGGCCGCGGTGCAGCTGATGGTCGGTCAACTGTGCCGGCTGGCCGAGAAGACCGACTGGCTGGTCGGCAGCGCGGACGGCCGGGCGGCGTTGGAAGAGGTGATCCGCTACACCGTCTTCGCCAGCCAGGTGCCCAGCCTGCCCGCCCAGCTCGCCTGGGCGGAGCTCCAGCGCCGCCCGGCGGACAGCCCGCCGGGCAGCACCCTGCGCTGCGAGGCGGCCTGGCTGGCGGCCTGGGAGCAGTGGCGCCGCGAACGAGCCCGCTAAGCCCCGCTCCTGGGGCCGCCTTCTTCGTTGGGCAGCCGCAGTTGGAGCATCGCGAGCAGTCGCTGCTGCGGTTGGGCCAGGTCGATGCCGGTGAGCTGTTCGGCGCGGCGGACCCGGTAGCGCAGGGTGTTGGGGTGGATGTGCAGGGCCTGGGCGGCGACCCGCACCTCGCCGAGCGCGTCCAGCCAGGCCCGGACCGATTCGGCGAGCCGGGTGCCGTGCCGCACGTCGTAGGCGGTGAGCGCGGACAGCCGCGGGTCGCGCAGCGCCGGCCGCTCCTGCAGCAGCGCCAGCACCTCGCTGACCAGTACCTCCGCCTGCACGTCGATCAGCGCCGCGACCTCCGGCACCACACCGCCGCGCCCCATCGCGTCCAGGATCCGGTCGGCCTGGGCCCGGGAGGCCGGCACCTCGGACAGCCCGCCGACCGTGCTGCCGATCGCCGCCCGCAGCTCCACCGCCAGGTGGTCGCGGGCCGCGTCCACCACCTCCTGCGCCCAGTCCCGCACCGTGCTGGTCGCCAGGTTGGCCGGCAGGTCGGGCAGCAGCACGTAGATCCGCCCGTCGATCGGGGCCAGCACCGCCCCCCGGTGCCGGGCGGCGGTGTGCACCGAGATCAGGCCGGTCACCTCGGCCCGGCCAGGATCGGTGCCCGGCGCCGCGTACGCCAGCACGGTGGCCGGGCGGTGCGGCTGCAGTCCGAGGTGGGTGGCCAGTGACTGCGGGCCGGTGCTGCCCTCCAGCAGTCCGGTCAGCAGGGTCTGGGTGAGCCGGACGTCCGCCGAGACCTCCCGGCGCCGGCGCACCAGCTGTCCCGCCGCCACCCGGGCCGCGCCGACCAGTGCCTGCTCGGCCTGCGGGGCCAGCGGCTGCGAGCCCTCCTGCACCCAGATGGTGCCCAGCGGCTGGGCGCCGGCCCGGATGCCGATCGCCAGCCGTCGGCGCAGCCCCAGCTCCGGGTGCGGCTCGACCGGGATCACACTGTCCGAGCTGCGCAGATGCTGGAAGATGCCCCACTCGCGCAGCTTGGACAGGTACGGCTCGGGGCCCTGCCAGCCGAGGATGGACAGCCGCCGCAGGTCGTCCACCTCGTCGGAGTCGGCCGAGCGGGAGTAGGCCAGCACCCGGCTGGAGGTGTCCTCGATGGAGACGATGCCGCCGGTCAGCACGGCGGTGGTCTGGGCGAGCGAGAAGAGGTCGCCGGCGTTGTGCTCGGGGCTCTCCGGCGCGTCCGGGCCACTGATCACCGCCCGGGCCAGCGCGTCCAGGTGCTCCCAGCGGGTCTCGCGGCGGACCGAGAGCAGTGCCACCCCGGCCTCGGTGGCGGCCTCGCGCAGCGCGTCGGCCTGGCCGGGGGCGTCGAGTTTGACGGCGACGGCGGCGGCCCGGGCCCGGCCCGCGGCGCGCAGGGCGGGCAGCGCGGCCCGGCCACGGGCGCCGATCGCCAGCACCAGCTCGCCGGGGGCGGCGGTGGCCGGGTCCTCGGGGTCGAGGATCGCCACGTCCCGTACCGGCACGTCGAGTCCGGCGGGCGCGGCCTGCAGCTCGACCAGCGGCTCGCCGAGCGACATCAGCAGCTGGCGCAGCGGGATGCCGGCGGCCGGAGTACTCACGTCGCTACCTTCATCCATTCGAACAATGCCGTATGGATGACTTTAGCCGCCTGGCCAACCATGTGGGCCTGCCTCCCGGCTTAACGTTCCTCCATGGCCGACGTGCGACCCTCGTCGGCTCCATGACGAGAAGGAGAGCGTGCGCGCCATGGATGCTGTGACCCAGGTCCCCGCGCCGGTGAACGAGCCGGTCCACAGCTACGCCCCCGGCAGCCCGGAACGGGCTCGCCTGGAGGCCAAGCTGAAGGAGCTGGGAGGCCAGGAGCCTGTCCAGCTGACCATGACGATCAACGGTGAGCGCCGGATGGGCGCCGGCGCCGAGATCCACGTCGTCCAGCCGCACAACCACGCGGCTCGGCTCGGCACCCTGCGCAACGCCACCCAGGCCGACGCGCAGGACGCCATCGACTCTGCCCTGGCGGCTGCCCCCGCCTGGCAGGCGCTCTCCTTCGACTCGCGCGCCGCGATCTTCCTCAAGGCCGCCGACCTGCTGGCCGGCCCCTGGCGCGAGACGCTGGCCGCCGCCACCATGCTCGGCCAGTCCAAGACCGCGCAGCAGGCGGAGATCGACACCCCCTGCGAGCTGGTCGACTTCCTGCGCTTCAACGTGCACTTCGCCCGGCAGATCATCGCCGAGCAGCCGATCTCCTCGGACGGCGTGTGGAACCGCAGCGACCACCGCCCGCTGGAGGGCTTCGTCTACGCGATCACCCCGTTCAACTTCACCGCCATCGCGGGCAACCTGCCCACCGCCCCGGCGCTGATGGGCAACGTGGTGCTGTGGAAGCCGTCCCCCACCCAGCAGTTCTCCGCGCACCTGCTGATGCAGCTGCTGGAGGAGGCCGGCCTGCCCAAGGGCGTCATCAACATGGTGACCGGTGACGGCCTGGCGGTCTCCGAGGTCGCGCTGAAGCACCCCGCGCTGGCCGGCATCCACTTCACCGGCTCCACCGCCACCTTCCAGCACCTGTGGCGCGAGGTCGGCACCAACATCGCCGGCTACCGCACCTACCCGCGGATCGTCGGCGAGACCGGTGGCAAGGACTTCCTGGTCGCCCACCCGTCCGCCGACCCGAAGGTGCTGAAGACCGCGATGACCCGCGGTGCCTTCGAGTTCCAGGGCCAGAAGTGCTCGGCGCTCTCCCGCGCCTACGTCCCCGCCTCCCTCTGGGCCGGCCTGAAGGACGAGTTCCAGGCCGAGGTCGAGGGCCTGACCATGGGTGACGTCAGCGACCTGAGCAACTTCATGAGCGCCGTGATCGACGAGCGTGCCTTCGCCAAGAACAAGGCCGCCATCGACCGCGCCCAGGCCGACCCGACCGTCGAGGTGCTGGCCGGCGGCAGCTACGACGACTCGGTGGGCTACTTCGTCCGTCCGACCGTGCTGGTCTGTGCCGACCCGGCCAGCGAGTACTTCCGCGAGGAGTACTTCGGCCCGATCCTCGCCGTGTACGTCTACCAGGACGACCAGTACGAGGAGATGCTCGCGCAGATGGAGTCGGTCTCGGCCTACGGCCTGACCGGTGCGATCATCGCGCAGGACCGCGCGGCCGCCCAGGACGCGATGCTCAAGCTGCGCAACGCGGCGGGCAACTTCTACATCAACGACAAGCCGACCGGTGCCGTCGTCGGCCAGCAGCCCTTCGGCGGCGGCCGCGCCTCGGGCACCAACGACAAGGCCGGCGCCAAGCAGAACCTGATGCGCTGGACGTCGACCCGCTCGATCAAGGAGACGTTCGTCCCGCCGACGGACTACCGCTACCCGCACATGGGCTGACCCCACGCCCTGTGCCTCCCCGGGGCGGCGGCCCACCCTCAGCCGCCGCCCCACCCTCTCTACTTGACCTTCCTGCCATCCCCCACAGGAGTCCCCGATGCTCCGTTCCGCCCTCCTCGCCGCCTCCCGCTCGCCGCAGGTGCGCACCGTCGTGGAGAAGTTCCCGCCGACCCACGCGATAGTCGAGCGCTTCGTCGCCGGTGAGCTGCTCGACCAGGCGATCACCGCCACCGACGAGCTGGTCGCCACCGGTCGCAAGGTCACCCTCGACCACCTCGGCGAGGACACCAAGGACTCCGCCCAGGCCGCGGACACCGCGCTGGCCTACGAGCACCTGCTCGCCGCCCTCAAGGAGACCGGCCTCGCGGCCAACGCCGAGGTCTCGGTCAAGCTGTCGGCGGTCGGTCAGTTCCTGCCGGTGGACGGCGAGAAGATCGCGCTGGAGAACGCCCGCCGGATCTGCGAGGCGGCCGCCGACGCGGGCACCACGGTCACCCTGGACATGGAGGACCACACCACCACCGACTCCACCCTGTCGATCGCCCGCGAGTTGCGCGCCGACTTCCCGTGGCTGGGCGTCGTGCTGCAGGCCTACCTGCGCCGCACCGAGGCCGACTGCGCCGACTTCGCTGCGGCCGGCTCTCGGGTGCGGCTCTGCAAGGGTGCCTACAAGGAGCCCGAGTCGGTCGCCTTCCAGGGCAAGAAGGACGTGGACCTGGCCTACGTCCGGGCGCTCAAGGTACTGATGGGCGGCGAGGGTTACCCGATGATCGCCTCGCACGACCCCAACATGATCAAGATCGCCGGCCAGCTGGCCGAGTGGAACGGGCGCACCCCGGACAGCTTCGAGTACCAGATGCTCTTCGGCATCCGCCCCGAGGAGCAGCTGCGGCTGGCCGAGGCCGGCAACACCATGCGGGTGTACCTGCCGTACGGGCAGGAGTGGTACGGCTACTTCATGCGCCGCCTGGCGGAGCGTCCGGCCAACCTGACCTTCTTCCTGCGCGCGATGGCGACCCGGGGCTGACCCGGGGTCACCGACGGCCGCGCGGCCCGCTCCCCGGGTGGGGTGCGGGCCGCGCGGGCATTCCGGTCAGCCCTCCGAGTTCCGGTCGCGGATCGCCGCCCGCAGGGCGGCCGGCACCGGGCCGCAGTGCGCGGCCAGTTGCCTGATCCGCTCGCGGTGCTCCCGGCGCTGACCGAAGGTCAGCACCACCCGCAGCTGGGCCGCGTCGGCCAGTGCCACCAGGGCGGCGTCGGCCGGCTCCACCCGGGAGAGCGGGCCGCGCAGGGCGGTGGCGAAGGCGGCCGTCAGCGCCTTGCGCGGGCGCGGGTCGCGCGGCTCGACCCGGGTGGCCGGGAAGAGGCCGAGGACCCGGTACTGCTCCACCCGCAGCACCCCGGTGGCGGCCAGCGCCTGAGGCAGCGTGCGGACCAGGCCGCGGCGCCTGGCGACCCAGTACTTCCAGGAGCGCGGCCGGCTCTCGGCGATCTCCGCCAGCAGCTGGGCCAGCAACGGGACGAGGTCGGCGGGGGCCGGGCCGGTGGCGATCGCCTTGCCCTTCACGTCGCGCAGCAGCCCGCGCTGGAACAGTTCGGTCAGGGCGGCCGCGCCGAGCAGCAACTCCAGGTTGAGCCGGCCGCTGATGCGGCCCTTCTCGGGGTCGTAGCTGAGCAGATAGAGCTTGCCGGGCAGTGTGCGCGGGTGCGCGATCATCGGGTTCACTCCTCCGTCGGGGTCGCGTCGTCGTCCTTGGCCGGGCGCCCCCGCCTGGGCAGCCGGCCGACCCCGCCGGGCATCCGGCCGCTGTCGGCCAGTGCCCGGCGGAGCAGGAACTCGATCTGCGCGTTGGTGCTGCGCAGTTCGTCCGAGGCCCAGCGGGCCAGCGCGTCGTGGACGGCCGGGTCCAGCCGCAGCAGGATCTTCTTCCGCTCCGTCGCCACTGGCCGTGTCTCCTACTGGTAGAGGGAACCGGTGTTGACCACCGGCTGGGTGCCGCGATCGCCGCAGAGCACGACCAGCAGGTTGCTCACCATGGCCGCCTTGCGCTCCTCGTCCAGCTCGACCACGTCGCGCTCGGCGAGCCGCTCGAGGGCCAGCTCCACCATGCCGACCGCACCCTCCACGATCAAACGGCGCGCGGCCACCACGGCGCCGGCCTGCTGACGCTGCAGCATCACCTGGGCCACCTCAGGGGCGTAGGCGAGTCGGGTGATCCGGGACTCGATCACCTTGACGCCGGCCGCGGCGACCCGGGTGCCGATCTCCTCGTCCAGCTTGCGGGTGATCTCGTCGGCGCTGTCGCGCAGCGACAACTGGCCCGGCTGGTGGGCGTCGTAGGGGTAGCTGTTGGCGATGTGCCGGACCGCGGTCTCGGTCTGGATGGCGACGAACTCGACGAAGTCGTCCACCTCGAAGACGGCCTTCGCGGTGTCCTCGACCTGCCAGACCACCACGGCGGCCATCTCGATCGGGTTGCCGTCGGCGTCGTTGACCTTGGTGGTCTCGGTCTCGTGGTTGCGGATCCGGGTGGAGATCCGACGGCGCGAGGTGAAGGGGTTGACGAAGACCAAGCCGTCGGCCCGGATGGTGCCCCGGTAGCGGCCGAGCAGCTGGACCACGCGGGCCTGGCCGGGGGCCACCACGGTGAGGCCGCGCATCAGGATCAGCGAGGTGATCAGCGCCAGCGGGCCGAGGGCGAGCATGGTGACGCCCGCGGCCGAGCCGCCGTGGGCCTGCTGGACGGCGCCGACGATGAGCAGCGCCGGGCCGCCGAGGAACAGCAGCAGGCTGAGCGCCAGCACGGGCAGGCCGCTGCTGCCGGTGATCACTCGCTCGGTGACCTTGGGGGTGGGCATCTCGACGTTCTGGAACTCCTGAGCGGCCATCGGGCCGGCTCCTCTCTCCTCCGTTGCCCGCTAGCGTGGGCTTAGCAAAGTGATATCACTTTTTGCGAAGGTGGGGAAGGGCCGGCCCAGGACCTGCGGGCCTACCGGATCACGGCATGCGGGTTGCGGGTTGCGATCACCACGGTGGCTTCGAAGTCCTCGTCCTCGGCGATCCGCGCGGTCAGGCCGGCCCCGGTGACGATCCGGACGGCGCTCGCCACCTGCCGCTCGCTGGTCTCGAAGAGCAGATGCCCGCCCGGGGCCAGCCAGTGCGGCGCCTCGCCGGCCACCCGGCGCAGCACCTCCAGCCCGTCGGGCCCGCCGTCGAGCGCCACCCGGGCCTCGTGCACCCGGGCCTCGGCGGGGAGCAGCGCGATCGACGCGGTGGGGACGTACGGCACGTTGGCCAGCAGGAGCGCGACCCGGCCGCGCAGCGCGTCCGGCAGCGGGTCGAACAAGTCGCCCGCGTGCACGGCGCCCCGCCCTGCGAGGTTGCGGCGGGCGCAGGCCACGGCCGCCGGGTCGATGTCGGCGGCGTGCAGCTCGACCTCGACGCCGGCCGCCAGCGCCGCGCCCAACGCGCCCGACCCGCAGCAGAGGTCGACCACCACCGTGCCCGGGACGGTCAGCGCGCCCGCCTGCGCGAGCAGGAACTCGGTGCGCCGCCGGGGGACGAAGACCCCGGGGTCGACAGCGATCCGCAGCCCGCAGAACTCGGCCCAGCCGAGGACGTGCTCGAGCGGCTGGCCGGCGACCCGGCGCTCGACCAGCTCGGCGAGCTCGGCGGAAGTGGTGGCAGCGGCCAGGATCAGGTCGGCCTCGTCCTCGGCGAAGACACAGCCGGCGGCGCGCAGGGTGGTGACGAGATGAGGCACGACGAGGTGCGGCACAAGAGACATGAGAGCCTTTCGGGAAACCGAAGGATGCTCTCGCGGTTCAGCTCGCGTGACGGCGACCGCGCGGAGGGAGCACCCGGACAACAACAGCGTTGATGGGTCTCACCTCCTCGATCGGGGGCCACGGACCGGCCTGCTGGAACCGTACCAGAGCCGGGTTCGAAAGAATCAAGGTGCCTGACGCGCGCTCAGAGGAACGCGGCGGTGTCGAACTCGAAGTCGAACGGCGCGGGGAGCAGCAGGGGCTTGCCGAAGGCGACGCCGTGGTTCTCGGTGTACTCCTCGCCCTCTGGGGCGGAGAAGAGGGCGACGGCGGACTCCTCGCCGTCGATGAGGAGGTAGAGCGGGATCCGCGCGAGGGCGTAGCCGTGGCGCTTGGCGATGCGGTCCTGGAGGGGCTTGCTGGAGGTGACCTCTCCATCGATGAGCTCGGCTCGGAAGCCTTCAGGAGTGGCCAGGCTGAGGAACGCCTCCAGGAGGATCTCGTCCTCGGGCAGCGCCCCCTGAGCCGGCTGCTCATGTGTCATAGCACTCATGATGCCTCCTTCCGCGGGTCGCGGTAAGACTAGCCAGGCCGCTTCGCCGGGGAGGCGGAAGCGGCCTGGCGTCACCCGTTCGGGGAGGGTCAGTCCGCGGTGGCGATCAGGGGCTGGAGGTAGATGTTCGGCTTGGCGCGCTGGAAGGCGTTGAGGTGCCACTTGTCGGCGAACAGGGCCAGCAGGGCGTTGTCCGAGCGGCGGGTGAGGACCTCGGCGTCGGTGAGGCGGGCCTTGGCGAGCTCGGCGGCGCCGTCGGGGTCGGTGACCCGGGCGAGCTGGTAGGAGAGCCGGTCCAGGGTGATCGGCGAGGAGAACTCGTTGGCCATCCGGTGCAGCACCACGTCGAACTGCATCGGGCCGACGGCGGCCATCACCGGGGCCTGGTCGCCGCGTCGGTCGGAGACCAGCACCTGGACCACGCCCTCCTCGTCCAGCTGGGCGACGCCCTTGCGGAACTGCTTGGAGCGGCTGATGTCCTTGGGGCGGGCCACCGCGAAGTACTCGGGGGCGAACGCGGGCAGCGCCGGGAAGTCGGCCTTCTTGCCCGCGTAAAGGGTGTCGCCGACCCGCAGCGCGCTGGCGTTGATCAGGCCGACCACGTCACCGGGGTAGGCGGTGTCGACCACGGTGCGCTCGGCGCCGAAGACGGTGGAGGCGTACTTGGTGGCGAAGGAGCGGCCACTGGCGGCGCGGGTGACGTTCATACCGCGCTCGAAGACGCCGGAGCAGACCCGGACGAAGGCGATCCGGTCGCGGTGCGCCGGGTCCATGTTGGCCTGGATCTTGAAGACCAGACCGGAGAAGTCCTCGGCCACCTCGCGCGCGCCACCCGCGGCCAGCGGTCGCGGGCTGGGCGCCGGGGCCAGCTCCACCACGGCGTCCAGCAGCAGCTTCACACCGATGTTGGTGAGTGCGGCACCGAAGTAGACGGGGCTGATCTTGCCCGCCTCGAAGGCCTCCTGGTCGTAGCCGGGGCCGGAGGAGAGCACCAGCTCCAGCTCCTCCAGCGCGGTCTCCCAGAGCTCGCCCTCCTGCTCGGCGGCCTCGGCGGCGGTCAGGGTCTCCTCCAGCGCGGCGTGGGTGCCGCTGGGGACCTTGGTGTAGCGCAGCATGTGGTCGGTGTCCTCGGCCCGCACCACGCCGCGCAGGTTGCCGGCGGTGCCGACCGGCCAGACCATCGGGACGGGGGTGATGCCGAGGATCGTCTCGATGTCGTCCAGCAGGGCCAGCGCCTCGCGGCCCCGGCGGTCCCACTTGTTGATGAAGGTGATCACCGGGACGCCGCGGTGCCGGCAGACCGCGAACAGCTTGCGGGTCTGCTCCTCGAGGCCCTTGGCCGCGTCGACCAGCATGATCGCGCAGTCCACGGCCGCGAGCACCCGGTAGGTGTCCTCGGAGAAGTCGGCGTGGCCCGGGGTGTCGACCAGGTTCATCACACGGTCGCGGTAGCCGAACTGCAGCGCCGCCGAGGTGACGGAGATCCCGCGCTCGCGCTCCAGCTCCATCCAGTCGGAGGTCACACCGCGCCGGTCGCCCTTGCCGTGCACCGCACCGGCCGAGGTGATCGCCCGGGCGTGCAGGGCCAGCGCCTCGGTCAGGGTGGACTTACCGGCGTCGGGGTGGCTGATCACGGCGAAGGTCCGGCGGCGGCCGGCCTCGTCGAGGAGCTGCGCGGTGGTGATGGACATGGGCTGACTCACGTGTCACTGACCTCGGATTACCGACTGGGCACCGGCTTGGTGCAAGCGGCCGAGTCTACCCGGGGTTACCGGTCGAGCGGGAATCTGTCGGTAGCCGCGCTGGTCAGAGCAGTGCGGCCGAGGGCTTGACCATGCCGCGGGCGGTCTTGGCGTCGACGTACTCGCCGATCGCGGTCATCACCCACTCACCGGAGTACTGGCGGACCAGCTTGCACATCACCACCCCGGTGTGCGGTTCGGCGTTGGTGAGGTCGAAGCGGACCAGCTCGTCGCCGGAGCTGGCGTCGAGCAGCCGGCAGTACGCGTTGCGCACGTCGGTGAAGCGCTGGCCGGAGAAGGAGTTGATCACGAAGACCAGACCGCAGACCTCGGCGGGCAGGCTCTCGAGGTGGACGTCGATCGCCTCGTCGTCGCCGGAGCCGGCGCCGGTGAGGTTGTCGCCGGTGTGCTGGATGGCGCCGTTGAAGACGTTCAGCTTCATGAACCAGACGGTCTCCAGCCGCTCGCGCTTGGAGTCGAAGACGATGCAGGAGGCGTCCAGGTCGATGTTGCGGCCGTGGCCGGCCGGCTCCCAGCCGAGCCCCAGCCGGACCGAACTGAGCAGCGGGCGCCCGTTCTTGACCAGCGAGACCGAGCCGCCCTTGACCAGGTTGACCCGGCCCTTGTCCAGGTTGATCCGGGGCGCGGCAGGGGCGGTGGGGATGTGCGGGGGACGTTCGGCGGGGTGGCCGGGCGCGGCGGGGCGGCCGGCGGCGCGAGCGGGGCCTGCGGGGCCTGCGCGGTGGGTGAGCCGGCCGGCGCCGGCGGGGCGTAGTCGGGCATCGGTGGGATCTCGGCCGGTCCCGGCTCGTCCACCGAGACGCCGAAGTCGGTGGCGATCCCGGCCAGCCCGTTGGCGTAGCCCTGCCCGACGGCGCGGACCTTCCACTCGGCGCCGCGCCGGTAGATCTCGACCACCACCAGGGCGGTCTCACGGGTCAGTCGGGGCGGGGTGAAGGTGGTCAGCACCCGGCCGGTGTCGGCGTCGCGGATGGTCGCGGTCGGTTCGGTGCCCGCGAAGGTGGCGGCCGGGTCGTCCAGGCTGGCGGCGACCACGATCTTGGCCACATCGGCCGGAACCGCCCAGGTGTCCACGGTGATCGCGTCCGGCGCCGAACCGCTGGCCGGGCGGTGGGTGACGCCGGGGCCGCGCGGGGCGTTGAAGAAGACCAGGTCCGCGTCGGAGCGGACCTTGCCGGCCGCGGTGAGCAGCAGGCCCGAGACGTCCAGTCGCTGAGGGGCAGTCACCTCCACGCTCACCCGGACGGCAGACAGCGGGGCATTCGCCCCCTGAGTCAGGGCGGTGGTCACGTGATCCTCCTCGGCTGAGCGGCTACCAAGACGCTGCGGCGGCGTACGGGTCCGAACCACCGGCGCGCGGACACCCGAGCGAGCGCCGTGACGCGCCGGTATGCGCTCAGCCTAGCCAAGGGGGCGTAGTAGTGGGGTTAGCGCTTGGGGGCAAAAGGGCTGACGGGCTGTGGTTTGGCGGTGTTCTCCAGCGCGAAGCCGCCGTGGGCGGCGACCGCCTGGGGGTGGTGCAGGGCGAAACCGGAGGCGGTCCAGCCGCTGCCCGCGTCGCGGATGCCGGGGGCGGCCGCGCGGGAGTCCTGCACGGTGAAGGTGTAGGTGCCGGGCTGGACGTCCTCGCCGGGGGGTGGGGCGAAGCGGTAGACCAGGGTGGAGCCGTCCTGAAGGAGCGTCACCCGGGCGCCGGGGAGGGTGCTCCAGGTCATCGCGCCGGCGGTGGCGTCGGCGCGGTCCAGGCGCAGTTCGACCTCCGCGGCGGCGAGCGGCTCGGTGACGGTCAGGGTGACGGTGTGGCGGCGGCCGAGGCCGGCGGGGTCGGTGGTGCTGCCCTGGCCGGTGAGGATCAGGGCCTCGGCGCCCGCGTCGGCGTCCGCGTCCGCGCCGGTGTTGCCGGGCAGGTCCCGGAGGCCGGCGAGGTCGGCGAACTCGGCCAGGTCGGCCAGGCCGGTGACGTCGGTGCTGTCCGTGGCCTCGGGGGAGGGGCGCGGCGCCGGGACCACCGGTGTGATCGGCGCGGGCGAGGGGACGGGCGTGCGGGCCGGCGGGATCGGAACGGACGGCGTGGGCTTCCCGCTCGTGTCGCCGCTGGGCGTGGCCGCGGGCGTCGAGCCGGGCTTGCCGGTGGCCGTGGCGGTCGGCAGCACGCTGGGCGCGATGGTGGGCACCGTCCCCGCGGAGATGGTCGGCCGCGGGGTCGGCGTGGTCGACGGGCTCGAGCCGGCCGGTGTGCCGGCCGATCCGGTGCTGCTGGGGGCCGGTTGCGAGAGCAGGCCGGGCGCCGTCCCGGAGGGCAGCGGCCCGTCCGCGAGGCCGCCGGCTGCCGGGGGGCTGGCGGGAGCAGTCGGGGGGTGCGCGCCGTCGGTGGTGGGCGCGGAGGGCCCGGCGTGCGCTGGGCCGACCGGCTGGCCGACCGGTGCGGCCGACCCGGTCGTGGTCCCGGTGCCCCCGCTGGTCCTCGTGCCCCCGCCGACCGGTCGCGGCATCGGCGCCGGGCTGGTCGCCGAGCCCACCGGGGCGCCGGAGCCCGCGGCCCCGCCCGCCAGCGGCCCCACCGGGGCGCCGGACGGCGCCGGCTGACCGGGCGCGGTCGGGCCGGTGGGGGTGGCGCCCACGGTGGACATCCGCACGCCGTAGCCGACCCGCTGCTGGGCGCTGATCAGCCAGGTGGTGGCGATGCTGATGCCCACCACGGTGGACATCGCCATCGCCGCGCCGGAGACCTTGATCGCGGGCAGCCTGAGTTGGCCGCCGACCGGCTTCGGTCGGCTGTGCCGACCGTGCGGCAGCGGCGGCAGCTCCGGCCGGTCGGCGGTCCGCCGCGCGGCCGCAGGGGTGCTCTCCCGGTGCGTCACCGGACTCCTCTCCTCCCCAGTCGGCCTCCCCGGCCGACTGCCGCTACCCTGCTTAGGCCTCGTGGCGCCGGAGGCCTGACGAACCGTCGTTGCCGGGTGAACCGCCCGGCCCTGGTGGGCCGTCGGTTCCGGTGAGCCCGCTTCCCCCGTGGCCCACCCGTATCGACAGGGTGACGAGAGTACCAGCGTGACGGCGCTGCGTGACCGGCGTGGTCGGCGCCGGCTTGCCGCGCGAGGCCGGAACCGGCCAGCATCAATCGGCCGGACCGGCCACCTGGCGACGAAAACTGACGTACCGTCGGATGGATCGTCCCGAACGCGGGAGCGGACCAGGCGGCCCGAGGGCGGGCCGGAGCCGGGCCGAGTGGCTACCCAGCGGCGTCGAGCAGCCTGTCGAGCAGGCATTGCAACCCCCTGCAACCTTTGCGGCAGGGCACGACGGTCGAGCACGCTGGGCCGTCCCGTCTCGCCTCGGAGAATCAGCCATGCCGCGCGATCCACTGTCCGCCAGCAGCGGAGCCCCGTTCCAGGCCGGGCAGGTCCGGCCGGTGCCCTTCCGTCCGGCCCTGCCGGTGGAGGAGGTCCTGACCCTGCGCATCGCGCTGGGCCGGGACAAGGTCGGCACCGTGCCCACCCGCTTCCGGTACGAACCGGAACGCCCCTACGAGGTACTGGTCACCTTCCACCTCGGCCGTCCGGACGAGGTGGACTGGGTCTTCTCCCGGGAACTGCTCCGCGACGGCCTGCGTGGCCTGACCGGGCAGGGAGACGTCCGACTCTGGCCCGCACACTGCCCGTGCCACGGTGCGACCCTGCACCTGGCCCTGGAATCCCCTTATGGCAGCGCCCTGTTGGAGGCATCCGCACCGCGGGTGCGGGATTGGCTGGACCGCACCTATCTGGAGGTGCCGGAGGGCGCCGAACCGGACTGCGGGCCGACCGACGACCAGCTCTCGGCGCTGCTCTTCGGGGAGGACTAGGGCAGGTTCCGCGGGCCCCTGCCCCGCCTCGGCTCGCCGCCCAGCGGTCAGTCGGTCTCGTCCGGCTGTCTGGGGCTGGGGATCTGGGTGGGCAGGGTGTCGGCCAGGGCGCCCACGGTGCGGCAGCCCGGGAGCAGGGCGGTGCCACTGTCGAGCAGGGCGCGCAGGCGGCGGATGCCGGGGGCCGAGGAGGCCGCGAGCAGCTGGTACGGGTCCTGCGGGCGGACCACCTCCACCTGCACCGACTCCGCGAAGCGGTACGGCCGGTGCTCCAGCAGCCCGCCCAGGTACCGCCGCAGTCGGGAGAGTTCGGCCCGGACGGTGACCGTTCTGGTCGGGTCGCCGAACAGGCCCTCGGCCAGCTGGGCCGCTGTCCGCCCGGCCTGATGGGTGGCCAGCAGCAGCAACAGCTCGGCGTGCCGCGGGCTCAGCTGGTGCGACCAACTGCCCGCCCCGCCGCGCACCGAGACCTCGGGACGGTCCCCGCTGCTCAGGTCGAGCACCAGCCGGGCGCCCGCCGACTGCTCGGAGACGGCCTGCGGCGAGCCGGTCAACGGCCGTACCAGCCAGCCGTCCGCCAGCGGCTCGACCGCGCAGTCGCCCAGCGAGGGCAGCCAGTGCACCGGGGCCGAACCCCAGCCGTCGGTGGGCAGCCGCAGCCGGTTGACCGGGGCCAGGCCGGCGGTGGCGGCCGTCCAGCCGTCCCGGTCCACCACCAGGGCGGGGCCGGAGGCCTGGGCCAGCACCGGCTCGGCGACCGTGCGCAGCCGGTGCAGCGACTCCAACTGGGCGGCGCGCAGCTCGGTTTCGGCCAGTCGGGCGGCGGTGACGGCCAGTGCCAGCAGCTGCGGGTGGACGCCGCGGGCCGGGCCGCTGAGGTCCACCACGCCCGCCACCCGCCCGGTGCGCGGGTCACGGACGGGGGCGCCGACGCAGGTCCAGGCGTGCTGGTTGCGGACGTAGTGCTCGGTGGAGTGGACCCGCAGCGGCCGCCCGGTGCGGGCCACGGTGCCGATGCCGTTGGTGCCGACCGACTCCTCGCCCCAGCGGCCGCCGGTCATGAAGCCGATCAGGTCGGCGCTGCGGCGCAGTTGGCGGGGGCCCTCGTGCCAGAGCAGGGTGCCCGAGGAGTCGGCGACGGCGAGGATCAACGGCAGGTCGGTGACCGGGTCGAGCAGGGTGCCGCGCAGCGTGGGCATCACCGCGTCGAGGCCGCTGGCGCGGCGCCGGTGCTCGATCTCGGCGGTGCTCAGGTGCTCGGGGTCGCGGCCGCGTTCGGGGTCCAGGCCGAGGCGGCGCAGCCGCTCCCAGGAGTCGCCGATCTCCGGCCGGGGAGCCTGGCGTGGGATCTCGCCGGTGACCACCTGCTCGTGGGTCGACTCCGCGGGCGGACGGCCGAGGGCGCTGTCGGTCCGGCCCAGGTGCGCGGTCTCTCGCATGGTGGCTCCCCTCGCCGCGTCTGAAGGCTCCGCTCCCGGCCGGGGCAGGCCCTGGCGGTCCTGTCGCCCACAGCGTACGGGTGCGGGTGGTCGATCGGTCGAGCGATCCTTGCACGAGCGGGGGAGGTTGACGCCGTCTCGGGCGCACCTTCTAGGACGGGGCGTGACCGTCGGCGGAGCGCCGGGCCGGGCGCCGGGCGCGCTGCGGACCGGCTCCGCGCCGGTGAGCCGGGGAACGTTGCAGGTCAGTGCGGTGTGGTGGCGGTCGTCGGCAGCGGGGGCGCGTGTCGGGGTCGGCGAGCCGGTGCGAACCGCCGTGCACTCCGTGCGGTCGGCGTCAGTGCTCCTGGTCGCCCTGCAACTGGGCGCTCTCCACGGCGTGGTGCAGGTCCCGAGTGGCGTCGGCGGTGGCGGCCGCGCTGACCGCGAGGCAGGCGGTGAGCGCCAGCGCGGCGACCGTGCGGCGGCGTCGGCCGACCGAGTCGGGCGGGGTGCCGCGGTGCGGCGAGAGCAGCGCGGCCACCCGTCGGGGGACCGGACCGGTCGCGGCGGCGGGGGCCAGGAGCGGCCGGTCGCGGCGCGGTGCCTTGGCGGCGGCCAGCGCGGCCCGGCCGACCGCGCGGGCGGTCACCGCACGGTCGCCGACCGAGCGGGCGGCGTCCTCGTCGGCCCAGCGCTCGAGGTGGAAGCCGAGCGGTGTGCGCAGCTGGCGCAGCGCCGGGTGGAGCACGGCGGTGTACTCGGCGGCGGCCAGGAAGAGGTGGTGACGGGAGGTCAGGTGGGCCCGCTCGTGGGCCAGCAGCGCGGCCCGTTCGGGGGCCGGCAGCGCCCGCAGCATGCCGGCGGTGACCACGATCCGGCCGGGGCGGCCCGGCAGCGCGTAGGCGTCCGCGCGGTCGTCGTCGAGGACGGCGAGCGGGTGGCCCGGGGCGGGCCGGCCCGGACCGGCGGTCGGCAGGCCGACGGCCGCGGCGGCCCGGCGCAGCAGCGTCAGCGGGCGGCGCCACTCGGGTTCGACCGTCCGAGTCGGGTCCAGGCCGAGCGCGGCGCGGGCCCGGCGCAGGTCGCTGTACTGCTGGTGGGCGGTGCGCAGGGTCAGCGCGCCGGTGACCACCAGGGCGACCGCGGCCAAGGTGGCCAGCACCACGGTGGTCGGCGAGGCGTCGGCGAGCCAGGGCACCGAGAGGTGGCCGAGCGCGGCGACGGCCGGGATCCGCAGCAGTCCGCCGGCCACCAGCAGCCCGAGCGAGGCGGCGCTGGCCCCGGCCAGCAGCACGCCGGTGGCGCCGAGCACCCAGGCGGCGGCCCGGGGCGGCAGCGCGTCGGCAAGCAGCCGGGCGGCCGGGGCGGCGAGGAAGGGGACCAGGAAGGGGGCCCAGACGGCGAGGATCACGCGCGGCCGCCGGACACCGGATCGGTGGGTCCCTCGCCGGCCGGTCCGTCGCCGAGCAGCTCGCGCAGCAGCCGCTCGTCGTCGTCGGACAGGTCGGAGACGAAGCGGGCCAGCACGGTGGAACGGTCCTGCTCGCGGTCGAGCTCGGTGCGCATCCGACGGGCCGCGAGACCGGCCGGGTCCTGGACCGTCGGGGTGTAGGCGTAGGCGCGTCCGGCGCGGGTCCGCTCGACGGTGCCTTTGTCGTGCAGCCTGGCCAGGATGGTGGCGATGGTGGTCCGGGCCAGCTCACCGCCGAGGGCCAGCTGCACGTCCTGTGGGGTGAGCGGCTGGTCGGCGGCCCAGAGGGCGGCCAGCACCTGGGCTTCGAGCTCCCCGGACGGGCGGCGCGCGGCTGGCAGTTCCGGCATGTCGACGTGACCTCCAGTCGTCGTCTACAGTCGTGTAGACCGTCTACGTCACTGTAGACGGTCGGGGCGCGTTCCGCAGGACCGCCTCCACCAGTATGAGAGGTCCGCCAACCGTGCTCTCCGCCTCCTCCCAGCTCGCGGTGAACGTGCTCGATGCGTCGTCCCTGCTGGCCGCCTTCGGGGCCCTCGGCATCGCCGCCGTGCTCTTCGCCGAGACCGGCCTGCTGGTCGGGTTCTTCCTGCCCGGCGACTCGCTGCTGTTCACCGCCGGACTGCTCTGCGTCTCCGGCACCCACAGCGGGCCGCACCTGGTGCTCTGGCAGGTGATATTGGCCGCGCTGGCCGGCGCACTGGTCGGCGCCCAGATCGGGTACCTGATCGGCAAGCGCGGCGGACGGGCGCTGCTGGCCCGCAGCAAGCGCAAGAGCCTGCAGCAGGGCGTCGACCGGGCCGAGGAACTGCTGGCCAAGTACGGCTACGGCAAGGCCATCGTGCTGGCCCGGTTCATCCCGGTGGTGCGTACGGTGCTCAACCCGCTGGCCGGCGTGCTGGAGGTGCCGCAGCGCACCTTCACCTTCTGGCAGGTGATCGGCGGCACGATCTGGGTGGTCGGCGTGGTGCTGGCCGGATACGGGCTGGGGTCCTCCGTTCCCAATATCGACCAATACTTGTTGCCCATCATTGGTCTGGTAGTAGTTGTCTCTGTGATTCCGATTGCTCTCGAATTGTTCCGCGCCCGCAAGGCCGCCCGCCGCAACGACGGTGATGCCAGGTGACCGCGACCTCTCCCACCGGTGCCGCACTGCTCGCCTACGACGGCAGCGGTATCGACGGCGGCCTCTACCGGACCGTCAACGGCTGGGCCGACGACGCACCGCACTGGCTGGACCAGATGATCAAGACCTGGTCCGCGCTGGGGCTCGGCGTCTTCGCCGTGCTGATGCTGCTGGCCTGGTGGCAGGCCAGGCGGGCCGACTCGGTGGTGATGGCCCGGGTGCTGGCCGCGCCGCTGATCGTGGTGGCGGCCTACGTCGCCAACTCGGTGCTCAAGAGCGTGGTGCAGGAGGTCCGGCCCTGCCAGCAGCTCGGCACGGTCTCGCTGGAGGCCTGCCCGGGTGCCGGGGACTGGTCGTTCCCGAGCAACCACACGGTGATCGCCTTCGCGGCGGCGGCCGCGCTCTGGTTCGCGTATCGCTGGATCGGCTGGATCGCGCTGGTGGCCGCGGTGCTGATGGGCGCCTCCCGGGTCTGGGTGGGCGTGCACTACCCGCACGACGTGCTGGTCGGCGCCCTGGTCGGGCTGCTGGTGGGGATCCTGCTGGCGGTGGCGGCCGGGCGGGTCGCGCCGCTGGTGGAGCGGCTGCGGACCGGGGCGCTGGGGCCGTTCCTCGGGGCGGGGCCGGCGGTGCCGCAGACGTAGCGCGCCGCGGACGTAGCGTGCCGCAGACGTAGCGCCTCCCCGGCGGGGGAGGGCATGGTGTGAGCCTCGGGCCGGGTCGACGATTGGACGTCGACCCGGCCTGAGCCTTGTGCGGGTGTGGTCGCGGGAGCAGCATGAGACGCCCGTCGTGGTTCTGATCCGTCCGCTCCGTCCGTCGAAGGACTGCCTAGATTCCTAAGGACGCGCCATGCCGTACCAGCTCGAAGTCACCCAGGGCGACTGGCCCGCCGAGGAACTCCGCAAGGGCGTCGAGGGCCTGTTGGCCGAGTCGATGGTGCTCACCCTGGCCACTGCGGGCCCCGAGCACGGCCCGCACGCCAACCTCGCCTTCTACGCCTTCGACGAGGACCTGGTGCTCTACTTCGTCAGCGAGCGCTCCACCCGGCACAGCCTGCACCTGGCCGAGCAGGCCAGAGCCGCCGCCACGGTCTTCCTGCCGCCGCCGGTCTTCGGCGAGCAGCTGCGCGGGCTGCAGCTGACCGGACGGGCCGGCGAGGCCTGGGGGCAGCACGCCGAGGCGGCGCTGGCGGCCTATCAGGGGCGCTACCCGACTTTCGCCCAGGATCCCGAGGTGCGCGAACAGTTCCTGGCCGGCGGTGGTGCGGCCGCGCTCTACCGGTTCCAGGTGGAGGAGCTCACCGCGGTGGACGAGCCGCACTTCGGCCGGCGCAACTACCTGCGGGCCCGGGTGCTGAGGTAGTCCAGTTGTTCAGGTTGGCGAGGCCTGTTGTCTGTACAACTTGATGATTATTGGCTTTGAGGTCGCCGACTGGACACCCCCTGGTCACTTGGGCCACGCAGCCTGGTCGCCATGAGAGTCATAGTCGTTGGAGCGGGCGTGCTCGGCACCATGCATGCCTGGCAGGCCGTCGAGCGCGGCCACGAGGTGATCCACCTGGAGCGCGAGGCCGAGGCCCGCGGCGCCTCGGTGCGCAACTTCGGCCTGGTCTGGGTCGGCGGCCGGGCCGGTGGGGAGGAGCTGGCCACCGCGCTGCGAGCCCGCGAGCTGTGGGAGGGCATCGGGGCGAGGGTGCCCGAGCTCGGCTTCCGGCCGTCCGGATCCCTCACCGTCGCCCGCACCGAGGCCGAACTCGCCGTCGCCGAGCAGGCGCTGAGCCTGCCGGAGGCCGCGTCCCGCGGCTTCAAACTGCTCGACGCCGCCGAGACCCGCGCCGTCAACCCCGCCCTGCGCGGCACCTTCCTCGGCGCCCTGTGGTGCGAGCGGGACGGCGCCGTCGAGCCGCGCACCGCCCAGCGCGCACTGCGCCAGGCACTGCTGGCCAGCGGCCGCTACACCTTCCTGCCCGGGCGCGAGGTCCGCGAGGTGGTCGGCGAGCGGGCGGTCCGCGACGACCACGGCCAGACGCACACCGGCGACGCCGTGATCCTCTGCACCGGCGCCTGGCTGGGCGGACTGGTCCGCGAGCTGGTGCCCGAGCTGCCGGTCCGCCGGGTCCGACTGCAGATGATGCAGACCGACCCGCTGGACGAGCCGCTGACCACCGCCGTCGCCGACGGTGACAGCTTCCGCTACTACCCCGCCTACGCCGGCACCGCACTGGACGCGCTGCAGGCCGGCCAGCCGCAGCCGCCGGTCGCGGCCGAGCACAAGATGCAGCTGCTGCTGGTCCAGCGCCGGGACGGCTCGCTGACCATCGGCGACACCCACGAGTACGAGCACCCGTTCAACTTCGACGTGGTCGAGGAGCCGTACGAGCACCTGGTGGGCGTGGCCGAGGAACTGCTCGGGCGCCCGCTGCCGCGGATCCGCCGCCGCTGGGCCGGGGTGTACGCGCAGTGCGTCGACACCAGCCGGGTGGTGCACCGCGAACAGGTCCGCGACGGCGTCTGGCTGGTCACCGGACCGGGCGGCCGCGGCATGACCTGCTCCCCGGCCATCGCCGAATCCACCGCTGAGCTGCTCAACCTCTAACGACTCCTGAACCTTGAACCTCATAAAGACTCCTCAACCTGTAAAGGCACTTCACTGATGAGCACCTCCGACATCCGGCTCGTGGTCCTGGACATGGCCGGCACCACCGTGGCCGACGACGGCCTGGTCGAGCAGGCCTTCAATGCCGCCGCCACCGCGCTGGGCGTGCAGCCCGGCAGCCCCGAGCACGAGCCGATGCTCGCGCACGTGCGGGCCACCATGGGCGAGTCCAAGATCTCCGTCTTCCGGCACCTGTTCGGCGAGGAGGAGAAGGCCCAGCAGGCCAACGCCGCCTTCGAGCAGGCCTACGACGAGCTGGTGACGGCCGGGTACTGCGCGCCGCTGCCCGGCGCGGCCGAGGCGATCGCCGAACTGCGGGCCTCCGGGCGCAAGGTGGTGCTGACCACGGGCTTCTCGCGGGCCACCCAGGACCGCATCCTGGGCGCGCTGGGCTGGGAGCAGATCGCCGACCTGACCCTGTGCCCCGCCGATGCGGGCCGCGGGCGCCCGTACCCCGACATGGCGCTCACCGCGCTGCTGCGCACCGGGACCGACTCGGTGCGGCAGATGGCGGTGGTCGGTGACACCGGCTACGACATGCTGACCGGCACCCGGGCGGGCGCCTCGGTGGTGGCCGGTGTGCTCACCGGTGCGCACGGGGCGGAGCGGCTGCGCACCGACGGGGCCACGCACGTTCTGGGATCGATCGCGGAGCTGCCGGGGGTGCTGGGGGCGCTCTGAGGATTGTGGGCGGGCGGAGCGCTTTGAGTGAGCGCTTGCTCAGGGCGTTGGGGGACTCTGAGCGAGCGCTTGCTTGGGGGTGACGGGGCGGGGGAGCCCTGAGTGAGCGCTTGCTCAGGGCGCTGGGGGGCTCTGAGCAAGCGCTTGCTCGGAGCCTTGGGCTGAGCAAGCGCTCACTCAGAGCGCCGATGCTCTGTCACCTCGCGTGGTCACGCGAGGTGACAGAGCGTCAGTGATGTGCCACGATGCTCTGCGCAGTTGACGGTATGTCGCATCGGGGGACACATGCTCAACGGAAACGCGCTGCCCATTCCCGGCTGGGTGGGTGGTGACGGCAACAGCGCCTATCTGGACAAGACCCTGCGCCACGAAGCGGTCGAGGTGTCGCTGGACGACCGGGTCTCCGGACAGACGGTCTTCCGGCTCTGGCAGCGGGCGGCGATCGTCGCCTTCATCGTCTTCCTGGTCCAGATCCCGTTCCTGGCGATCTCGCTGATCAACTCTGGCGAGACCGACTACTACGGCCGGAGCAGCGGCCCGGATCTGGGGTTCCTGGCGGTCGTGCTGATCGACACTCCGCTGGTCTTCCTGCTGGTGCTGCTCTTCGCCAAGCTCACCGAGCCGATCGCCGAGTGGCGGGTGCTGCTGCACGACCGCAGCGAGCAGGACGTGCAGTCCACCTACTACAAGATCTGTGGCGTGGCGGCTCGGCGCGGCTTCCCGCTCGGCGTCAACTACCGTCGCCTGGCCACCGGTTACGGCGCCGAGCAGGCGAACAGTCGGCTCGCCTTCAGCAATGGCGACTGCGAGGCCGTGATCTCGGTCTTCCGCTACGGCGACAGCCTCTACCTGGGCTGGCAGATGTGGCGCACCCGGCGCGGCTGGCGGCTGATCGGGCGCTTCCTCGGCGACACCCTGGGCGGCATCTTCGGCCAGGCCGACCTCGCCTGGGCGATGCTGCGCACCGAGAACGTGCGGGCGATGCGCGAGGCGGTGCACTCGGTCTGCCGCGAGGGGCTGGTGACGGCGGTCGAACGGCAGGTGGTGACTGCGGAGTTCGGGTTCGGCGGCGGCCGGCCGCCGCAGCCGGAGTACCCGCGGGTGGCGCCGGTGCCGGGTGGCGTCGCCGCTGGGGCGCCGCTGTCGCGGGCGGTGCCGAGCCCGTCCGCCGGACAGCCTCCGTTGCAGGCGCCGATTCCGCCGCAGGCGCCGCCGCAGGATCCGCCGACCATCGGTGGGAACTGGACCGACCCCGCCCAGTCGTAAGGGGGCTGGGGCGTCGTGGGTACGAGCGTGGGCGCGGGCGACGGGGTGCTGCTGCACGTCACCCCCGCCGGTAGCTGGGCCTGGGTCGGCCTGCGGCTGGCCCCGGCCCGGGCGCTGGGCGGGCATCGCGGCTACGCCGACGTGCCGGAGCAGGAGCGTCGCCGCCAGGCCGTGGCCGCCGAGTTGGCCTGGCTGCGGGCGCAGTGCCGCCCGGGTGAGGGGAGCCGGTTCGACCTGCGGTATGTCACCGAGCCGGGCACCGGCTCGGTGCGGGCCGTGCTGCTGGGGCAGGTGGTGGCGGCCGGCTCTGAGCAAGCGCTCAGTCAGGGGCTGGCCCTGCGCAAGCGGTTGGCGGCGCTGCCGGCTCACCTGGTCGCCCGCCCCATCACCGACTCGGCCGAACTGCTGGCCGAGCTGCGCCCGGTGGACCCGGCGCACGAGGTCGTCGAGGTACGCAAGCGGCTCACCGCCCTGCCGATGCGCCGACCGGACAGCGACCGCAGCCACGCCGTCCTCGCCGACCCGCTGGTCGCCACAGGAGAGAGTTGGGAGCCGGTCTGGGCCGCCCTGGCCGCGCTGGCTGCCCGAGCCGAGCGCACCGTCCTCTCCGTCGCACTCGAACCCGTCCAGTCGGCCCCCGCCGAGCTCGCCGAACTGGCCCGCTACGCCGCCGAGTACCGCCGGCTCGCCACCCCCGGCCACACCGCCCCGCCCTGGCCGCAGATCCTGCCGGGCGACCCGGCCGCCCAGCAGGCCGCCGCCGCACTCGAGCAGGCCGCTCGCCGCCTGGCAGCGCCCTGCTACCGAATCCGGGTGACGCTGGCCGGCCCCGGAGCAGGGCAGCTGGCTCCGCTGCTGGCGGGCGTCGCGGGCGCAGCAGTCCTCCCGGTAGCTCCGGTCGACCACCCTGTGGTCCACGCCAACCTCGCCGGCCTCAACCTCGCCCCGCTGCCCGCCAGCTACCCGCAGTCGCTGCCGCAAGGCCACTACGGCTGGGTCGAGCAGACCTTGAGCTCGGTCGCCGACCCGGACGAGGCCGCAGCCGTCCTCCGGCTGCCGTACGAGATCCTGACGCACCGTCAACTCTTCGACGACCGCTTCGTGATCGCTGCTGCCGCGCCCGAGCCGCCGCACGAAGCCTCGCTGAAGGCGCCGGAACCCCCGTTTCCGGACCTCTGATCGCAGGTGCGCTACCGCCCCGCGAAGAGGTAGCCGAGCGCGGCGCCGGCCGAGGACATGATCAGGCTGCCCGCCAACACATTGAGCCGGTCCGGCAGTTCGAGTACGAGGCGAATCCCGCAGACCCGGACGTCCAACACCGGGGAGCTGGACGGGTTCGGTGCGCCCGCCTGCTCCGAAGCCTCCGACACGCTGCTCTGCGGGTTGTCACTGCTGGACATGGCCACTCTCCAGGGGGATGGTTCCACAGCCGGTGATCCGGTCGAACGGAGATAGGTCGCCGACACCGGGCGAACCCCACGGGACTACGGACAGATGGCCCGATCCGACCATTTCTGCGGCGGACGTTGGGAGGCCGTGGGCCGGTGCCTATAACACCGGGCAGGCGTCGCGACGGTGCGGTCGCCCGAAGCCAGTCTCGAGTCCAGTCTCGAAGTCCGGTAGATCTCCCGTCGATGTCCAGGAGCGCATATGGGTCAGGCCGAGCGGAGCGGTGAGACTCCACGCCCCGCCCAAGCCGATGGCCAGTCGACTGCGCAGGTTCCGCCGCCGACCCGGCCCACGGACCGCCGTCGGCTCTCCGCAGCGGCCGCGCTGCAACAACGGCAGGCCGACCGTGCACTGGTCGAGAAGCTGGCCGAACAGGATTGGTGTGGACCGGCGTTCCAGCTGTTGGAGCGCCGGCTCATAGAGATCGGCACCCAGGTGCTGACTCGCTGGATCAGCAGGGGCGAGATCTACGAGCGGTGCTACCTGCAGGGTCGCCCGATCGTCACCGACGCGGCCGCGCGGGCCGTCCTGCGCGAGGACCACGACGAACGCGCATCACTGGTGGGCGAGGCCGTCGCCCAGGCCTGGAAGCGGTTCCGCGAGCGGGCATTGATCGGCGGCGGCTGGTTGGCGGAGGGCGGGAGTTCACTCGCCTCCTATTTCGTCGGCGCCGTCCTGCTGGCCTTCCCGGCCGTCCACCGCCGGTGGTACCGGGAACGCGGCGTGGCCTCCCGGGAACACCTGACCGAGGACTGGGAGGCCCTCGCGGCCACCGGCCCGGCCGCCGTCCAGCCGGCCGCTGCCGCAGCGGATCTGGCCGAGGCCACGGATGTGCTGGTGGAGGTCGCGCCGGAGCTCACCGGCGAGCGGCTGCGGGTGCTCGCCGCGATCTTCCAAGGGATCACCGAGGGGCTCACCTACGCGGAGATCGGCTCCAAGGTTGGCCTGTCGGGGGAAGCCGTGGGCATGCGGGTCGCGAGATTCCGCAGTCAGTTGACCGAGAAGAAGCAGGGCACGGAGAACAGGCAGGGCCCGGAGTGACCAGAAGGGAGGAGGACGCAATCATGACCCAAGCCATGCCCGAGGCCGTCACCGGCGACCTGATCCGTTGGGCCCTGGATGTCCTGGAGGATTCCGCGCAGGCATCGGTGCCGGGCGACCCGGTGGATCAAAGTGCGGACTGGAAGCATCAGTTGGCCGCACTGCAACTGCCCGAGGACGACGACCAGTCCGTTGACGTCAGCTCGTTGAGCGAGCCGCTGGCCGAGTTCCTGACCGAGCTGGCCCGCTCCTCGCTGGCCCTCGGCAGCGAGTTCACGGAGATCGAGCCGGCCTTCGACTGGGACGAGGACCCCGGCGAGGCCCTGCCGGGGCTGCCGGGCCGGACGGCGAGCTTCACGGCCGATGTGGACCGGCTGGAAAGCCTGGGGGAGGCAGTCGACTTGAGGCACCACGCCATCCTGCTCGTGGACATCGAGGGCTTCGCGGCTCGCGCAGCGGAAGAGCAGCGCGCCCTCGAGCGCACGCTCTGGTCCACCCTTGCTGCGGTCCGCCTTCGCGCCGGACGCCACGAAGCTCCCATGACGCAGCTGGATAGTGGTGACGGCTTCCTGGTGCTGCTGCCCGCCGACACCTCGGAGAGCGACCTGGTCCACTGGATCCGCCAGTTCGGTCGCCAGGTGGTCGCGACCCAGCGTTCTGGGCCGGACCCGGCCGTTCGAGCTGTCGCCCGTCTGGACCGCATTCCCGGGGGGCGGTGGCTGACAGCACACCCCGCCGGCGTCGCCTCTTTTTTTCGCGATCCGTACTTCTTCCTCAGCTACGCGCAATCGCCGTCCGGCCACCGATGGGGCTCGGGTTCGCTGATGTTCATCGACGACCGCAGCGGACCGGCCTACGAGTGGGGTCGGGAGGCCGCCTGGGTACCGGATGCCGCCACCGGCCCACCGGGATTCCATGCGATGGCTCGCCAACGTTGGCTGGATCCCGTTCCGGATGTGAGTGTGCTGCTTCGTCTGAGTGCCCCCGGAGCCCGCAGCTCAGGACCCGATTGGCTGTCCCGTCCCGTAGACCCCCTCCCCACCTGGTACGGGACGCCGACGCCGACGGATACTGGCGGGAGGAATGGCGCCTGGCGTCGGCCGTCTGAGAGGAACTCACCATCCGTGACCCAGTACACCATCGCCTTCGACGGTGACCCCGAGGAGTTCGACGCCGACGCCCGCGAGCTGCGCGAGTTCCTCAGCCAGGACGGGGCGTTGCGGGGGCGGATCGAGAACCGGCTGGTCGCGCCGGCGCCGGGGGAGCAGGGCGGGGTGGCCGATGCGGTGCGGTACGCCACCGAACTCGGGCCGCTGGTGCTGCCGCCGTTGACCCTCTGGCTCGCCGCCAGGCTGCGCAAGGGCGGCAAGGTCTCACTGACCCTGCACCGGCCCGACGGGGCCGAACTCAAGCTGGACACCGAGAGCATCGCCGACGCCAATGTGCTGCTCGACCGGTTGGAAAGCTTCCTGGACCCCGAGGAGGAGTGAACCCGCAGGTGTTCTGGCCGCCGCTGCTCCCCGATCCCGGGAAGTCCCGGGCCGTGCTGGTCTCGGTAGCCACCTTCCATGACCCGGGCCTCGACGCGTTGCCCCAAGCCCACTGCGCCATCGACGAGTTGGCGGATGCCTTGGCCGGCCCGACCGGCCTGTTGCCCTGGGACCGGATCACCCGGATCCACGACCCGCGCAGCACGGACGAGGTGCTGGGGCCGCTGCGGGCGGCGTGCAGGGAAACCGAGGACCTGCTGCTCTTCTACTACGCCGGTCACGGTGTGCTGGACGGCCGGCGGCTGCACTTCGCGCTGCCCGACACGGATCAGGACCATGCGCCGACCACCGCCCTGTCCGCCCAACAGGTCCTGGAACTCATGCAGTCCAGCCCGGCCCGACATCGCCTGGCCTGGCTGGACTGCTGCTTCGCGGGACTGGCCCTGGACCTGCCGTCGGCCGGCGACGTCAACCTCCTCACCGCCGCCGACCGCACCCGCAAGGCGCTGTCGCCGCCCGGCCTGCGCAGCACGCTGTTCGCGACCACCCTGACCGACCTGCTGCGCGACGGCGTACCCGACGGCCCGCCGCACCTGGACCTGCCGCTGATCCACCGTCGCACCGAGATCGCCCTCGGCCAGGTCCCACCGGGCATGCCCAAGCGCACCCAGCCGCCCAACCCGGTCCACCGCCTGACCCACACCAGCGCCGACCTGGCCCTCGCCCGCAACGCCGCGCACGGCACCGCCCGCACCCGCGAGGGCCTGCTGTCCCGGGGCCGGTTCGCCCTGCAGACCGCCAAGGCGGACGCGGCCGGCCGCCCGGGGCGGGCCGCCCAGGCCGTCGCCCTGCTCACGGAGATCCTGCGGGAGGCCGAGGAGGTCATGGGCCCGACCGACCCGGACACCGAGCGGGTCCGCCAAGCCCTCGACTGGGCCAGGTGGCAGGCCGGCCGATCCGACTGACTGCTGCTCGGGGCGCGCGACACGCTCCGTGTCAGGGGCTGATGTCAGTCGCCGCTGGTATCCAGGAGTCATGGTGAGTTGGAGTGAGTTCGTCGCGGCCGAGCCCGAGTTCGCGTACCGGGTGCACGAGGTGTTCGAGGTGCGCAAGCACAAGACCGTGGCGACCCTGCGCCGTGACGGGGCGCCACGGATCAGCGGGATCGAGACGAGGTTTGAGGACGGCCAGCTCTGGGTGGGCATGATGCCGGACTCCGTGAAGGCCGCCGACCTGCGGCGGGATCCGCGGCTCGCGCTGCACAGTCCGACCGTGGACCCACCGCAGGACGATCCGAGTTCCTGGGCCGGAGAAGCGAAGATCAGCGGTCGTGGGATCGAGGCACCCGCATCCGAGGCGGGCGGCGAGCCGTCCGACCGCTTCCGGATCGAACTGGAGGAGGTCGTGCTGACCTACGTCGGCCGACCCGCTGATCACCTGGTCATCGAGTCCTGGAGCCCTGGCGGGGGGCTGCGCCGCCGCGAACGCCGCTAGTGCAAAGGCTGCCTAGTGCAAAGGGTTGGCTAGCGCAAAGGTTGGCTAGCGCAAAGGTTGCCTGGCGCGGCCCTGGGGAGCCCGTCAGGCCTCGCCGCGGGCTGCGCGGAGACGTTCACCGCGCAGGCCGACGCAGTCCAGCGCCCAGAAGGTCTCGGAGTAGACGAAGGTGCCCGTCATCCACGGCTCGTAGGCGGACAGTCGGGCGACCTGGAACGCACCGTCGGGATAGCGCAGCGACGGCGCGCGGAAGCCGGCCGCTTCGGCGGACCGGAAGCCGCGCCCGCCGTAGTAGCGGGGCGAACCCTCCAGGAAGACCAGCGGAATCGCGGCGGCGTCGGCTGCCGTGAGGGCGTGTTGGACGAGCCGGGTGCCGATGCCCTGGCACTGGAACTCGGGGAGCACACCCAGCGGCGACAGGGAGAGGACGTCGACCAGCCGGCTGGGTGCGTCCAGTCGGCCCGCGCTCAGCATGACGTGTCCGACGACCCGGTCATCGAGGGTGGCGACGAAGGACATCGGCGTCAACGGGGCTTTGGCGACGCGAAGTTCTGCCACCAGCCGGGGAACCCGTTCGCTGTTGCCGAAGGCCTGCGCGTGGAGGTCGCGTACCGGGACGTGATCGCCGTCCGTCTCCTGGCGGATGACCAACTCGGCATCGGCAGGCCCGATTCGGGGATCCGGAGCAGCGTGCGATGTCATGGTCGCGAGGCTAGCCCGGCGGCCGCAGGTGTGCGAGGCAATTGCGTGGCCTCGTGGCGGTGATCGAGTTGGTGATGCCGCCGCTGTACTTCTGGCTGGCGGACGCGGACGAGGCCCGATCCCGCTAGACGTGCGGCAGCAGTCGGTCCAGCCAGCGCGGCAGCCACCAGTTCACGCTGCCCAGCAGCTCCATGATCGCCGGGACCAGGACCATCCGGACCAGGGTGGCGTCGAGGAAGACGGCGACGGCCAGGCCCAGGCCGAACTCCTTGACCGCGATGTCGGGGGTGGCCAGCACCGAGAGGAAGACGGTGACCATGATGGCCGCGGCTGCGGTGATCACCCGGGCGGTGCGGCCCAGGCCCTGGGCCACGGCTTCGCGGGTGGCGGCGCCCCCGTCGTACTCCTCGCGGATCCGGGAGACCAGGAAGACCTCGTAGTCGGTGGAGAGGCCGAACAGGATCGGGAAGATGAAGAGCGGCACCCAGGCGGTGATCGGCGCGGTGGTCGGGAAGCCGAACAGCGAGCCGAGCCAGCCCCACTGGACGATCATGACCAGCACGCCGAACGCGGCGCCGACCGAGAGCAGGGTCATCACCGCGGCCTTCACGGCGATGGCCACCGACCGGACCAGGAAGACCAGCAGGACCAGCGCCAACCCGATCACCGCCGCGATCAGGTACGGCAGTCGCGCGGCGACCTCGGCGGCGAAGTCGGCGTCCCCGGCGGTCGGACCGCCCACGTGGACCACCAGGCCGGTGCCCGTGACGGCGGTGGGGATCACCTGACCGCGCAGCCGGTCGAGCAGTTTCGGGGTGGCGGCGTCCTGGTGCGCGGTGGTCGGGTAGGCGACGAAGAGCGCGGCCCGTCCGTCCCGGCTGGTCTGCACCGGGGTGACCGCCGCGACACCCGGGGTGCTCGCGACCGCCCCGACGAGTGGCGCCATCGTGGCGGCCGAGCCGCCCGCGGGCAGCTCGGCGACGATCACGAACGGCGCGTCGAAGCCCGCGCCGAAGCCCTCGCTCAGGATCCGGTGCGAGGCGTAGCCGCTGGTGTCGTGCGGCTCGGTGCTGTTGTCCTCGAAGCTCAGCCGCATCGAGAAGGCCGGGACGGCGAGCAGGATCATCACGGACGCGCCGGCCACCAGCCCGGTGACCGGACGCCGCTGGATCACCCGGGCCCAGCGCTCGGCCATCGGGCTGCGCGAGCCGGTCCGGCCCAGGAACGGCAGCTTGAACCGGTCGATGCCACGCCCGGCGAAGCCGAGCAGCGCGGGCAGCAGGGTGACCGCCGTGATCATGGTCATCAGCACCGTGACGGAGGCTGCCACGGCGGTGGCGTTGAGCAGCCGCTGCTGCACCACGAAGAGACCGAGCATCGCGATCACCACGGTGGCCCCGGCGAACAGCACCGAGCGCCCGGCCCGCGCGACCGAGACCACCACCGCCTGCTCGGGCTCGACGCCCTCGGCCAGCGCCTCGCGGTAGCGGGTGACGATGAACAGCGCGTAGTCGATACCGACGCCCAGGCCCAGCAGGGTGGCCACGATCGGGCTGAACCCGGGTGCCGGGAAGACGTACCCGAGCAGGAAGGTGATGGCCAGTCCGCTGCCGATGCCGAACAGCGCGCCCAGCATGGTCAGGCCCATCGCCAGCAGCGAGCCGAAGGCGATCAGGATCACCAGCATCGCCGCGAGCGCGCCGATCGCGTCCGACACGCCGCCGTAGGGGGTCTCGGCCCCGACCACGTCGGCGCCGCCCAGCGCGAAGACCACCCCGGACCCGCTCGCCCCGCGGGTCAGCCCGATCAGGTGCTTGACCTCGGAGGCCGGCAGTGGATTGGTGTCGGTCTGGATGGTCGCGAAGGCGATCGTGCCGTTCTGCGAGATCTGCCCGGGCACGGCGTAGGGCGAGCGGATCGCGGTGACGTGCGGGGCGGCCGCCAACTGCGCCGTCAGCGCGTCGACCCGCTGGTGCACCGCCGGCGTCGCGACCCCGGCGGGGGCCTGCACCGCCAGGGTCAGCGAGCTGCCCCTGCGTTCCGGGAAGTGCTGCTTGATCAGCTGCTGCGCCTGCGCGGACTGCGAGCGCCCGCCGGTGAAGTCGTTGTCGGCGGGCGCCTTGAAGCCGAAGCCGGCGGCCATCACCAGGACCAGGCCGACCGCCCAGAGCACGACCACCAGCCGCCGACGCCGGTAGCAGAACCGGCCGAGCCGCCCGAGAGCCCCTTGGTGTGCCGTACCCGAAGTCACCCGGCCCACGCTAATACGCAGGTCAGTGGGTGGCCCGCAGGTTGAGCAGCACCACGCCGACGATGATCAGCGCGATGCCCAGCAGCTGCGGCTTCCCCAGCTGCTCGCCGAAGGCGACCATGCCGATCGCCGCCACCGCCGCGGTGCCGGCGCCGGACCAGACGGCGTAGGCGACCGAGACGGGTATCTGCTTCAGCGCCTGGCCGAGCAGCACGAAGGACAGCACGTACCCGATGCCCACCCCCACACTCGGCCACAACTTGCTGAAGCCGTCGGTGAGTTTGAGGCAGCTGGTGGCGCAGACCTCGCTGAGGATGGCGAAGGTGAGGAGGAGGTAGGGCATGCCGGCTATTCTGCGGGCCGGGCGGTGAGCCCGGCGAGCAGGGGCAGGTCGGCCAGCAGCAGGCTGGACAGCAGCGTGATGCCGGGGCCGGCCGGGATCGCCACGTCCGAGGACGGGACCGCCAGCACCGCGCAGCCGGCCGCGTGCGCCGAGGCGACGCCGGTCGGGGTGTCCTCCACGGCCACGCAGACGGCGGGGTCCAGGCCCAGGTGGGCGGCCGCGGCCAGGTAGGGCGCCGGGTCCGGCTTGGTGCGCTCGGTGTCCTCGGCGGCCAGCGTGACGGTGAACCAGTCCCGGCCGAGGTGGGTGAGCACCAGGTCGACCACCTGCCGGGGCGAGGCGGAGACCAGCGCGGTCGGCACGGCGGCGTCGCGCAGTTCGGCGAGCAGGGCCAGCGCGCCCGGGCGCGGCACCACTTGGGCGGCGACCCGGCTGGTGAACGCGGAGTTGAGGCGCTCGCCGAGCACCGCCGCACCCGGCGAGCCGGTGACCACCGAGTCCAGGTGGGCGGCGGTGTGCTCGACCGCGTGGCCGAGCACCTCGGGCAGGTCGGAGTCACCGAGGGTGTACCCGACCTCGGCGGCGACCTCGGCGGTCGCCTCCCACCAGAGGTGCTCGGTGTCGACCAGGGTGCCGTCCATGTCGAAGAGGACGGCGGAGGGAAGCGGCATGGTCAGTTCCCCGCAGTGGTGCGCACGTCCACCAGGACCGGGCGGTCGGGCAGCACCAGCGAAGCGCTGCCGCCGATCGGCAGCTGCGCCGCCTGCTCGGTCGGCAGGTCGGCCTTGACCAGGGTGCCGTCGGACAGTCGGACGGTCAGCCGGGTGACCGCGCCGAGGAAGCTGGCACCGGTGACCACGGCGTCCCCGCCGGGCGTCAGGCCGACGTTCTCCGGGCGCACCAGCACGTCCAGCGCGCCGGACCTGGGCAGCACGCCGTCCACCGGGTGGCGCCGGCCCAGCACCTCGACGCCGTCGCCGGAGCGGACGGCCGGGATCCGGCTCATGGTGCCGACGAACTCCGCGACGAAGGCGGTGGCCGGACGCGCGTACAGCTCGCTGGGCGTCGCGCACTGCTCCAGTCGGCCGGCCCGCAGCACCGCGACCCGGTCGGCCATCGACAGCGCCTCCTCCTGGTCGTGGGTCACGAACAGGGTGGTGATGCCGAGCTCCTGCTGCAGCCGGCGGATCTCCTCGCGCAGGTTGAGCCGCACCTTGGCGTCCAGCGCCGAGAGCGGCTCGTCCAGCAGCAGCACCCGCGGCTGCAGCGCCAGCGCCCGGGCCAGCGCGATGCGCTGCTGCTGGCCGCCGGACATCTGGTGCGGGTAGTGCCCGGCCCGCTGCGGCAGGCCGACCAGCTCCAGCAACTCCTGGGCCTTGGCCCGCCGTTCGGCCTTGCCGAGGCCGCGCATCTTGAGCCCGAAGGAGACGTTGTCCACCGCGGTCAGGTGCGGGAAGAGGCTGTAGGACTGGAAGACCATGCCGGCGTCGCGCTTGTGCGCGGGCGTACGGGTGACGTCCTCGCCGTCGACCAGCACCTGGCCCGCGTCGTGGGTCTCGAAGCCGGCCAGGATCCGCAGCGCGGTGGTCTTGCCGCAGCCGGACGGGCCGAGCAGGGCCAGCAGCTCGCCGGGGTGGACCGTCAGGTCGAGTCCGTCGAGGGCGACCGTCGAGCCGAACGCCCTGCGCAGCGAACGGAACTCGACGGTGGCGCTGCCGGGGTGCAGCGGCGCCCCGTAGGGCGGGGCGACAGTGGAGGTGGTCATGGCGGTGAACTCCTGGAGAAGCTGTACGAGGGGGCGCGGGGGATCAGGACCGGGCGCGCCGCTGGCGGCCGACGGCGGACATCAGCAGCAGGACGATCCAGACGATCAGCAGGCTCAGGATCGAGACCGCGACCGACATCTGGCCGTCGCTCTTGCCGTTGGAGTTGATCCACACCGAGAACGGCGCGAAGCCGAGGATGGCGGCGGTGGTGAACTCGCCGAGGACCAACGCCACGGTGATCACCGAGGCGTTGAGCAGCGCGGTGCGCAGGTTGGGGATGACCACCGAGACGACCGCGCGCGGCCAGCTGGCACCGCAGCTGCGGGCCGCCTCGACCAGGGTCTTGACGTCCACCCCGCGCAGCCCGCCGTCGATCGCCCGGTAGGCGAACGGCAGTGCCATCGGCACGTAGGCGATGACCAGCACGATGGGGAAGTTCTGGTCCTGGATCACCATCAGCGTCTGGTAGAAGGGCGTGGCGCGCAGCTTGGGCGCCCAGCCGAGCACGTTGCTGATGCCGGTGGTGAGGGCGACGACCGGCACCACCAGCGGCAGCGAGCAGACGAACTCCAGCACCGGGCGCAGCTTCGGGGCGCCGAGCCGGACCGCGATCATGGCCGGGACCAGGACCAGCAGCAGCACCACGACGCTGGTCACGGCCAGCTCCAGGCTGAGCTGCAGGGCCGGCAGGAACCCGGGGGCCTTCAGCAGCTGGGTGTAGGCGTGGAAGTCGATGCCCTTGCGGCTGTCGATGCTGAAGTAGGCCGAGGCGGCCAGCGGCACCGCGAAGTACAGGCCGCCGAGCAGCATGACCGTGCCGCGGCCCCAGCGCACCTTCGAAAGACGGTTGTTCATCGGGGGGTTCAGCTCAGCCACTTGGCACTCCGGCGCTGGAGGGGCAGGTAGATCGCCATGACCAGGCAGGCGACCACGATCATGTCGAGGCCCAGGGCCATCGCCACGTTGCCCTGGCCGACCAGCACGTTGCCGGAGAGCGCGTCCGCGATCTGCAGGCTGACCAGCGGGATCGAGGAGCCCACCATGGCGTCGGCGGTGGCGTAGGCGGCGAAGGCCGAGCCGAAGAGCAGCACGAAGCCGCCCAGCAGCGAGGGCAGCAGGATCGGCAGCGCGACATGCCGCCAGTACTGCACCGTGGTGGCCCCGTTGTTGGCCGCCGCCTCACGCCACTGCACCCGCAGACCCTCCAGGGCCGGGGTGATGGTGAGGATCATCAGCGGGATCAGGAAGTACAGGTACACCACCGACAGGCCGGTGAAGGTGTACAGGCTCCAGCCGTGCGAGGTCAGCTTGAACTGCTTGGTGATCTCACCGGAGTTGCCGAGGGTGGCGACGAACATGAAGGCCAGCGGGACACCGCCGAAGTTGGCCAGCACGCCGGAGCCGGCCATCACGGCCTCGCGCAGCGCGCGGAACCGGGAGGTGGCCACCGCCTGGGCCAGCGGCAGGCCGATCACGGTGCCGAGCAGCGCGGTGAGCGCGGAGAGCTTCACACTGCCCCACAGCGAGGTCGCGTAGGCGCCCTGCAGGGAGTGGGTGACGTTGCCGGTGGTGAAGGTGCCGCCGCCGTCGGGGGCGTCGGAGGAGGTGGTGAAGGCGCCGATCAGGATGGCCAGCGCGGGCAGGCCGAAGCCGATCGCGAAGAAGGCCAGCAGCGGCACGGTGGCCAGCCAGGCGCCGCCACGGGGGCGTCGGCGGCGGGCGTGCGCGGCGGTGCCGGGGGCGGTGGGGGGTGAAAGCGTGGCGGCAACGGCCCCGGGGCCGCCGCTGAGCGTCTCAGCGGCGGCCGGGGACGGCGCCGGGGTGGGAGCCGTGTCATTCATGATGGATCGTCAGCCGCCGATCGCCTTGGCCCAGTTCTCGGTCACGACCTTCTTGGCCGCGTCGGTCTGCTCCTGGGTCGGGAAGGTGGTGAAGGGCTTCTCGATGGCCGGCAGCTTGGCCACCGAGGCGGCGTCCAGGGTGCCCGCAGTCTTCATCGCGTCGAACAGGGCCGGGGTGGCGTAGCCCTTGAGGAAGCCGTTCTGGCCCTCGGCGGAGTAGAGGTACTCCTCCCACAGGCGGGCGGCGGCCGGGTGCGGCGCGTCCTTGTTGATCGCCTGGTTGTAGTACTGGGCGTAGGAGCCGTCCGAGGGGATCGACACCTTCCAGTCGATGCCCTTGTCCTTGAACTTGTCGGCGTAGCCGGAGCTCAGGTAGGACCAGTCGACGGTGATCGGGGTCTCGCCCTTCTCGATCGTCGCCGGGGTCGCCTCGACCGGGTTGAAGTTGCCGGCCTGCTTCAGCTTGCCGAAGAAGTCGATGCCGGGCTGGATGTTGTCCAGCGAACCGCCGTTGGCCAGCGCGGCCGCGTAGACGGCGCCGAAGGCGGCACCGGCCTTGGTCGGGTTGCCGTTCAGGGCGACCATGCCCTTGTAGGCGGGGTTCAGCAGGTCCGCGAAGGTCTTCGGGCAGGTGCCGACCTTCTTGGCGTCGCAGCCGATCGACATGTAGCCGCCGTAGTCGTTGTAGCGCAGACCGTTGGCGTCCTTCATGGTGGCCGGGATCTTGTCGAAGTCGGCGACCTTGTAGGGGGCGAGGATGCCGCTGGAGGCGGCGCTCAGCGCGAAGGCGCTGCCCAGGTCGACCACGTCGGGGGCGCGGTCCTGGCCCTTGCGGGAGTTGATCGCGTTGATCTCGTCCTGGCTCGAGCCGTCCGGGTTCTCGTCCTCGATCTTGATGCCGTACTTCGCGGTGAAGCCGTCCATCAGCTGGCCGTAGTTGGCCCAGTCCCGGGGAAGGGTGATGACGTGGAGGTTGCCCTCCTTCTTCGCGGCGGCGACCAGGGCGTCCATGCCGCCGAAGTCGGCAGCGGAGGTGGCGGCCTTGGCGTCCTTGCCGCCCGCGGCCTTGCTGTCGGTGGAGGAGCCCGCGGAGCCGCAGGCGGTGAGGGAGAGCGCGGCGGCGGTCAGCACTGCCGCGAAGGCGGCGGCACGGGCGCGGTGCACGGTCACGGGAGGATCTCCTGGATCGAGGTGCGGCAGAGGGTCGCACGGCAGGTGCGCGGCTGCGACATGGAGGGGTGAGTCGGGGCCTGATTGGCCATCAAGTTGGCCAGCCAACTTCCTCCGACGCCGCCAAGTACGCCGGACCCCGGTGACGGGAAGGTGAACGGGCGCCCCAGAACAGGGGGCGGCTGCGGGAACGGTGCTGCCCGGATGGTGGATAACCGCCCATGTGGTGCGCGAACGGCCGACGCCGAACGGATAGGGTCGGACCCGTCCAATGCCGCGAACGTGGGCCGGACACTTGATCTGGGAGGGGGAACCGGTGGGAACGAGCGTGACGGAGAACGCGATGCAGTTGGACGGCCAGGAGGACGCGGCGGGCCAGGAGAACGGTCCTGACGCCGGTGGCGCCCTCTACCGCCGGGTTGCGGCCGACCTGCGCGAGGCGATCACCACCGGCGCCTACGGCGAGGCCGGCCGGCTGCCCGCCGAGGGCGCGCTGGCCGAGCGCTACGGCGTCTCGCGCGGCACCGTGCGCCAGGCGCTGGCGGTGCTGCGCGCCGACGGCCTGGTCACCTCCCGGCGCGGGACCCGGCGGGTGGTGCTGGGCAACGCCCGCGTGCAGAGCTTCTCCGAGCTGCTCAGCTTCACCCACTGGGCGCGCTCGATGGGCGAGGAGCCGGGCGGCCGGCTGGAGTCGCTGATCCGCCGGCCCGCCGACGCCGCCGAGCGCGAGCAGCTGCGGCTGGACCCGGGCGCCGAGGTGTACGTGACGCTGCGGCTGCGCACCCTGTCCGGCACCCCCGTGATGGTGGAGCGCACCATCTACCCGCCCCATGTCGGCGTGCTGGTCGCCCAGCTGCCGGCCGACGTGGTCTCGCACACCGAACACCTGCGGGAGCACGGGATCCTGTTCACCGACGCCGACCACACCATCGACGTGGTGACCGCCAACGCCGAGGACGCCAAGCTGCTCGGCTGCCGCCGCGGCGCCCCGCTGCTGCGCGAACGCCGCCGCACGACCGACCCCACCGGGCGCCCGGTGGAGTGGTCGCAGGACCGCTACCTGCCCGGCACGGTCGCCTTCAGCGTGCACAACTCGCTGGCCACCTCGGCGCTTTCCCGGCACGCGCGGGAGAGCGACTAGGGCCGGACAGGACCTGGCGCCGGCTGCCGGCCGTCAGGCGCTGGCCATCAGGGTGGCCAGCAGCGGGCGGAACTCCTCGAAGCCGGGCGTTCCGGCGTCGACCGCCTTCGCCTGGTCGTCCCAGCGGCGCACGGCGATCGCGTCCGCCGCGCCCGGCAGTTCGGCGAAGGCGGCGGCCTGCGCGGCGTCGTACGGGCCGCCCTGCACCAGCAGGGTGTACTCGGAGGCCTCCGAGAGGCCGGCCCGGTAGGCGGGTTCGACCGTGCACAGGTACCGCTTGGCCGCCACGTGCAGCCGGATCGGCTCGGTGACGGCCGGGCCGAACCACTGGGCCAGCCAGTCGGCGCCGGTGTCGCTGTGCCGGTTGTCCTGGCCCTGCATCAACTGGCGCCCGGTCACCGCTCCTTGACTGTGCTGGTCGAAGAAGTGACCCACATCGTGCAGCAGCGCCGCGGCCACCAGGTGGTCCGGCGCCCCCGCCGCCCGGGCCAGCGCCGCCGCCTGCAGCATGTGCTCGGCCTGGGTCACCGCCTCGCCCAGGTACTCCTGTGCGCCCTCCCGCTCGAACAGCTCCTGCAGTTCGTCCAGCGCGGCCGTGCGCCGGTCCAGCACCGCCAGGGTGGAGGCCAGCGAGTCCAGGTCGGCGTAGCACCCTTGCAGGTGCCGGCGCCCTCCCCCAGCCCCCTCGGGGGACTGGGAGGTGCCCCCAGGCTCAAAAGCGGTCCGGGCGTGCAGCAGCCGGACGTTGTCGAAGACCAGGCAGTCGCCCGGCCCCAGCCGGAACTCCAGCTGCAGCTCGGGCCGCAGGGTGATCTCGGCGAACCGTCGGTAGGCGGCGTAGAAGGCGTCCAACTCCGCCGTGGGCAGGTCGAGTCGGCCGATCGAGCGGTTGTTGAACCGGACCTCGCGGATCCGCCCGCGCGGGTCGGTCTCGATCAGCGGCCGGTCGGCCCGCAGCTCGGTGCGCCGGTCGCGGAAGACGAACGGCACCAGGGTGCGGGTCAGCACCGCGAAGTCGGCCGGCGACTCGGCGCGCAGCAGCGCGGCGGCCCGGAAGCCGTCGGCCAGTCCGGAGTCGCCGCCGACGGCCGCGTTCTCCAGGCAGTGCAGCAGCTGCAGGGTGGGTACCGGGTCGCGGTACGGGTTGTCGGTGTGCGGCGCGATCGCCACGCTGGTGAAGGCCAGGTTGTTCGGGTCCGGCTCGACCCGGACGTCGAACAGCTCGCCGTAGTTGGTCTGCCGGACGTAGCCGAAGCTCTCCGCCACCGCGCGCACCTGCCCCGGTCGGCACGGCACTTCGCGCAGCACCACGAAGCCGAAGCGCTGTACCGCGCGCAGCACGGCGGCCTGCTCGGCCGGGTCGGCCAGGTACGCCGACCACTGCGCCTCGGGGATGCCGGCGGCGAAGTCGGCGGCCTGCCAGAGCTGCTTGCCCTGCTCGGTACGCCGGTCGTCCCCGCCCGGGGTGGCCGGCCAGTCCTGCGGGTAGCGCGAGCGGTGGCCGTCCGACCAGAGCACCTCCAGCTGCCCGTCCCGCGTGGTGCTGGCGGCCACGGCGAGGTCCGCGGGCAGGTCGGTGATCTGGAAGAGCTTCTGGTCGGTGCGCGGGTCCCGGCACTGGGTGCAGGGGCAGTTGTCGCGCAGCCAGTACGGGGAACGGGCTGGGTCGGGCATGGCGAGTCCTTCGGCTCTCGTGAAGTTGTATAGCCAACTTCGCCTGAGAGGGACCCTGTCGAAGACGGGTGAGCAGCATGCGGCCGGCAGGTGGCGGGCGGCTGAACAGGATGGGGATGGGCTGCGCCCGGACTCGACGGGACCGGGGGGTGGTCCCGTCGAGCCCGGGCGCGGGCTCGACGGCGGCGACGGAGACAGGCGCGTCGCGGGCGGCGAGCCGCTGGAGCGGCCGGGTCGAATGGGCGGATGCGACCCGGCCGGCTCCGCGTGGAGAGGGCCTGGTAATGAGTCAATCACGCTTGTCATGTGTAGTCAATGAGCCTGTCAAGATCCTGTGGTAGGCGGAAGATCCACTCCGGCCCGGCATAGAGTGCGGGCATGACGGATGGCGTGGTGCTGCACATCAAGGGGCGGGTGCTGGTCGGCCCCGACGAGGTGAGGGACGAACTCTGGGTGCTGGACGGCCGGGTGAGCCACCAGCCGCCGGTCGGCGCCCGGGACGTCCGGACGGTCGCCGGCTGGGTGCTGCCCGGCCTGGTCGACGCGCACTGCCACGTCGGCCTGGACGCGCACGGCGCGGTCGACGAGGCGACCAGCGAGAAGCAGGCGCTGACCGACCGGGAGGCCGGCACCCTGCTGATCCGCGACGCCGGCTCGGCCGCCGACACCCGCTGGATCGACGAGCGCGAGGACCTGCCGAAGATCATCCGAGCCGGCCGGCACATCGCCCGCACCCGCCGCTACATCCGCAACTACGCGCACGAGATCGAGCCCGGCGACCTGGCCGCCTACGTGGTCCAGGAGGCCCGGCGGGGCGACGGCTGGGTCAAGCTGGTCGGCGACTGGATCGACCGCGACCGCGGCGACCTGGCCGCCTGCTGGCCGGCCGACGCGCTGAACGAGGCGATCGCGGCGGCGCACGCCGAGGGCGCGCGGGTCACCGCGCACTGCTTCGCGGCCGAGTCGCTGCCCGACCTGCTAGCCGCCGGTATCGACTGCGTGGAGCACGCCACCGGCCTGACCGAGGAGTTGATCCCGCTCTTCGCCGAGCGGCGGGTGGCGATCGTGCCGACCCTGATCAACATCGCCACCTTCCCCAAGCTGGCCGACGGCGGGCAGGAGAAGTTCCCGGCCTGGTCCGCCCACATGCGCCGGCTGCACGAGCGCCGCTACGACACCGTCGGCGCCGCGCACGAGGCGGGCGTCCCGGTCTACGTCGGCACCGACGCCGGCGGCTCGCTGGCGCACGGACTGGTCGCCGCCGAGGTGGCCGAGCTGGTCAAGGCCGGCCTGACCGCCACCGAGGCGCTCTCGGCAGCCAGTTGGGGAGCCCGCGAATGGCTCGGCCGGGACGGCCTGACCGAGGGGGCGTCGGCCGACCTGGTGGTCTACGCCGCCGACCCGCGCGCGGACGTGCGGGTGCTGGCGGACCCGCAGTTGGTGGTGCTGCGCGGGCGTCCGGTCGGCTAGGGCTGGGCCGATAGGGTGAGCGGTATGGCACCACGTCCCCTGCATGAGATCGTCGAACCCGGTTGGGCCCAAGCCCTGCAGCCGGTGGCCGGGCGGGTCGCCGCCATGGGCGAGTTCCTGCGCGGCGAGTTGGCCGCCGGGCGCACCTACCTGCCGGCCGGGCCGAACGTGCTGCGCGCCTTCCAACAGCCGTTCGACGAGGTGCGGGTCCTGATCATGGGGCAGGACCCATACCCCACCCCGGGCATGGCGATCGGTCTCAGCTTCGCGGTCGACCCGCAGGTGCGGAACCTGCCCGGCAGTCTGGTCAACATCTACCGCGAGCTTGGCCAGGACCTCGGTGGTCCGCCGCCCAGCAACGGTGACCTGACGCCGTGGACCCGGCAGGGTGTGCTGCTGCTCAACCGGGCGCTGACCACGGCGCCCGGCAAGCCGGCGGCACACCGCGGCAAGGGTTGGGAGGAGGTCACCGAGCAGGCGATCCGCGCCCTGGTGGCCCGTGGCGGCCCGCTGGTGGCGATCCTGTGGGGGCGCGACGCGCGCAACCTGCGCCCGCTGCTCGGCCCGGTGCCGGCTGTCGAGTCGGCGCACCCGAGCCCGATGTCTGCCGACCGCGGCTTCTTCGGCTCCCGCCCGTTCAGCCGCGCCAACGACCTGCTGGTCAACCAGGGAAGCCAGCCTGTGGACTGGCGGCTGCCCTAAGCTTGGCGTTTAACTTCGGCGGGTTCCTTGATTGACTCCGTGACCCTACCTTCGGTTTGGGAATCGCTTCTGAGCGCTCACAGGACTGTCGTCAAGACCTTCGGTCAACTCGGCGATGATGTCGGGCGGAGCGCCGCATCCGCGCGCCGCGAGGGCTCGACGGATCGCCTGCTAGCGCAAACGATGGCCCCTTTCGCGGAGAACCGCTCCTCCCCCGACTGCATGTCGGGCGCTTCGACGAACCTCCGAACGGTAGGGCTCCCCACCGCGGCAAGGTGCGACGCGGGGGAGCCGACAATCCCATCACCGACTTCCGGCCTGCCCGCGGAGCGAGCAAGAAATGTCGCACCCGTACGGTCCTTTCGCCTCCAGGACCGAGAGATCACCAACCATGTGAGTACACGTCAGACCCCGTTCATATCAGCCAGATTGATGCGCGAAATTGAGCCCCGGAAGGGCATCCGTTCCAGATCCAGGGCTGGTTGACATAGTAATTGTTTGCGCTAACAATCAGCTCTGGGGAGACATCAGAACGGATACGGATGTCCATCGACAACTCGGTCCGGCTGCGGCTATCGGGTTCCGATCCGTGCACGCGTGACCTGCGTCTGCGCCTTCCCTGTCTCTCCGTTTGCAGCGCAACTCTCCGGGACCGCCACTACGAGGTCACCGGACGGGCCGCGCCTCCTCCTTACCGATCGGAGCACATATGCCACGTCCTACCGCAGCACGCCGCCGACTGCCCGTCAGGGGTCCCGCCGTCCTGGGTGCGGCATCCGCCGCGCTGCTCCTCGCTGTGAGCCCCGCTGTGGCCGCCCCCGCCTCCCCGGCCCCACCCGCCAGCCTTGTGATCCCGATCTCCGCGTCGCAGAGCGGCGTGGCGGGGAACGGCTACAGCACTATGCCCAGCGTCTCCGCGGACGGCCGTCTGGTGGTCTTCCAGTCGAGCTCCACAGACCTGGTCGCGGGGATACCCACGCCTCCGCCCGGCGACGAGGACGCCCCGCCTCCCCCGGCTCAGATCTACATACGGGACGTCGTCGCGGGCACCACCAAGCTGGTGTCCGCCTCTGCGAGTGGCACACCTGGCGACTTCAGCAGCGACACTCCGGTGATCACGCCCAACGGCCGCACCATCGTGTTCTACTCCTACGCGACGAACCTGGTCCCCGGCGACACCAACGGCTCGTCCGACGTCTTCGAGTACGACGTGGCGACGGGTGTGACCACCCGGGTGTCCCTCGCCGCGGACGGCAGTCAGGCGAACAACGGCGTGCTGCCGGGCTACCACAGTCCGGCAGCGGTGTCCGACGACGGCAAGACGGTGGTGTTCACCTCCAGCTCCACCAACCTGGTTCCCGGGGTGGGAAGCGCGTCGAGCGCTCTGGTGTACGCGCGTGACCTGCGGCGCGGCACCACCGTCCTGGTCTCCGCGAACCAGGCGGGACAGCCGGCACAGGACTTCAGCCAGGGTCAGGCGATCTCGGGCGACGGAAGGGTCGTGGCGTTCTCGTCACTCGCGAGCAACCTGGTCCCCGGCGACACCAACAACAACTACGACGTGTTCGTCCGGGACCTGAGGACGGGCACCGTCACCCGGGTGTCGGTCAGCAGCACCGGAGCCCAGGGAACCGGCAGTTCCAGCACCGACCCCGTCATCTCGCGGGACGGGAGCACGGTGGCGTTCATGTCGGGCGCGAACGGGCTGACCTCGGACGGGCCGGCCAACCCCACGGGAGACATCTTCGTGCGCAACCTGCGCACCGGCACCACGGTCAAGGCATCCATCGGTCTGGACGGCCAATCCGGCAACGGCTGGAGCGGGAGCCGCGCTGCCTCGCTGTCGGCCGACGGGCGGTACGTCTCCTTCCAGTCACTGTCCACGAACCTGGTGTCACAGCCCCTGGCCTCCGGCTACCACGTCTTCGTGCGTGACCTGCTGTGCAAGAACACGCGCGTGGTGACGACTGCGCCCAACGAGAGCGGGGGCGGCGGATACGCGGGCGGTCTGACCGCGTCCGGGAAGTACGTGGTCTTCTACTCCTGGGCCTCCGATCTCGTTCCCGGGTGGACCAACAGCAGCAACCCGCAGATCTACCTCCGCAGGATCTGAGGCTCGGCCGTGCGGCGGGGCACCTGCCCGGGTGCTCCGCCGCACGGTCCATCTCCCCGGCGCTCGTACGAGCGGGCCGAACACGTCCGGCACCCAGGGCGACGCGGCAAGGACCGCCCCCGCCGACAGGCTTGCCCAGCTGGTGTCGGCGAAGGTGTCGGCGAAGGGATACGCAGGCCCCCTCGTCGCTCAAGATCCCACTTCCGATCAGGCATTCGAGGCCGCAGCCGTCTGCGTGTCGGCTGTGATGTCGTCGAGCGGCCCTCGCGCACACGGGAGGCGTCGCGCTGCCGACGTCGCGGCAACTGCGGAGGGCCACTTCACCGGCCGATGTGGGCTGGGCCCGCCGGGTAACGGGGTGGGCGTTGTCGGCGGCGGTGAACCGTGACCCACTTTGGGCTGTTGAGTTCTGACCCTTCGCGTCGTCGAAGCTGCAGTTGCCGATGCCAGAGGTGACATTCGGCGATGGGGGCATGGCGTTCGCCATGGAGGTGGAGACACTGCGCCGCGCCCGTAGCAGGGTGGGACGCTGACCAGGAGGAAAAGCGTCCTCGCTGGAAGGCGCAGCCCACCATGAATCAGGTCGGAGCGGGCGAGCTGAATCCACCAGGTCGGGCGCGGTGATCGGATCCGGGTTCCGGGCACGCGGTCGGCCTGAGCTTGTCGGTCGACCCGCAGGTGCGGAACCTTCCCGGCAGTCTGGTCAACATCTACCGGGAGATGGGCCAGGACCTCGGCACTCCGCCGCCCAGCAACGGTGACCTGACGCCGTGGACCCGGCAGGGGGTGCTGCTGCTCAACCGGGCGCTGACCACCGCGCCCGGCAAGCCGGCGGCGCACCGCGGCAAGGGCTGGGAGGAGGTCACCGAGCAGGCGATCCGCGCCCTGGTGGCGCGCGGCGGCCCGCTGGTGGCGATCCTCTGGGGCCGCGACGCCCGCAACCTGCGCCCGCTGCTGGGCCAGGTGCCGCGGCGATCGAGTCGGCGCACCCCAGCCCGATGTCGGCCGACCGCGGCTTCTTCGGCTCGCGGCCTTTCAGCCGCGCGAACGACCTGCTGATCAAGCAGGGCGCGCAGCCCGTGGACTGGAGCATGTCCTAGCTAGTGCCGCGTCAGGCAACCTTCGCCCCGTCGCGACGCCCGGCACGCACTCTCGCCGCACCGGCCGAAAGCCCAAGTACGTCCAGTACGAGGACTTCCGGCCGGCACGCCGAGAGCACGCACCGGACGCCGCTCCTTGACGGGCAAAGGTTGCCTGACGCGGCACTAGCGATGGACTCGTTCCTTGTAGTCGGCCTTGTCGCACCTCGGCGGTCGACCTCCGTGGGAGCCATCGTGCAGCCGATTCCGCGTCTACGCAGGTAGGCGCGGTTCGCGCGGGAGCCGTACGCCCTGTCGATGGCGGGTCCGAGCAGGGCGAGGGCAGTGCCAGCGGTGCCTTCCAGGAAGGCGGGCCCGACCGAGGCGAGCAGCCGCTGGGCTTGCGATGGGTGCTGCCGACGACGCGTTCTCGCGCCGCTCAGGCGGGAGTTGGGACGAGATCGAGACGGATCGGGGACTGCCGCAACACTCGGGCGTCGGTACTGTTGCACACAGGTTGCTTGCTCGGGGAGGGCACATGACCGATCGTCTGGTGGTCGATTTCGGCTCGATGGATCAGCTGCACACGGGACTTGGCGCGAGCGCCGACCGTCTGGAGGAGTGGCTCACCGACTTGGACCAGGCACTGGAGCGGATCGCCCGCTCCTGGCAGGGCGAGGCGCACGACGCCTTCTACGCCGCGTTCGCCCACTGGCGCGGCACCTCGCGTGAACTGCACGCGGATCTGCGCAAGTTGCACGAGCTGACCGGTACCGCACACGGGAACTACCGCGCCGCGCAGAGCGCCAACCGCGCTATCTGGCGGAATGTATGACGGCCCGTGCGGTCACCGACGGCGGTGGCGGCGGCCCGATCGCGATCACTCCGGCGGACCTCCAGCAGGCGGCCCTCGCCTTCGCGGGCGGTCAGGACAAACTGGACGCCGCCTGCTCGGCCCTCAACTCCGTGCTGCAGAACTCGGCGGGGATGGCAGGCGACGACAAGTGGGGCACGGGATTCGCCAAGAGCTATGACCCGGCGGCCACGAAGCTGTTCGACACGATGTCCGCGGCCGTCCGGGCGCTCGGGCAGGCCTCCACCGCGCTGGTCGGCACGGCGAACAACTACCTCAAGGCTGACCACCACTCGAACGCGTTGCCCTCGGCCCTCGGGCCGGACACCTACCAACCGCCCGCCGTGTACGCCGACATCGTTTACCCGGCGCCGCCGACCTGTGTCGGCCCGGGGAGCAACGACTGGCCACCGCCGCTGGACTCGCACTGGCCCGACGGGCACCAGGACCAGCTGCGGACCGCGGCCGGCGCCTACCGCACGGCAGCAGGCGCGCTGGACGACCTCGCCGGTTCGTTGCAACTCACCGTGCAGGGCCTGACGGACACCAATACCAGCGAGTCGGTGGACGCCATGGGCCGGTTCTGGGGGCACGTCTGGAAGGACGGCGACCCGGGCGGTGGTGCACCGCTCTCCACCGCGAAGCTTGCCTGCACAGTGCTGGCCAAGGCCTGCGACGACTACGCCAACGCGATCGACAAGGCGCACAGCGAGTTCGAGAACCAGCTGGCCGAGGCCGGCATCGCGATCGGCGTGACCACGGCCCTGGGCGTGCTCGGCACGGTGTTCACCCTCGGGATGTCCGACGGTGCGGCGGCCGGCCTGGATGCGGCCGAGGCGGCCGCGATCGTCGGCGGCGCGGACGCGTTGGCCGATGCCGCTCTCACCGACATCGCCGCGGAGGGGGTCGCCACCCTCGACACAGAACTCACGACGGCCGCGGAGAGCGTCCCGGAGCTGGCCACCGCGGATGCCGAGACTGCCGACGTCGAGACGACGCTCGACAAGGAACTGACCGATGCCGAGACCCGTGCGGAGGATCCCGCCGCCGATCCCGCCCAGTTGACTCTGGCCGAGAAGTCGCAGGCGGTCCGCGAGATCCTCACCGACTCCGACGGCAATTTGATAGGCGAGGAGAGCGCGACGGGGGTGCGCATGGTCACGCAGGAACAGGTCGACCAGGTGAAGCAGGAGCTCTACGACCGCCTCGGGCCGCCGGAGACCAGGACGCTACCAAAGGGTAACCTTGAGAATTGGCAGCTTTCCGGCGACCCGAAGGTCACCATCTCGTTCCGGGACTTCTCCGACTCGGGTGGCGATACGATCGACTTCAACAACGTCCCTGACCTGCCGGTCAAGCGTCTGCACATTCCGCAATCCTGAGAGGCTGGAATGATGTTCACCCCCTCGGAGTATCTCGAGGAGTTCTCCTACCTGAGCGACTACGTCCGCGAGGACTGGCTCGGGTTCTCGGTGATCACGGGCGCCGCGGCGAAGCTGCTCGGTGACGAGTACTCGGTCCCGGCGGAGCGGGAGTTGTGCCTGCGGCTGATCCGCGACCTGCTCGCCGAGGGCGCCCGTGCAGGCGACTTCAGCGAGGCCCTCCCGGGCAACCCGTTCGTACCATGGGAGTTGGACGCGGCCGGCACACTGGCCCGGATCCGGGCGGAGCTGGAGGCACTGGGGAAGTCGCCCGACTCCGGGGACGTCTGCTGGTTCCGGACGGTCTGACCGAGTGGTGTAAGCGGGTCCGAGGTCGGGTCGACGCCGGCGCGTGGCCGGAGTTGCATCAGTGATCGGTGGTTCCCCTGACACGGGATCATGGCGCCCTCGTCCCCCGCCGAGACTGATCGGTCCGGTCTCGTACTCGGCTGCGACAGTCCCGCCGAAGCCGGTGAGGGCGGCGAACATGTCGGTCGGGTCGATGTCCGATCGGATGCTCCCGGTGGCGGTCGCGGCGTCCGGGAGCGAGGCGAGGGCGGTCATCATCCCCCACGCGGTGCGCAGCCGATGTCCCGTCGCAGCTTTCGTCTGCCACTCATACCGCCGATAAAAGTATTAGTAATAGTCCCCCTGGGGGATTTTTCCGCCTAAGAAAAGGCGCGCAGCGATAAACGCTGGGGGCATCTATAGAATGCCGATGGCATTAACCCGCTCATCATTCTGACGAGCCTCGACATGAGGGCTTCCATGTGCGAAGAAAGCACGGCTTCGCTCCGTCCGGAAGGTTTGACATGAGGGAGTTCAACGCCTCCTGGGGCTACCCGCAGTGCCAGACCGTGAACGGGCCTGTGGAAGTGCGACATGTTCGGCCCGCATCCCGGTGGTGGACGGGCGCCACGACATAGTGGAGTTGTTCATGACAGCGAATGTCCGTGCGGTCGGCGCGAAGACAGCTGGCGGACCCCGCAGACGCACCGGCCTGCCGGTCGTGGCCGGCGCTCTCGTGATGGCCGCCGTCGCCGCGTGCGGCAGCGGTGGAACGGGCGGGTCCGCCGGAGGCTTCCATCCGGTGAAGCAGACCGGCGGCACTTTGACGGTATGGGTGGACTCCACCCGCCTGGCGGCCGCCAAGCTGTACCAGCAGGAGCACCCCGAGGTGAAGATGGACATCGTCACCTACGACGGGGACGCCAACGGCTCCGGCTACCTGCGCACCAAGGTCGACCTGTTCAACCGCACCGGCAAGGGCTGGCCGGACGTGGTCTTCAGCAGTCAGAACAACGAGACCACCTGGGCCGTGGACGCCGGCTTCACCGCCCCACTGAACAAGGGCCTCATCCCCGACTCAACGCTGTCCAAATGGGCGAAGGACGCCAACGTTCCCTGTACGGTCAACGGCACGTTGTACTGCCTGCGCAACGACCTGGCCCAGACGGTGCTGTGGTACAACGCGCCACTGATGAAGAAATGGGGCTACCAGGTCCCGCAGACCTGGGAGCAGTACCAGGCGCTCGGGCAGCAGGTGGCCGCCGAACACCCCGGGTATCTGGTGGGTTCGGTCGGCGACGCCTTCGCACCCGAGATCTACATGTGGGCGAGCAAGTGCGGGGCCAACCAGATCACCGGTCCCAAGACGGTGACGGTCCAAGCCACCGGTGAGAACTGCAAGCGCATGGCGTCGCTGCTCGACACGCTGATCGAGAACAAGACGATGTCGCTGAGCAGCGTCTTCAGCTCGGACTTCGGCAAGAACCAGGCCGACAAGATCCTCCTGATGCCCGGCCCGTCCTGGTTCGGCGGCGCGCTGTTCCAGGACACCTTCAAAACCCCGGCGGGCCAGCTCGCCGTCGCGCCGACGCCCAGATGGTCCGCCGAGGCCGGCACCACCGTGGGCAACGTGGGTGGCGGAACCTGGCTGCTGTCCGCCCACAGCGCGAACCTCGAGGCCGGCACGGCCTTCATGACATGGGTGACGACCTCGGACGATTACCAGGCCGACCTCGCCCCCAGCTACCCCGCCTACCTTCCCGCAGCCGAGCACTGGCTGGCCAAGCAGGCCGCCTCGGGCTACTACGTGGGTGACATCGCCGGACCGCTGCAGGCCGCGGCAGGCCAGGTCTGGCCCGGCTGGGGATACGGCGAGTTCAGTCAGGAAGCCGTCTGGGCAGCCACGATGACCCCCAAGCTGACCGCGGGGGAGTCGATGGTCTCCCTCCTGCCGACCTGGCAGAACGCGATCGTCGACTACGCCCGCGCCGACGGCTACACGGTGACGCAGTGACCTCGCACCACGTCGAGACCGGCCGGGCCACTGCGCGGAGCTTGCGCGCACGGTGGCCCGGCCGGGCCGGGCACGCCTTCGTCGCGCCCTACGTGGTGCTGCTGATCGCCTTCGGCCTGGTGCCGACCGGCTACGCGATCTACTACGCGTTCACCGACGTCGGGGGCTCCTTCACCGGCCTGTCCAACTTCTCCACCGCCGTGAACGATTTTCGGTTCGCTCCCGCCGTCTGGCACCTGGCCCTGTATCTGGTGTGCTGGCTGACGTCGCTGGTCGTCTTCGTCGTCGGCCTCGCTCTCCTGCTGCACCGCTTGGCACTGAAGGGCGTGAGCAGGGCCCTGCGGTTCCTCTACTACGTGCCCGGCGCGCTGGCCGGGGCGGCCGGCGTCATGGTGTGGCTGTTCGTGCTGGACCCCGCGGTCAGTCCCGTCGACTTCCTGCTGCGGGCCCTCGGTTACCACTCCTTCGGCGAGGTCATCGCCCCCGGCCACCTGCCGATCCTGTTCACCCTCATGGCCTTCTGGACCGGGGCGGGCGGCTGGATCGTGGTGATGTACGGAGCGCTGAACAACATCTCGACCGATGTCCTGGAGGCCGCGCGGATCGACGGCGCGGGAGCCTGGCAGACGGCCTGGCGAATCGAGATTCCGCTGCTGCGGAAGTGGATCGTCTACATGGTCGTCCTCGTTTTCGCAGGCGGTACCCAGTTGTTCATCGAACCCCAGTTGCTGTCCCAGGCGAGCTTGGGCGTCGCGGGCCGGGACTACTCGCTCAACCAACTCGCCTACGGTTTCGCGTTCCTGAACAACGACGTCAACACCGCGGCCGCCATTTCGGTCGGGCTCCTGGTGGTCGGACTGGCCGCGACGGGCGTCTTCGTGGCCAGATCAGGGTTCTTCGATGCGGACTGACATCGGGCGGCGCTCCGTCGCCCCCCTCGACCGGCAGGGCGCCGGGGCCGGTCCGGCCGGGAGGACCGGGCGAGGCCGCGTGAACCCGCTGCCGGCCCTGGTGCTGCTGCTGTTCCTCGTCTTCTTCGTGCTGCCGGTGCTCTGGCTGCTGCTGGCCGCCACCAAGACCGACGAGCAGTTGGCGCACAGCAGTCCCCTGTCGTTCGGCTCCCTCCACGCGCTGAAGGCCAACTGGGATTCCCTGACCGCCTACCAGGGTGGCGTGATCTTCACCTGGCTGCGGAATTCGGCCGTCTACTCGTTCGTCGCGCTGGCCATCACCCTGTGCGCGGTGGTACCGGCCGGCTACGCCGTGGCGATGATGGAGTTCCGCGGCCGGCACGTGCTTCTGATCGCCACGCTGGTGGTGATGCTGATGCCGAGCGCCGCCCTGGTCGTACCGCTGTTCCTGGAGCTCAACGTGGTGCACCTGATCGGCTCGATGTGGTCGATCATCCTGCCGTACGCGTTCTACCCGTTCGGGGTGTACCTGACCTACATCTACTTCAGCACGGCCCTGCCCCGGGAACTGCTGGACGCGGCCCGGCTCGACGGCTGCTCGGAATTCGGCGTCTTCCGCCGGATCGCGCTGCCGCTGGCGGCCCCGGTCGTCGCCCTGGTCGGCTTCTTCAGCTTCGTCGCCAACTGGACCAACTACTACCTGCCCTACGTGATGCTGCCGGAGAGCAACCAGTACCCCGTCCAGGTGGGCCTGGGAATACTGCTCAACTCGGTCCCCGAGTTCAACCCGACCGTGGGAACAGTGTCGGTCCAGCGTCCCGAACTGGCCCTGGCCACGCTGCTGGCGATCACGCCCGTCCTGGCCGTCTTCCTGTTCTCCCAGCGGTTCCTGGTCTCCGGCCTGCTCGCCGGCGCCAACAAGAACTGACCCCAGCCGGTCGCCTCGCGTGCCTGAACGGAGTTGTCCCTGATGCATCCCCTCCTCACGGCCTCGGTGCCGCTGCTCGAACCGCCGGGCTGGGCGATCGCGCAGCGCGAGCTGTTCGATCTGCTGGACCGGGCCCGGCGCCGGTTCGCGGCCGACTTCACCGGCCCGGACGGGCGGCTTCGCTACACCGGTGAACTGACCACCCGCGACGGCGCGGACGACTTCTACGAGGTCTTCTTCAACTGGCCGCAGCTCTACCTGCTCGGCGGCTCGGACGACATCCTGCGACAGGCCGAGCGGCACTGGGAGGGCGTCACACACCAGCTGACCGAGCTGGGCATGCTCAAGAACGAGTACGAGCGCGGCTATGACTGGTTCCACCAGGGCGAGAGCCTGCTCCTGCTGTACTTCCTGTGCATGGCCGCCCCCGACCGGTGGGCCGGGCGGGCACTGCGCTTCGCCGACCTGTACGTGAACCCCGCGCACGGCAACTACGACCCCGAACACCGCACCATCCGCCGGCCCCACAACGGCAGCGACCCCGACCGCGAAGGACTCTTCGACGGCGACGCCTACCCCTGGCTGCCGAACGAAGCCCGGACGTACGGCTTCCCGCTCGACTGGATCCTTCCCGCCGGGGCCCCGCAGCCGCCGCTGGAGGCCGACCCGCGCCTCGGCGAGGAGATGCGCCGCCGCATGGGCTCCGGCGACACCGCGGTCAACCTGGCCGCCGCCGGCCTGGTCCACAACGCCTGGATGCTCTCCGGCGAACAGCGCTACGCGGACTGGATCACCGAGTACGTCGGGGCCTGGCGGAACCGCGCCGCCGCCAACGGCGGGATCCTGCCCGACAACGTCGCCCCCGACGGCACGGTCGGCGGCCTGCTGGAGGGTCGCTGGTACGGCGGCCACTACGGCTGGTCCTGGCCGCACGGCTGGTACAGCATCGGGCACGCGGCGATCGTCGCCGCGCTGGCGGGCGCCGCCGTTACCGGCGACGACTCCTACCTGGACCTGGTACGCCCCGCTCTGGACGAGGTCATCTCGCACGGCAAGGTGATGCCCTTCACCGCGGCGGACTCCAGTCTCCGCTCCAAGTGGATCCCCCAGCTCGCCGAGGAGGTACGCACCCCCACCTTCCACGTGCCGCTGCGTTACAAGGACGAAGGCTGGTTCGACTACAACCCCATGCTGATGGCGGTGCCGACCGCGCTGTGGCACCACACGGCGTCGGAGGCCGACCAGCAGCGCATCGAGCGCCTGCGCGCTGCCGCCGGACACGACTGGCGCACGGTCCGCTCCTTCCGCAGCAAGGAGGAAGCCGGGCATGAGGAGCCCTGGCTGGCGTTCCTGGCGGGAGACAATCCGGACTACCCGGAGAAGATCCTGGCCGCCGCCCAGGCCCAGGTACGTCACCGGCTGACCCGGATGGAGCTCTACCGTGACAGGGAGGTGCCTGAAGCCGACATCCACCTGTGGCAGCAGTCCAACCCCGTCGTCACCGAGGCACTGGTCCAACTGACCTGGGGCGGCCCCCAGGTGGTCTACAACGGGGGACTGCAGCAGGCGCGCGTGCGCTACTACGACGCCGCCGCCCGCCGCCCCGGCCTGCCCGTCGGCGTCGCGGCCCTGGTGTCGTCCATCGACCCGGACGCCACGGTCGTCGACCTGGTCAACCTCGACCCCGAACTCGCCCGCTCGGTGATCGTCCAGGCCGGCGCCTTCGCCGAACACACCATCCGCACGGTCGATCACACCGCATGCGAGGACCCCTCCTGGATCGGCGACCTGTACGACTACGGTCACACGGCCCCGACAGTCACCACCCGCACGACGCAGGTCGAAGGGCCCTGGCTACAAGTGGAACTGCCCCGCTCCAGCACGGTCCGCCTCACCCTGCGGCTCGGCCTGCGCACCCAGGCGCCCTCCTACCGCACGCCCTTCGACATGCCCGGGTCGGTACGGCCCTCGGTGTAACTCCCGATCTTGAGAGAACACCTGATGAGCGAGGTGATCGTCTCCGTTGAGGCGGTTGAAGAGGTCCAGCCGGTCGAGCTTTCGCCGCTCATGGCGCTACTGGGGCGTGGGGGTGGTGAGCACCGGTGGGCGGGCCCGCCGGATGGCGGCCCGCAGGTCCTGGGAGTGGCCGTACCGGAAGACGTGCTCGTCGCCGTAGACCGCGAGGAAGAAGACCAGGGCGACGCCCAGGCCGATCACGGACGGGTGGGAGCCGGCGGCGGGTGCCAGGACCGCGGCCATGGCCAGCCACAGGAAGACGTTCGGGGTGTTCTGAGTGATGATCAGGTCGCGGCCGAGCCCGGCGGTCGGGCGCCGCAGCCGCAGGAACGCGACGGTCAGCAGCCGCAGGGCGGCGAGCAGGGCACCGGTGGCGGCCATGACCAGCAGCAGTTGCCAGGCCAGGTGGGGAATGTCGCGGACGTCCGCAGGGGTGAGCGCGAAGGTGGCGAGTCCGGCGAGCGGTACCAGGGCGAGGCCGCCGAGCCAGTTCCAGTTGGTGCTGAGGGCGCCGGCGCGGATGGGGTCACGGCGGCGCAGTACCTGTGCCCCGATTCCGGGCAGGACCAGGGCGACCAGCAGCACGGCGCCGTAGCTGAGCAGCGCCGCACCGAGGCCGCCGCCCGAGTGGGTCTCCCGGGTCGGTGCGATGGCGAGGGCGCCGAGCAGCGCCACCGGCATGACGACCGAGGCGGCGACGGTGTGCCGTACCGCGAAGAAGTAGTCACCTCCCCAGAGCAGGGACAGGGTCGGGGCGATCAGGGCGGGCGGCAGCAGTAGGAACAGCCCGGCGAGTTCGAGCGGCAGGCTGCTGCTCCCACCCCACAGCAGAGCCAGTCCGACGGCGAACCGGGCCAGGAGCAGTGGCAGGGCGGGACGTATGCTGCCCGGCGTATCGCGCAGGGTGTGCGGGTCGACGCGCAATAAGGTGAAGAAGGTCCCCACCCCTAGCAGCAGCGTCATCGAGGTGGCGAACACCCAGGGCGGCACGTGTACGCCGGCGAGCAGTTGGGCGGCGACGCCGGCGGCGGCCGCGAGGGCGACCAGCAGCGGCAGCCGGATCTCGACGATCTCGCCGAGGTCGTTGAGCAGTCCGGCCGCAGCCGGCGCGTTGGCGGCGCGCCGCAGGTCGTCCTCGGTCAGGGGGCGGGCGTTGGGGATCTTCAGATCGCGGTACCGCTCGGGCGGCAGGCCCGCGGCGGCGATCGCGAACATCTCCACGATGTACTTGTGGGCGACGACGACCACGGTGCGCCCGGCGTCGGACGCGGGCAACAGGACGTCGTGGTAGTAGACGGCGACCCGGTCGTACATCTCGCGCCAGCTCTCCCCGCCGGGCGGTCGGCCGGTGTGCGAGTGGAACGCCTCGGAGTAGCCGGCGAAGCCGATGCTCTTCTTGACCAGGCTCTTGTTGCGGCCGCTGAAGATCCCGAAGTCACGTTCCATCAGGGACTCGCTGACGACCAGTCGGTCGGGGCGGTGCTGCTGGCCGGCCATGATGATCTCGGCGGTCCGGCGAGCCCGGCCGAGGGTTGACACGTGCACCTCGTCGAGCTTCAGACCGAGTGCGGTGACCCGCCGAGCGGCCTGCTCGGCCTGGCGGACGCCGAGGTCGGTGAGTGGGGTGTCCAGTTGCCCGGCGAAACGATTCTGTTCGTTGGCCTGGGATTCGCCATGGCGGATGAAGTACAGGGGCATGGGCGTCCTCTGCGCTTGGAGGCGATGTGCGCGGACTTGAGGTGTGCCAGTCAACCCGGGGCCTAGTTGAACAGTCAAGTAAAAGTTAGCGTTCACATTGGGGCGGCCGACCGTGCCCTGACGCGGTAGCCCGGGCGAAAGACGCGCGGCCGGCAGAAACTCGTCCGCCGAATTGAGCGCAGAGCCGTCGGCGAACGTATGAGCGGTAGAACGCGGGCAACGCGCTCCCCGGTCGATCACGGACCCGTGTCACCGGCACTCTTCACCGAACAGGAACACGCAGTGGCTGAAAGCTCCAGAGCGACAGGATTCCCCACGCGCCGCGCGGTAGTGGCGGCCGCGGGCGGTACCGGGTTGGTGGCCGCCCTGGCCGCGTGCTCGGGCAACGACAAGCCGGCGACGGCGCAGGCACCTGCTGCCGGCGACTCCGCATCCGCAGCAGCCGGGATCACGCCGCCGGCGTCCAACAAGCCCGCCCCGACCGCGAGCGACTCGCCGGCCGCGAGCCACTCGCCTGCCGCCGGCGGAGCTCCGCTGGCCAACACCTCGGACATCCCCGTGGGCGGCGGCATGGTCTTCAAGGAGCAGAAGGTCGTCGTGACGCAGCCCGCCCCGGGCGAGTTCAAGGCCTTCTCGGCGGTCTGCACCCATCGAGGCTGCGCGGTCCAGGACGTGGCCGGCGGGACGATCAACTGCCCGTGCCACGGAAGCAAGTTCAAGATCAGCGACGGCAGTGTGGCGAACGGCCCGGCCACCCAGCCGCTGCCGGAAGCCAAGGTGACGGTGTCCGGGAACTCGATCGCTCTCGGCTGACCGCAAGGGAGCGTTGAGCCGCCGTTCGGGAGGCGCGCCGCCGGATCAGGCGGCCGCCGCCCGGACTGCCCGCGCGGCTCGGCCTGCCGACCGTCTGCCTGGCGGTGCCTGCGAAGGCACCCGCTCGAGACCCGCACCGACGCCGCCGAGGTGCAGTGGTTCCCGCCCGGACACAGCCGGGAAACATCGGTGCAATGCCGGCCGCCTAGCTTCCTCCCACGATCGATGTCTACGCGTGGAGACGCGCCCGCTGAAGCAGGCCGGATCCGCGAGCGAGCAAGGAGGGTTGCCGTGCAGCGGAACAACGCTGAGCGAGCTCTGGACAGAAACCGCCCGGGCGAGTCCGACCCGGGTCGGCGGGCGTTCCTGGCGCGGACCCTGGGACTGGGCGGCCTGCTGGTGGCCGGCGGGCCGCTGCTCGCCGCCTGCGGCAGCAGCGGCCCGGCCTCGAGCACCGCCGCCTCCGGGGCGGCCTCCGGCAAGCCCTCCCTCGGCACCGCCGCACTGCGCCTCGGCTGGGTCAAGAACGTGGAGTTCGCGGGCAGTTACCTCGCCGACAGCAAGGGCTACTACGCGGCCGAGGGGTTCAGCAAGGTCACCCTGGTCCCCGGCGGGCCCAGCGCGCCGTCCGCGGAGGCCGACGTCAGCGGCGGCAAGGCGCTGCTCGGCCTGACCTCGCCGGACATCACCGGCGCGGCGATCCTCAAGGGCGCCAAGCTCAAGGTCGTCGCGGCGCAGTACCAGGCGAACCCGTACGCCATCCTCTCGATGGCCTCGAACCCGATCGCGAAGCCGGAGGACATGTACGGCAAGAAGATCGGCGTCCAGGCCATCAACGAGTCGATCTGGAACGCCTTCCTCAAGGCCGCCAAGCTGGACGCCTCGAAGATCACCAAGGTGCCGGTGCAGTTCGACCCCACGCCGCTGACCCAGGGTCAGGTCGACGGCTGGTTCTCCTACATCACCAACGAGCCCAACACCCTGCGGGCCAAGGGCCTCAACGTGGTGACCTTCGCGCTGGCCGACCACGACTACCCGATGGTCAGCTCGGTCTACATCGCCACCGAGGAGGCGATCAAGACCAAGCGCGAGGCGATCAAGGCACTGCTGCGGGCCGAGATCCGCGGCTGGAAGGACAACATCACCGACCCGGTCGCCGGAGCGAAGCTGGCGGTCGGGACCTACGGCAAGGATCTGGGCCTGGACGAGGCCGAGCAGACCCTGGAGTCCAAGTCGGAGAACGCCCTCATCGTCACCGCCGACACCACGAAGAACGGCATCTTCACGGTCACCGACGACCTGGTGGCGAAGAGCATCGCCACCCTCAAGATCGCCGGGGTGGACATCACGTCGGCGCAACTGTTCGACCTCTCGCTGATCAACGAGATCTACAAGGCCGACCCTTCGCTCATCTGAGCCGCCCGAGTCACCTGAGCCGCCCGAGTCACCTGGGCCGCCCGAGTTACTTGAGCCGACTGAGTCACCTGAGCCGACTGAGTCACCTGAGCCACCCATCGCAGGAGTTTCAATGAACCACACCCCGGCGCCCGCCGAAGCCCTCGGGCCTGGCCCAGGCGCGCCGCCGGCCGACGCCCCGTCCGGACTCTCCGTGCGCGACCTGCGCAAGGAGTTCCGGCTGGGCCGAGGGCGGACCACCGCGCTGGACGGCGTGGACCTGGACAGCGCGCAGGGGCAGTTCCTCTCGCTGCTCGGCCCCTCCGGCTGCGGCAAGTCCACCGTGCTGCGCATCCTCGCCGGGCTGGAGGACCCCACCGCTGGCACCGCAACCGTGCACGGCGAGTCACCCCGCACCGTCCAGCAGCGCCACCAGCTCGGCATCGCCTTCCAGGACAGCGCCCTGCTGCCCTGGCGCAGCGTCGAGGCCAACATCCGCCTGCCGCTGGAGATCGCGGGCCTGCGCCCGCAGCCCGAGCAGATCGCCGAGCTGGTCGAGCTGGTCGGACTGACCGGCTTCGAGAAGGCCCGCCCCGCTCAGCTCTCCGGCGGGATGCGCCAACGCGTGGCGATCGCCCGGGCGCTGGTGGTCGAACCCGCGGTGCTGCTGCTGGACGAGCCGTTCGGCGCGCTCGACGACATGACCCGTCAGCGGCTCAACCTGGAACTCCAGCGGATCTGGCAGGCCCGCGCCACCACCACGCTGCTGGTCACCCACTCCATCACCGAGGCCGTGCTGCTCAGCGACACCGTCGCCGTGATGACGCCGCGGCCGGGCCGGATCGCGGCCGTGGTGCCGATCGACCTGCCGCGCCCGCGCACCCCGGAGATGATGCGCACCCCCGAGTTCCACGCCTACCAGGACCAGCTGTCCGAACTGCTCTTCGGCGGCGCGCTCCCGGGCGATGCCAGGTGAGGGCCTCGGTGCGGCGCTGGACGCCGACCGCGGTCGGTGTCGCGGCGCTGCTGGGCCTGTGGACGCTGCTCGCCCTCACGGTGCTCTCCACCGGGGTGCCGACACCGTGGGCGGTGGTCGGCAAACTCTCCTCCGACGGCTGGGCGTTCTACCAGCCGCACCTGAGCCAGACCGGCGGGGAGGCGCTCGCCGGCTACCTGGCGGGCAACGCCGTCGCGCTGCTCTGCGCGCTGCTGGTGCTGCTGGTCCCCGCGCTCGAACGGGTCGTCATGCAGCTCGCCGTCGCCTCCTACTGCATGCCGGTGATCGCCATCGGCCCGCTGCTGGCGCTCACCCTCGACGGTGACCAGCCGATGGTGGTGATGGCCGGGCTCTCGGTCTTCTTCACCACCTTGATCGGCGCACTTCTGGGCCTGCGCTCGGCCGATCCGACCAGCCTGGACCTGGTCCGCGCCTACGGTGGGGGGCGGTGGCAGCAGCTGCGCCGGGTCCGGCTGGCCGCCGCGCTGCCCAGCACGCTGGCGGCGCTGAAGATCTCGGCACCGGCCGCGCTGCTCGGCGCCATCATCGGCGAGTACCTGGGACGGGTGGACAACGGCCTGGGCGTCGCCATGACGATCAGTCAGCAGCAGCTCGACATCCCGCGCACCTGGGGGATCGCGCTGGTCTCGGGCGCCGTCGCGGGACTCGGCTACCTGCTCACTTCTCTGCTCGGGCGCCTCGCCACCCCGTGGGCCCGCGACACCACGGCAGGAGAGGGCCTGTGACCGCCACTGCCGTCGTGCGCCGCCTGCTCGCCGTCGTCGCCTCCGCGGCCCTGGTCGTCGCGGCCTGGTGGGCGTTGGTCAAGGGCTTCAGCCTCGATCCGCTGATCGCCAAGACGCCGCTGGACGTCTGGCACTACCTCAGCAGCGAACCCGACGCCGCCGTGCACCGCTCGCTGCTCGCCCACGGCCTGGGCACCACCCTGCTCGACGCCGTGGTGGGCTTCGTCTCGGGGCTGCTCGCCGCGCTGGTGGTCGCGCTGCTCTTCGTCCTGGTCAAAGCCGTCGAACAGACCTTCCTGCCCCTGGCGTTGACCGTCCGCTCGGTGCCGCTGGTGGCGATGACCCCGCTGATCACCCTGGTCTTCGGCCGGGGCCTGGCCGCCGCCGCCGTGGTGAGCGGCGTGGTGGTCTTCTTCCCCGCGCTGGTGACCATCACCTTCGGCCTGCGCAGCGCCTCCCGCCAGGCGGTCGACCTCTGCCGCGCGTACGGCGCGGGGCCCTGGACGATCGCCCGCCGGGTCCTGCTGCCCAGCGCCCTGCCCGCGCTGTTCGCCGGCGCCCGGGTGGCGGTGCCGGGTGCGATGGTCGGAGCCATGCTGGTGGAGTGGCTGGCCACGGGCAGGGGCCTGGGGTACGCGATGCTCCAGGACGGGTCCACCTTCGAGTACGAGCACCTGTGGGCTGCGGTCGTGCTGCTGACCGTGACCTCGGTGGTGCTGTACTACGCGCTGGCGGCCACGGAGGCGCTGGTGCTGCGCCGGTTCGGCCCGGGGGAGCGGCGGTAGCCGGATTCGCTTCAACGCGGCGGGCGCCTCGCGCGGCTCAGCCGTAGGCGGTGGCCCGCACCCGGTCCAGGTCGGCGAGGAGGGCGTCCAGCCGGGACGGGTCGTCGACGTAGGAGAGGACCGCCGAGGAGAACGCGGACTGCATCGCGGCGGGCATCTGGTCGGAGGCGTCGAACCGCACGGCGCTCGCGCCGGTCAGCAGCTTGCCGAGCCGCGCCGACAGATCGTCCGGGTAACTGCTCGGGGTGACCAGCCGGTTCGGGCTGAGCGCACCGCCGCGCTGCACCCAGATCGACTGGGCCTCGGGGGTGCTGAGGTAGGCGATGAGGTCGCGGGCGGCCGCGGTCGGACGGAACATCGCGAGCAGGTCCGCGCCGACCTCCCGGGCGCCGCTGAACGCCGGATCGAGCTGCGGGAAGGGAACGAAGTCGAAGTCCCGGCCCGCCTCGATCAGCGGACCGTCCTTCAGGTAGTCGTCGGTGATGAAGGAGGCCTCGTGGTCGAAGTAGCAGCCCGGAGAGGTGGTGAACAGCGGCTCGCCGACAGCGGCGAAGTTGGAGAGCAGCATGCCCCGCGGACCGTCGCGCACCATGCCCGCGGCGGCGACCACGTCGGCCCAGGTCTGCCACGCCCGGCGGATCTGCGGGGAGGACCAGGGCAGGCTGCCGGCTGTCCACTGGTCGTAGACCTCCGGGCCGGACTGTGCCAGGACGATGTCCTCCAGCCAGTCGGTGCCCGGCCAGCCTGAGCCGGAGCTGTCCTCCAGCCCGATGCACCACGGGGAGGTTCCGGTGGCGGCGATCCGCCGGTCCAGCGCGGTCAGCTCGTCCCAGCTGGCGGGCGGCCGCCAGCCGTGCGCGGCAAGGGCTTTGGGCGAGTACCAGAGCAGGCTCTTCAGGGTCGCCTTGACGACCACCGCGTACTGCTTCCCGTTCACGCTGCCCAGCCGCAGCCAGCTCGGATCGTACTGCTCGGCCAGCCCCGGGAGGCTGAGCGCGCCGTCCAGCGGGGTCAGCTGCCCGGCCTTGGCGTACTGCGTGAGCTTCCCGGGGCTGGACAGCACCGCGAGGTCGGGCGCGTTGCCGGCGGCGACCCGGTCGGCCAGCACACTGTCCGCGGCGCGGGAACCCTCGTAGACCACCTTGATCCCGGTCCGCTGCTCGAACGGCGCGACCATGGCCAGGAATTTGGCCTGCTCGCCGCCGCCCAGCCCCTCGCCGGTCCAGCCGCCGAGCACATGCACGACCTGCTGGGGGCGGCCGCTGCCGCAGGCCGTCAAGCCGCAGAGGGCGACCAGGAGCAGCGCCAGAACGGCCCTCGGCCATGCGCGGCTCGCGCCTCGGACCGCAACCCGTGGGCCGTTCATCGCACCCCCCGGTACTCGTCGATTCGTGGCCACAACCCGAGCAGGCACAGTCCCGCCACCGTGACGCTCAGCAGCGGCAGGCCCGGGCCGAGGCCCAACTCGGCGCCCGCCGAGGACTGGGCGGCGCCGAGCCGCTGCTGGGCGAGGACCGTCAGCCGGCTCAGCCCGGCGTCCAGGGCGGCGCCGCTGCCGCCCAGTTGGGCCGGGCCCCGGCCCAGCACCGTCGCTGCCGCGGCCGGATCCCGCCCGGCCGCCTGCCGCTCCACCTCGGCGTTGGCCGCCCTGAACTTCTCCAAGGAGTCGATCACCTGGGCCGTGGTGTCCTGGTCGGTGGGGGCGGAGTCGCTCTGCACCAGATCGCGGACCTGATCGGCATACCCGACGAGGCCGGCGGGGAACGACTCGGCGGGATCACCTTCGACCACGGCCAGCGCGTCCCCGGCCGAGGCCTGGGCGGCGAGGGCACGGGCCTGCCAGGCGCCGGAGAGGTTGTCCAGCGCAGCGGTCGCCGAGTCGAACGCCCGGTCGGTGTGCAGGCTCTGCACCAGACCCCAGCCCGCCAGCCCGGCCAGCAGCAAGGAGCCCGCCAGCAGCGCCGGATTGAGTCGCCGGTTGAAGTGGCGGCTGAGGAAGCGCTGCGTGCCGACCAGCAGGGCCAGGCCCAGGGCGGCCGGGGCGAGCACTCCGAGGAGCACGCCGGGCGCGAGCCAGGGGCTCTGCCGGTGCTGGTCCACCGCCTGCCGTTCGTCCCGCCGCAGCTTCTCGACCCGGGCGAGGATGCCACTGTCCGGCGCCTGCATCAGACGGGAGGCGTAGCTCAGGTAGGCGCCGGCCAGCACGCTCTGGCCGGCGTTGGCGTGGGCCTGCTCGACCAGACTGGTGTAGTCGACCAGCAGTCCCTCGACCGTCTGAAGCTTCCCGCTGCCGCTCGCCCCCGTCGCATCGTGCTCGGCGGCCTGGGCCAGTGCCTGGTGCGCGTTCTTGAGGTCCTCCTGGTAGCGCTGGCCCGGCCCGCTCAGCCGCATCGTCCCCGACAGCAGGCTCTCGACCGCGACCCGGTCGGCGTCCGCCAGGAAGTACCCGACCTGCGCGGTGTCGGCAACCGCCGGCACCGCCCTCGCATCGGCGTCCGACACCGCCCCGTGCGCCCCGCCGAAGGTCAGCCCCATCGTCGCCCACAGCGCGGCGACGCAGAGCAGCAGGGCGAGGACACGCAGCCGCAGCGACGCCGGAGTGCTGCGAGCGCCTGACAACCGGCCGGCGGAGCGGACCCGCCTGACGGGGAAGGTGCGCGTCGACGCCATCGGTTCAGCGCCGCCGGACCCAGGCGACCGCCTTCGTCGAGCCGAACCCCGCGATGACCACTGCCGAGACCAGCATGCCGAGCAGGCCCGACACCGTCCCGCCGAGCAGCACGAGGAGCACGCCGCCCAGAATGTTCAGCACCTCCAGTGCGATCACGGTGCGCCGCGCCCAGTCGTGGCGAGCCGCCGCACCCAGCGCGCCGGCCGCCAGGAGCAGCGCCGTTCCCAGCGTCACGCACGCCCCCGTCACGAGCAGGCCGCTGTCGTCCGTGTAGCCGTGGTCGATGTTGTTCCGGTTCTCGTGGAACAGGACCACGGCGAAAACGAGGTTGACGACCGCCTGGAGCCAGACCACCGCCAGTGCGCCTTTGAGACCACCCGGCATCCGGTCGGTCGAGTAGGACTGCACCATCTGTCCACCCCCTGCTTCCCCTGCGTCTCAGCATCGAGCGCGTTAGCTCAGATTAATGCAATTACTGCAGTCGTTCACAGTGGCTTTGATGGATCGTCAGTGAGTGAACCGGCGAGCCGGCGGCCCGTAGTGGCCCACTCCGGTCGATTGGCGGCTCACTTGAGGTTGTTTCATTCCAACGGGTGAACGGCGACCGGGAGTTGCCCCTGGGTTGGATGATCCGAGCAGAGGATGACGCTCTCATCACACCTATGGGAGCGTCATCTTGTCGTCTCGTACCGCCGCCCTGCTCGCCGCGACCGCGCTGGCCGCCCTGCCGGTCGCCCTGCCGGTCACCCCGGCCGCCGCCGCCCCGGCCGGCAGCACCGGCAACACCGGCAGCGCCAGCGCCGTCACCGCCGAACTCGACCTGCACGTCAGCCTGCTGAACAACGCGGTGGACGTGCCCGTGGAGCTGTCCCTGAACAAGGTCCACTCCCCGGCCGAGCTGCACGGCTCCATGCTGACGGCGACGGTGGCCGGCGTGGCCCAACCCGATCCGGTGACCCTGGTCAAGGCGGACATCGGCCGCTCGGACACCCACGTCGACGCGCAGGGCGCCAAGGCCTCGGTCACGCTGGCCAACGCCGACGTGCACGCCCCCGGCCTGCCGCTGACCGCGTTGCTCGGCCTGGAGGCGCTCAGCAGCGAGGCCGACTGCCCGGTGGACGGGCCGCCGACCGCCAAGGTGACCTCGCCCGCCCGGCTCACCGTGCTCGGCAAGCCGGTCACCCTGAGCGTGTACGGGCCGACCCATGTGGCGGTGCCCGGGATCGGCAGCGTGGACATGGAGTTCTCCCAGCGCACCACCACCTCCACCACCGCGGCCGCCTCGGCGCTGGTGGTGAAGGTGGCGGTCAACCCGCTGAACCTCAATGTGGCCAAGGTGGACGGGACCATCACGGTCGCCTCGGTGAGCTGCGAGAAGCCGACCGGGGGCCCGTCCGGGGCGGCCACGCCGAGCGCCGCGCCGTCCGGAGCGCCGGCGCAGGGGAGCGCGCAGCCCAGCACCGCCGCCCAGGTCGCCGATGCCTCCGCCGTCGCGACTTCCTCCGGCGCCCCTTCCGTCACCCCCACGAAACACGCCGTCCCCGGTGCCGAGCTCGCCTCCACCGGCAGCAGCGGCACCCTCCCGGTGGCCGCCGCCGGTGCTGCCCTGCTGGTCGCGGGTGGCGTGGCCGTCACCCTCGGGCGACGGCGCCGCCGGGACTGACCTGTCATGTCCGCCTGCACTCTCGCAGAGTGAGGGTGTCAGCGCGGACAGTCGGTTCACATGCTGGTTACATACGGGGAACAACCGGGAAACGGCGGCTTGCGACGCTACGCGGGCACCCACCACTCAAGTTCGCGAGGTATCCCCGTGGCAATCAAGGCCGAGTACATCTGGATCGACGGCACCCAGCCGACCGCCAAGCTCCGCTCGAAGACCCGGGTGCTGCCGAACGCGGACAAGATTCCGACCTGGGGCTTCGACGGATCCTCGACCAACCAGGCTGAGGGCCACGCCTCGGACCGCGTCCTCGAGCCGGTTCGCACCTACCCGGACCCGATCCGCGGCGGCGACAACATCCTCGTGCTCTGCGAGGTCAACGAGATCGACGGCTCCGCGCACCCGTCCAACACCCGCGCGCTGCTGCGTCCGATCGCCGAGCAGTTCGCCGCGCAGGAGCCGATCTTCGGCATCGAGCAGGAGTACACCTTCTTCAAGGGCTCCCGCCCGCTCGGCTTCCCCGAGGGCGGCTACCCGGCCCCGCAGGGCGGCTACTACTGCGGCGTCGGCGCCGAGGAGGTCTTCGGCCGCGAGATCGTCGAGCTGCACCTGGACCGCTGCATCGCGGCCGGCCTGGCCATCTGCGGCATCAACGCCGAGGTCATGCCCGGCCAGTGGGAGTTCCAGATCGGCCCGGTGGACCCGCTGCAGGTCTCCGACGACCTGTGGGTCGGCCGCTACCTGCTCTACCGCACCGCCGAGGAGTTCGGCATCGACGCCACCCTGGACGCCAAGCCGGCGCGCGGTGACTGGAACGGCGCGGGCGCCCACACCAACTTCTCCACCAAGGCCATGCGTGAGGGCTACGAGGCCATCATCACCGCCTGCGAGTCGCTCGGCGAGAGCCAGGAGAAGGTGTTCGAGCACGTCAACCAGTACGGCGACGACATCCAGTCCCGCCTCACCGGCAAGCACGAGACCGCCCCGTGGAACGTCTACTCCTACGGCGTCTCCGACCGTGGCGCCTCGGTGCGCATCCCGTGGCAGGTCGAGGTGGAGCAGAAGGGCTACATCGAGGACCGTCGCCCGAACGCCAACGTCGACCCGTACGTGGTGACCCGCCTGCTGGTCAACACCTGCTGCACCGCGCTGGAGAAGGTCGGCCAGGTCTGATCCGCCGCCAGTTCTGACGCTGCCCGCCCATCCCGCAAGGGGTGGGCGGGCAGCGGCGCGTCACCGGTGTCACGGTTCAGGCTCCGGTGCGGGCCTGGATCTTGCGGGCCAGCAGCAGGGTGGTCGCCGCGCCGGTCAGGCCGAGCAGCAGGCAGCCCCACCAGAGCGAGGCCGCGCCGAGCCCCGCGTAGGCGGCCGAGCCGAGCAGCAGCGCACCGAACCGGGCCGCCCCGCGCGCCCAGCCCGACAGCCCCTGGTAGCGGCCCTGCGCCCCGGCCGGCGCCAGGTCGGCCACCAGCGAGGAGTAGAGCCCGCTCACGCAGACCTCGCCGAGGCTCCAGACCAGCACGGTCAGCACGAAGCCCCAGGCGCTGTCCGCGGTCCCGGTCAGCGCCACCCCGAGGGTGACCAGCGTGCTGCCCAGGGCCCAGAGCCCGGCCCGGTCGAAGCGGCTCAGCACCGCCGCGGCGAACGGCTGCAGGGCCACCACCAGCACCGCGTTGACCACCGCGGCCAACCCGAAGACGGTGGCCGGCAGCCCGTGGTCGCGGATCGCCAGCGGCAGCGCGAACTCGGTCTGCGCGTAGGTCGCCTCGGCCAGCACCACCGGCAGCAGCAGACTGAGCATCAGCCGGTCGCGCAGCACCGTCCGGTAGCCGCCGCGGGCCTGCCGGGCACCCTCGGCCCGGCCCGCCGAGCGCGGCAGCCGGGCGGCGACCAGGGCCGCGTACGCCAGGCAGGTCGCCGCGTCCAGCGCGAACAGCAGCCCGTAGCCGTGCTCGGCCAGGAAGCCGCCGACCGCGCCCGCGACCGCCGTGCCGACGTTGATCGACCAGTGGAAGAGCCCGAAGGCGATCCGCCGCCGGGTGCCGCCGGCCGCGCCCGCCACCACCGCGCCGGCGCCCGGCATGTGCAGGCTGCCCGCCGCGCCCAGCGTGCCCGCCGCCAGGACCAGGGTGGCCAGGTTCGGCGCGACGAAGAGCAGGCCCTGCGCGCCGGCGGTGGCCAGCATGCCGGTGATCATGGCGGGCCGGCTGCCGAACCGGTCGGTCAGCAGTCCGCCGAGCACCGGGCCGACCAGCCCGCCCGCGCCCAGCGCGCCCAGCACGAACGGGATCCGGTCGGTCGGCACGTGCCGGAAACCGAGGAAGAAGACCAGGAACGGCAGCACCATGGTGCCGATCCGGTTGACCGCGGTGCCGCCGATCACCACCCAGAACGGGGCGCCGAAGCCGCCGAAGCGGGCCCGCAGGTAGGACGGGGCGGCAGGGGTGGAAACCGGTTCGGGCGGGCAGGCGGGGGCGATGAGCTGCGAGGTCATGCCGGAATCCTGCGGCGACCGCTACGGTTGCACCATTCATTCGGGCTCAGCCGAATCCACGGGGGGACACCGTGCTGGAACTGGCCTTCACGGCTCGCGACCTGGCCGTGACCAGGCTCGCCTACTCGCCGCTGTGGGAGGTGGTGACCAGCCGTCGGCTGCTGACCTCCGCCACCGCCCGCCCGCTGCACCGCCGCTGGGCGGACCGGGCCCGGCCCCGGCTGGCGGCCGCCGGCCTCGGCACCGGGCTGCTCGCCGACCTGATCCCCGAGCGGGGATACCTGCCCGACTTCCTCAACCCGCCGCCCGCGTCCACCACTCCCAGCCCGCGCGCCGACCGGGCGCTGGACGCCGAACTCGCCGTGCTGGCCCGCAGCACGCCGGAGCAGATCCGCGCCGACCTCGAGCGGCTCGAACACTGGTCACCGGCGGTGCACGCCTTCCACCAGGACCCGGCGGCCGTGCTGCCGCACCTGCTCGCCGAACTGCGCGGCTACTGGGAGGTGGCGCTCGCCCCGCACTGGCCGCGGCTGCGCGCGGTGCTGGAGGGCGAGTTGCTGCACCAGTCCCGCCGGTTCGCCACCGAGGGGCCGGCCGCCGTGCTGCGCGGGCTGCACCCCGGTGTCGAGTGGTGCAGCGAGACGCTGACCCTGCGGCACTACACCTGCGCCGCCGGCTCACGTGAACTCTCCGGACGCGGGCTGCTGCTGGTCCCCTCGGCCTTCGTCGGCCCGGCCAAGGTACTGATGGTCAACCGGCCGGCCGAGGTGGTCCAGCTCTGCTACCCGAGCCGCGGCGTCGGGGTGCTCTGGGAGCAGGCCACCGCCGAGGTGCCGGAGGCGGTGGCCGCCGTGCTCGGCCGCTCCCGCGCCCTGCTGCTCGCCGAACTCGCCGCACCCGCCTCCACCACGGAACTCTCGCACCGCACCGGCATGTCGGCCGGCGGCATCTCGCAACACCTCACCGCACTGCGGGCCGCCGGTATCGTCTCCTCGCAGCGCCTCGGCCGCTCGGTGCTCTACCAGCGCACCCAGCTGGCCGACTCACTGCTGGCCGCCGCCGGTTAAGCTGCCCGCATGATCGTGGGGGCGGTGCGTGAACTGCGGCGGTATCCGGTCAAGTCGATGCTGGGCGAGACGGTCCGGGCAGCGACGGTGACCGAGCGCGGGCTGGACGGGGACCGGCGCCTGGCCCTGCTGGACCTGGCCACCGGCAAGGTGGCCAGCGCCAAACAGCCCAGGCTCTGGCGGGAGTTGCTGACCGATCGGGCGGCCCGGGCGCTGCGTTCGGCCCGGGTCGGCGCGGTCGCCGACGAACTGTCGGACCTGCTCGGCCGCACGGTGCTGCTCACCGACCAGCCGCCCGCGGACGCCACCCTGGACCGGGCCAGGCCGGAGGAGGTGCTCAGCGCCGGCCCCGAGGCCGAAGTCGCCCACGACGTCAGCCGGCTGCGGGCCGGGACCTTCTTCGACTTCGCCCCGCTGCACCTGGTCAGCACCGCGACGCTGGCCCGGGTCGGCGCCGAGGCGGCCCGCTACCGGCCCAATGTGGTGGTCGAGGTGCCGGGCCAGGGCTTCGTCGAGAACGCCTGGGTGGGACGGGAGCTGACGATAGGTCAGGAACTCAGGCTGCAGGTCGTGGCGCCCACCCCGCGCTGCGCGATCCCCACCCTGCCGCACGGAGCGCTGCCCGCGCACCCCGAGGCGCTGCGCATCCCGGCCCGCGACAACCGCCTGGTCCCGCTGCCCGGCATGGCCGAGTTCCCGTGCGCCGGGGTCTACGCCCAGATCCTCGCCCCCGGCCGGGTGGCCGAGGGCGATCAGGTGTGCCTGGTCAGCTGAGCAGCTCGCCCAGTGCCGCGATGAACCCGTCCGTGGTGTGCGGATCGCGCACCGCCAGCCGTAGCCAGTCGGTCCCCAACCCCGGGAACGTGTCCCCGCGCCGCACCGCGTAGCCGGCCGTGCGCAGCCGGGTGCGGATCTCGGCCGCGCCCGGGAGTTCGATCAGCAGGAAGGAAGCCTGCGGGGCGCCGTGCACCCGGATCGCCGGGAACCGCGTCAGCTGCTCCAGCAGATACGCGCGGTGCTCCGCGAGTTGCCCGGCCGCCGCCTCGGCCTCGGCCAGGGCCGGTGGCCCGCTGCAGAGTTCGGCCGCCACCAGGGCGGGGGTGGAGACCGGCCAGAGCGGCTGCGCCCGGCCCAGCTCGGCGATCAGCCCGGCCGGCCCGAGCACGTATCCGATCCGCAGCCCCGCCAGCCCCCAGGTCTTGGTCAGACTGCGCAACACCACCACCTGCCCCGGGAGTCGGCGCAGCCCCGCGAGCGACTCGGTCTCGCCGGGGACGGTGTCCATGAAGGCCTCGTCCACCACCAGGGTGCGCCCCGGGCGGGCCAGCGCGAGCAGCGCATCGGCGGGGTGCAGGACCGAGGTCGGGTTGGTCGGGTTGCCGATCACCACCAGGTCGGCCTGCTCGGGCACCGCCCCGGCGGTCAGCCGGAAGCCCTCGGCCGGCGAGAGCAGCACCCGGTGCACGGTGACTCCGGCATCGCGCAGCGCCGCCTCCGGTTCGGTGAACTGCGGGTGCACCACCACGGCGTGGCGCGGTCGCAGGGTGCGGGCCAGCAGCACGAAGGCCTCGGCCGCACCCGAGGTGAGCAGTACCTCGTCCACCGGACGGCCGTGCCGGGCGGCGACGGCGGCCCGGGCCGCCGACTGCTCGGGGTAGGCGGCCAACTCGCCGAGCGAGTCCGCCAGCGCCTCGCGCAGCCAGCCCGGCGGGGTGCCGGAGCGCACGTTCACCGCCAGGTCCACCAGGCCCGGTGTGCGGACCTCGGCGTCGCCGTGGTGTCGCAGGTCGGGCGTCGGCAGCGTCGCGACGGCCACCGTCGACCGGGCCGACTTCCGCTTCGCGACCAGCAGTTCGCCGCCCGCCAGCAAGGCCGCCGCCTCCGCCACACTCGGGGTCCCGGTGACCGCCAGCACCTCGGGGGAGGGGGTCGGCACCCGGACGGCGGCCAGCCGGTCGGCCGGGTGTCCGACCAGCGGTACTCCGAAGGCCCGGGCCGCGCCGAGCAGTCCGGGCTCGGCGGCCCGGGCCTGCACGGTGGCCAGCAGCCGCACCGCCGTCGCGGGCAGCGCCGCCTCGGCCAGCACCTCGCCGATCAGCCCGAGCACCTCCTGCTCGGGCACTCCGGCACTCGCGCCGACTCCGACCACCACGCCGGCCGCGTTCTCGCTGTTCACCCGCGAAATCCCATCACGGTGCGTGATCGGGAGTCAATCCGCAGTGGTGTGCCGTTCCTCGCTTCTTCACTTTCGGTGTGCTGTCCGCGTCACCCCGTCACTCCTACGCTTGCCGCGCTCGGCCCGATCCCCCAAACCCCGTACGGAGGACCCGCCATGCCCACCCTGCCCCGTCGCGCCCTGACCGCGGCCGCCGCCGCGCTCGGCCTCGTCGCCGGCTCCGCCGCCCTGTGGCTGTCGGGCGGCGCCACCGCCCAGGCCGCGACCGGCCTGCCCACCCCCGACCACGTGATCGTGGTGGTGATGGAGAACCACGCGTACTCGCAGATCATCGGCAGCTCCAGCGCCCCGTACATCAACAACACCCTGAAGGCCGGGGGTGGCAACCTGACCAACTCCTTCGGCATCACCCACCCGAGCGAGCCCAACTACTACGCGCTGTTCTCCGGCAGCACCCAGGGCCGCACCGACGACAGCTGCATCGCCGTCCAGTCGCTGTCCGCCGCCAACCTGGGCTCCGAGCTGCTGGCCGCCGGCAAGACCTGGGCCAGCTACAACGAGTCGCTGCCGAGCCAGGGTTCGACCACCTGCAGCAGCGGCAAGTACGCGCAGAAGCACAACCCGTGGTTCGGCTTCAACAACGTGCCGCTGAACAGCGCGTACACCTTCGCGCAGTTCCCGACCGACTACACCACGCTGCCCAAGGAGGCGTTCGTGGTGCCGAACCTGTGCAGCGACATGCACGACTGCTCGGTCAGCACCGGCGACACCTGGATCAAGAACAACCTCGGCGCCTACGCGACCTGGGCGCAGACCCACAACAGCCTGCTGGTCGTCACCTTCGACGAGGACAACGGCAGCAACGGCAACCACATCGCGACCGTGGTCTACGGCCAGCACGTGGCTCCCGGCAGCTCCGCCACCGCCACCTACAACCACTACAGCGTGCTGCGCACCCTGGAGGACCTGGCCGGCCTGACCAGCCACGCGGGCAACGCCGCGAGCGCCTCGGACATCACCGGCATCTGGAACTGACACCGTGTACCTCGCGGATCGCCGCAGCTCTGCGACGGCGACCGCCGAAGCCGCCCCGGGCCACGGCCCGGGGCGGTCGGCGGTACGGGCCGTCTCGGCGACCGTGCTCGCACTGGGCACGGTCAGCCTGATCACCGACATCTCCTCCGAGATGGTCACCGCCGTGCTGCCGCTCTACCTGGTGGCCGGCCTCGGCGTCTCGCCGCTCGGCTTCGGGCTGCTGGACGGCATCTACAACGGCGTCGGCGCGCTCGTGAAGCTCTCCGCCGGCGTGGTGGCGGACCGCGGCGGCGGCCGGCACAAGGCGGTGGCGCTGGTCGGCTACGGTCTCTCCGCACTGTGCAAGCCGCTGCTGCTGGTGGCCGGTTCGGTGGCCGCACTCGGTGCGGTGCTCGCGGTGGACCGCACCGGCAAGGGGCTGCGCACCGCGCCCCGGGACGCGCTGATCTCGCTGTCCAGCGAACCCGAGCACCGGGGCCGGGCGTTCGGGGTGCACCGGGCGATGGACACCGCCGGGGCGCTGCTGGGGCCGCTGCTGGCCTTCGTGCTGCTGCGGGCCACCCAGGGGCAGTTGCTGGTGGTGGGTGGCGACCGGGCCGGGTACCGCGCGGTCTTCGCGGTGAGCGGCTGCGTGGCGGCGGTCGGTGTGGTGGTGCTGCTGCTCTTCGTGCCGGGGCGGTCGAGCGGCGGTGCGGCGGGCGGGCGACCGGCGGTGACCCGGGCCCTGTGGCGCCTGGCCGGGCTGCGCCGGCTGACCGTCTGCGCGGTGCTGCTCGGGCTGACCACGGTCAGCGACTCCTTCGTCTACCTGCTGATCCAGCGTCAGCTGGACCTGCCCGCCCAGTACTTCCCGCTGCTGCCGCTCGGCACGGCGGCCGGCTTCCTGCTGCTCGCGGTGCCCTTCGGTCTGCTGGCGGACAAGGTGGGCCGGCGCGGGCTGTTCCTGGCCGGGCACGGCGCGCTGCTCACCGGGTACGGGCTGCTGCTCGGCGCGGGTGGCGGCGGTTGGGTGCCGTTCGCGGTGCTCGCGCTGCACGGCACCTTCTACGCGGCCACCGACGGGGTGCTGGCCGCGGCCGCCGCCGACGTGATCCCCGAGGCCCATCGGGGCGCCGGGCTCGCCCTGGTGGGGACCGGGCAGACCGCCGCGCGGTTCGTCTGCTCGCTCGGCTTCGGTGCGGCCTGGACCGCCTGGGGTCCGCACAGCGCGTTGGCCGCAGCGGCCGGTGCGTTGGCGCTGGCGGCCGTGCTGGTCGCCGTCCTGCTACGAACGGAGCGTCCCGCGTGAGCCGAACCGCCCGCCTGACCGTGCTGTTGGTGACGCTGCTGCTGCTCGGCGGCGTCGCCACCGTGAGCGTGCTGCACGCCGCCGACCGGGCCGGGCGGCGCGATGTGGCGCAGCAGGGCGGCCCGACAGTGGCCCCCGGCGCGGTCTCGCTGCGGCCGGGCGCCCGAACCGTGGTCTTCCGCTCCACCGCCTGGGGCCCGCACCGCGACGAACTGGCCGCCGTGCCGGCCGACCGGCCGCAGGCGGAGCGCACCGCCTCGGGCGTCAAGTGCGAGCGCTTCTACGCGGCCGCCGGGACGGGGATCTGCCTGCGCGCCGACCCGGGCGCGGTTCAGGACGGCTACCGCGCGGTGGTGATGGACGCCCAGCTGCACGATCTGAAGTCCTTCCCGCTGGCGGGCATCCCCAGCCGGTCCCGGGTCTCGCCCTCCGGGCACCTGGCCGCCTGGACCGTGTTCACCAGTGGCGACAACTACGGCAGCCTCAACTTCTCCACCCGGACCTCGATCGTGGACACCCGCGACTGGCACCTGGAGGAGAACCTGGAGACCTTCGCGGTGCTCAAGGACGGTCAGCGGTACCAGGCGCAGGACATCAACGTCTGGGGCGTCACCTTCGCCGACGACACCACCTTCTACGCCACCGTGGCCTCGGCAGGCCAGACCTGGCTGGTCCGCGGCGACCTCGGCGCGCGGACGCTGACCACCCTGCACTCGAACGTGGAGTGCCCCTCGCTCTCGCCGGACGGCACCCGGGTCGCCTACAAGCACCGGATCACCGGGGCCGCCAACGACGTCCCCTGGCTGCTCTACGTGCTGGACCTGCGCACCGGCGTGGAGACCCCGACCGCCGAGAGCCGCAGCGTGGACGACCAGGCGGTCTGGGCCGACGACCACACCCTGGTCTACGCCCTGCCCGGCGACTACGGCAGCGACCTGTGGACCGTGCCGGCCGACGGCTCCGGCGCCGCGCGCGAGCTGCTCGGCGCCGCGCTCGCCCCGGCCTACCTGGGCTAGGGCCCGTCCGGACGGGCCCTGGCGGGACGGAGGATCAGATGAGCGCCCGGTACCACGGCCGCGGCTGCGCGGGCAGCTTCGCGGCGAAGAACGCGGCAACCTGGGCGCGGTCGGTCTCGTTGAAGGCCTGCTGGGGCAGGAAGGAGACGGCCCGGTTGGCCTGGTGCAGGTACCAGAAGCCGGCCCGCTCGGTCACCTCGCGGTAGTTGCTCCAGCCCACCTTGGCCGAGCTCGCGTTGGTCTCCAGCCGGTAGCTGCCCTCGGTGACCCGCACCGTCCAGGGGTTGGCGAGCAGCGGCGCGCTGCGCCGGGTGGCGCCGCGGACCGCCGCCAGCTCCAGGAAGACCAGCAGGCCCGGGCCGGTCACGATCAGCCACCACTGCGGGTGGTTGCTGGTGAACAGCTCCACCAGCCCCGCCACGGTGAACAGGACGCTCAGCAGCGCGATCCGGCGAATCGTCGGCAGGTTGCGGATCGCCTGGCGGAACTCGCGCGGGGTCAGCTGGAAGGTGGCGGTGACGTCCACAGGGTTCGTGGGCCTTTCTGCCTGGTCGGTACGGACTACCCGGGATTCTCGCAGCCACCACCGGTCGGATTCCCGGCGGCCCCGTCACCCGCCGGCGGTTAGGCTGCCGGGGACATCCAGTCATACGAGGGGAGTGGCGCACCATGCGTCAGATTGTCGTCACCGGCGGCGGTACGGGCATCGGCAAGGCCATCGCGGCCGCCTTCGCCGAGCAGGGGGACCAGGTGGTGATCACCGGGCGTCGCAAGGACGTGCTGGCCGAGGCCGCCGCCGAACTCGGGCCCAGGGTGCGCCCGGTGGTCTTCGACGCCGCCGACCCGGCGCAGGTCGAGGCCGCGCTGTCCGAACTGCCCGAGCGGGTCGACGTCCTGGTCAACAACGCGGGCGGCAACCGCGACCGCACCGGTCAGCCGGACGCCGCGCCGACCGGTCTGGCCGGTCTGGCCGCCGCCTGGCAGGCCAACCTGGACGCCAACCTGTTCACCGCCGTGCTGGTCACCACCGCCCTGCGCGAGCGGCTCAACCCGGGCGCCCGGGTGATCAACTTCAGCTCGATCGCCGCGCACCGCGGCGGTTCCGGCTCCTACGGTGCGGCCAAGGCCGCTGTGGAGAACTGGAACGTCACGCTGGCCCAGGAGTTGGGCCCCGAGGGCATCACCGCCAACGTGATCGCCCCCGGCTACATCGCCGAGACCGACTTCTTCGGCACCGGCGGCATCTCCGCCGAGCGGGTGGCCTGGAACGTCGGCCAGTCCGCCACCAAGCGGGTCGGCGTCCCCGCCGACATCGTCGGCATCGCCCTCTACCTCGCCTCCCCGGCCGCCGCCCACCTGACCGCCCAGGTCTTCCACCTGGACGGCGGCACGATCTACGGTCGCTGACCGGTCGCCGGGCCGGCGCAGTGCTCGACGAGGCGCTGCGCCACGCCCGGCGCTCCCGCCCAGTGCACGTGCAGGTAACTGGCGTGCAGGTTCGGGGTGCTGAAGCCCTCGGTGGCGGGGGCGCCGGTGGGGGTGCGCCAGCCCCAGGCGGGGGTGGTGGCGCAGGCCCCGGGGTCGCAGCTGGTGCGGTGGAATTCGTGGCCGCGCAGCCGGGTGCCGGCGGGGGCCAGCGGGCTGTCGTGCAGGGCCACGGCCTCGCGGTAGCCGAGGGTGAGGCGTTCGGTCATCCAGGCCGTGGCGTCGAGGATTCCGCACATCGGGCGGCCGTCCAACTCGCGGGCCAGGTAGAGGAGTCCGGCGCACTCGGCGGCGATCGGGGCGCCGGCGGCGACGAGCGAGGAGATGGCCTCGCGCAGCGGGGCGTTCTCGCTCAGCTCGGCCGCGTACACCTCGGGGAAGCCGCCGCCGATCACCAGTCCTGACGTTCCGTCAGGCAGTGCGGTGTCGTGCAGCGGGTCGAAGGGCAGCACCTCGGCGCCTGCGGCGGCCAGGAGTTCGGCGTTCTCCGCGTACGAGAAGGAGAAGGCGGGGCCGGCCGCGAGGGCGATCCGCGGGCGCCCGGGGACCGTGGAAACCTCGGCGGCGGGATCCCACGGCTCGGCGGAGAGCGGCGGAGCGGACTTGGCCAGAGCCAGGATCGCGTCCAAGTCCACTGAAGCGTCGATGAGTTCGCCCATGTCGCGGACCGCCTGGACGGCCTGCGCCGAACGTTCGACCACCGGGACCAGGCCGAGGTGCCGGGACGGCGTCGCCACCGAGGCGGTCCGCCGCACCGCGCCCAGCACCGGCACCCCCGCGCCCTCCTCCAGGGCCTCGCGCAGCAGTTGCTCGTGCCGGTCCGAGGCGACCCGGTTCAGGATCACCCCGGCGAGCCGGACCTCGGGGTCCCAGGAGGCGAAGCCGTGCACCAGGGCGGCCACCGAGCGCGACTGCGAGGACCCGTCCACCACCAGCACCACCGGCGCCCGGAGCAGCTTGGCGACATGCGCGGTGGAGGCCAACTCGCCACGCCCGGAAGCGCCGTCGAACATCCCCATGACGCCCTCGACCACCGCCACGTCCGCCCCCGCGGCCCCGTGCAGGAAGAGCGGCTCGACCCGCTCGGGCCCGCACAGGAAGGCGTCCAGGTTCCGGCCGGGCCGGCCGGTGGCCAGCCCGTGGTAGCCCGGGTCGATGTAGTCCGGCCCGACCTTGTGCGGGGAGACCTTGAGGCCGCGCGCGGTGAGCGCGGCCATCAGGCCGGTGGCGACGGTGGTCTTGCCGGCCCCCGAGGAGGGAGCGGCGATGACGATGCGGGGGATGTGCACGGAACTCAGAGCCCTACCACTCGATCCCGCGCTGGCCCTTGCGGCCGGCGTCCATCGGGTGCTTCACCTTGGTCATCTCGGTGACCAGGTCCGCGAGTTCGAGCAGCGGCTCGGGGGCGTAGCGGCCGGTGACCACGACATGCTGGGAACCCGGACGGTCGCGCAGCACCTCGACCACCTCGGCCACGTCCACCCAGCCCCAGTGCATGGGGTAGGTGAACTCGTCCAGCACGTAGAGCCGGTAGGTCTCGGCGGCCAGGTCGCGCTTGACCTGCTCCCAGCCCTCCTTGGCGGCCTCCTCGCTGGACTGCTCCATCTCGGCGGAGCGCTGCACCCAGGACCAGCCCTCGCCCATCTTGTGCCAGGCCACCGTGCCGCCCTCGCCGGAGGCACCCAGCACCTTCAGCGCGTTCTCCTCGCCCACCTTCCACTTGGCGGACTTGACGAACTGGAACACCCCGATCGGCCAGCCCTGGTTCCAGGCCCGCAGCGCGAGGCCGAAGGCAGCGGTGGACTTGCCCTTGCCGGGGCCGGTGTGCACGGCGGTGATCGGCTGGGTACGGCGCTGACGGGTGGTCAGGCCGTCGTTGGGGACGACATCGGGCTTGCCCTGGGGCATCGAGGTCACGCTGCCTTTCGCTGCGGGTGGGAGGCGGAACGGTGGGCGTGCACCAGGGCGGCCACGCCCTCGGCGCGCAGCTCGTCCAAGGTGACGGCGGTGGCGTTCAGTTGGGTGGCCAGCGTGCGGGCGAGGCCGAGTCGGACCGGGCCCGACTCGCAGTCCAGCACCACGGCGGCGGTGCCCTGCGCGGCCAGCAGCCCGGCCGCCCGGCCGGCCTCGGCGAGCGCGGCCCGTCCGCCGGTGGCCCGGCCGTCGGTGACCAGTACCATCAGCGGGCGGCGCTGCGGGTCGCGCACCCGCTCCAGCCGCAGCACCTCGTGGGCGCGCAGCAGGCCGGCGGCCAGCGGGGTGCGGCCACCGGTGGGCAGCTGCTCCAGCCGGGCCGCGCCGACCTCCACCGAGGAGGTCGGCGGCAGCGCCAACTCGGCGCCGCTGCCCCGGAAGGTGATCATGCCGATCTTGTCGCGGCGCTGGTAGGCGTCCATCAGCAGCGAGAGCACCGCGCCCTTGACGGCGGTCATCCGCTGCCGGGCGGCCATCGAGCCGGAGGCGTCGACCACGAAGAGCACCAGGTTGGACTCGCGACCCCGGCGCACCTGCTCGCGGAAGTCGTCGGAGCGCAGCACCAGGGCCCGGCCGGCGCGGCCGCGGGCCAGCTGGTGCGGGGCGGCGGCCTGCAGGGTGGCGGACAGGTGCAGCCGGGTCAGCGCGCCCTGCGGGCGGCGGGACCGCACGGTGTGGCCGCCGTCGGTCTCGGCGGGGGAGCGGCGGCCCTGGGTGCCGCGACCGGTGCCGGGGACCTTGAACAGCTTGGTGCGGTAGGCCTCGCCGGCCGCCACCGGGGCGGACTCGCGGGGCGGGGCGCTGCCGGGCCGGGGGAGCTGGGGCGTGCCGGGCTGGTCCTCGGCGCTGTCGGCGGCCTCGGCGGGGGCCGACGGCTCGCCGGGCTCGGGAGCTCCGCCGCCGGGTCCGTCCGGGCCGCTGCCGGGCCCGTCGTCCTCGGGGTCGGTGGGCTCCTCGGGTTCCGCGTGCTCGTCCAGCGTCCGGTCCAGCTGCTCCTCGTCCAGCCCGGGCGCGTCGAAGGGGTTGCGTCGGCGGCGGTGCGGCAGTGCGAGCTGGGCGGCCTTGCGGACGTCCTCCTCGGCCACCGCCGTCCGCCCGTCCCAGGCGGCCAGCGCCACGGCGGTGCGCGCCATCACGATGTCCGCGCGCAGCCCGTCCACCTCGAAGGCCGCGCAGACGGCGGTGATCTGACGCAGCGCCGGATCGCCGAGCTCGACCGAGGGCAGCAGCTCGCGGGCGGCGACGATGCGCTGAGCAAGCGCTTGCTCAGCAGCCTCGTAGCCCGCCGCGAACCCGGCCGGGTCCGCGTCGTACGCCAGCCGTCGGCGCACCACCTCGGCCCGCTCCGCCGGGTCCCGGGTCGCGGCGATCTCCACGGTCAGCCCGAACCGGTCGAGCAGCTGCGGCCGCAGCTCGCCCTCCTCCGGGTTCATCGTCCCCACCAGCAGGAACCGCGCCGCGTGCCGCACCGAGACGCCTTCGCGCTCCACGTACGAGCGCCCCATCGCGGCGGCGTCCAGCAGCAGGTCCACCACGTGGTCCTGCAGCAGGTTGACCTCGTCGATGTAGAGCACACCCCGGTGCGCCTGGGCCAGCAGCCCCGGCTCGTAGGCCTTCACGCCCTGAGCAAGCGCTTGTTCAAGGTCCAGCGAGCCGACGATCCGGTCCTCGGTGACGCCGACCGGCAACTCCACCAGCCGGGCCGGCCGTTCGGTGGAGCCGGCACCGTGCGGCCCGTCCGGGCACTGCGGATCCGGCGAGCCGGGATCGCAGGCGAACCGGCACCCGTCCGCCACCGCGATCGACGGCAGCAGCCCGGCCAGGGCCCGCACCATGGTCGACTTCGCGGTCCCCTTCTCGCCACGCACCAGGACCCCGCCGACCGCCGGTGAGACGGCGTTCAGCAGGAGCCCGAGCCGCAGGTCGGCCATCCCGACAATCGCGGTGAACGGGTATCGAACGTCACTCACAGTTGCTCACTTTCCATGCCACGTGCGGCCGGAGCCCCCGGCGGGACGAACGGCAGGCCATCCCCGGCCCCGCCCTCGATCAGCCGCCACAGCGCGTCCGTGTCGGCATGCTCCTCGATCAGATCTCCCAGCCGGTCCAACCGGGCCTCCCGCGCCGCCGCGAAGGAGGTGTCGGTCGAGGGCACGAAGGCCCGCCCCGCCATCGCCGCGACCTCGCGCAGGAAGGCCCGCCGGAATCCGTCGTTCTCCAGCGCCCCGTGCCAGGTGGTGCCCCAGACCGAGCCGACCCGGCAGCCGTCGAGGCTCTGCCCATGGTCATCAGAGATGAACGGCTCCCCGCCCTCCACCGAAACCAACCCGTGGTGGATCTCGTACCCCTCCACCCGCTCGCCGTACGCCTCGCCCACCGGCCGTCCGAGCACCTTCTCACGCCCGAACTCCACCGCCACCGGCAGCAGTCCGAGCCCGTCCACGGCCCCGGCGCCCGACTCCACCTGGTCGACGATCCGCCGCCCGAGCATCTGGTACCCGCCGCACACCCCCAGCACCGGCTGCCCGGCCGCCGCCCGCTCCCGCAGCGCCCGTTCCAGCCCGCGTTCGCGCAGCCAGGCCAGGTCCGCGACGGTGGCCCGGGTACCGGGCAGCACCACCAGATCGGCGTCGGCCAGCTCCTCGGGCCGGGTGGCCCAGCGGACCAGCACCCCCGGCTCCTGGGCCAGCGCGTCCAGGTCGGTGAAGTTGGACAGCCGCGGGAACCGCAGCACCGCCACCCGCAGCACGTCGGCGCCGAGCGGACCCTCGGACACCCGATCGACCACCGTCGACAGGTCCAGCGAGTCCTCCGCGTCCAGCCACAGGCCCGCCAGCATCGGCAGCGTGCCCAGCACCGGACGGCCGGTCAGCTCGTGCAGCATGTCCAGGCCCGGCTTCAGCAGCCGGGCGTCGCCGCGGAACTTGTTCACCAGCCAGCCCGCCACCAGCCGCTGGTCCTCGGCGCTCAGCAGCGCCAGGGTGCCGTACATCGCCGCGAACACCCCGCCCCGGTCGATGTCGCCGACCACCAGAACCGGCAGGTCGGCGGCCCGGGCCAGGCCCATGTTGGCGATGTCGCGGTCGCGCAGGTTGATCTCCGCGGGGGAGCCGGCGCCCTCGCAGACCACCACGTCGAAGCGGCCGCGCAGGTCGGCCAGGCACTCCAGCGAGCGCTCCAGCAGGTACGGCTTGCGCTCCCGGTAGTCCAGCGCGCCGACCTCGGCGATCGGACGGCCGAGCAGCACCACCTGGCTGCGGCCGTCCGCACCGGGCTTGAGCAGCACCGGGTTCATCGCCGCCTCCGGCTCCACCCGGGCCGCCTGCGCCTGCATCACCTGGGCCCGGCCGATCTCGGCGCCGTCGGTGGTGACCATCGAGTTGAGCGACATGTTCTGCGCCTTGAAGGGGGCCACCCGCACCCCCTTGCGGGCCAGCCAACGGCAGATCCCGGCGGTCACCACGCTCTTGCCCGCATCCGAGGTGGTGCCGGCGATCAGGATCGCGTTGCTCATATTCGTCCCCTCCAGAGAACCCGTGCCGAGAGACCCCGTGCCGAGAGAACCCGTGCCGTCAGAACCCGTGCCGCCACCGTCGTGCCCAGCGCCAACAACCCGACCCGGCGCGACAGTCGGCAGGCCCGCTCGATGTCCGAGACCGCCACCGGCCGCAACTCCGCACCCAGTACCGGCCGGTGCTCCACCCTCTCGCCGTACTGCAGCGTGCCGCCCAGCCGGACGCCCAGGGCGCCCGCGAAGGCCGACTCGGCCTGCCCGGCGTTGGGGCTCGGGTGGCTCGACCCGTCCCGGCGCCAGACCTTCCAGGCGGTCGCGGGGGAGTCGGCGGCCGCCACCGTGAGCAGCGCGGTGAGGCGCGCACCGGGCCAGCCCGCCACGTCGTCCAGCCGCGCGGCCGCCCAGCCGAACCGCCGGTAGCGGGGCGACTTGTGCCCGACCATCGCGTCCAGCGTGTTGACGGCCCGGAAGGCGAGCAGCCCGGGAGCCCCGGCCAGCGTGCCCCAGACCAGGGCGTTGACCACGGCGTCGGCGGTGTTCTCGGCCACCGACTCGACCACCGCGCGGGCGATCTGCTGCTCGTCCAGCGCGCTGGGGTCGCGTCCGCACAGGTGCGGCAGGCGCTGCCGAGCCGCCGTCAGGTCCTCGGCGGCGAGCGCGGCGCCGATGGTGCGGGCCTCCCGGGTCAGCGAGGTGCCGCCGAGCACCGTCCAGGTGGCCAGCGCGGCGGTGACGGTCCGTCGGGCGGAGCCGGCGCGGCGCTGCAGGGCGGCCGCGCCGAGCGCGACGGCGCCCACGCCGATCGCGGTGTGCAGGGCCCCCGCGCCCCGGTGGTCGCGCCACAGCACACGTTCCAGGGAGCCCGCCGCCCGGCCGAAGGCGGCCACCGGGTGACCGCGGCGGGGGTCGGCGAGCGCGGCGTCGGCGGCGTAGCCGACCACCGCGCCGAGCGCGTATCCAAGCGCAGGCGGCACGGCGCGCTGCATCGAAGCGTGTCCTCACTCAGGGTCCGCGCCCTGGATCGACGTAACCGGAGGCGAGAGTCTCCTGGCTCCCGGGTACAGACGCACGCCCGGGCCCGCTGGTGGAGCCGGCTGATGTCACTGCCGGCGGTCCTGTGGCGGACCGCCGTGACCATCTCTCGAACGTGCTCCCCGGTGACAGTGGCGGGACCGCGCCGGATTCGCACCGGCTTCCTCTGCTTGCCTCCGTTTGGCCCAAGGATCCCATCACGCGCCGGAACCGGGCGTCAACCAGGCGCCACCGCCGCGAACGGAGTGGTTGATCACACCGGCGGGGGCGCCGGTTCAACGCCCGTAGCTGGTGAATCGTCCAATGCCGTGTCAAGGCCCGCCGCCGCTCTTCGTGCGTTCAGCGGCTGGGGGCCGGATCGGCCCGGCCCTACCGTCACGGGCATGCGAAGAAGCAGGCCCCCCGCCCCCGCTCCGGTCCCGTTCTCCCCCGAGGCCGCCCGCGCCCATCGCGCCGGCCTCGGACTCACTCCGGAGCAGGTGGCGGCGGGGATGGCCGCGCACGGCGTACGGCTGCCGGCGGCCCATGTGCTCGGCTGGGAGAGCGGCGTGATCCGCCCCGGCGAGGAGGAGTTCATCGCGCTGGCCCGGGCCCTGTGGTGCCCGGCCGCGCAGTTGATGGGCACCGCGCCGGACTCGCTGCGCGACTTCCGGGTGGCCCGCGAGCTGACCCAGGAGCAGACGGCGGCCCGGATCGGGATCGGCCTGCACAGCTACGCGAGCGCCGAGCAGACCGGTCGCTGGAGCGGGGACGCGGACCAGAGCGCCGCCCTGGTCGAGGTGCTCGGCCTGCGGCTGCGCGACCTGGTCCGGATCACCGGCGTGGCCGAGGAGCTGGACCAGCGGCTGCGCCAGTGCGTGGACGGCCGCTGGCAGGCGCAGCTGAAGGCGGTGGCCAAACTGGTGCCGGTGCCGCGGGAGAGCATCGCGACGGCGCTCGCCGCGCTGCAGAACGAGCACCAGGTGCCCTCGCACTGGGGTTCCTCGACCTGGGGTCCCGCGACGCCCGCGGTCGAGCCGGAGCCCGCCGAGCCCCCGTACGACCGTTTCTGGGCGCTGCTGGCCCGCACCGACACCGGCGGTCTTCCGGTCTAGGCCCTTGACGTAGTCCGTCCCAACGGCGGCGCTGCGGTGGCCGCCCCGACCGGAACGCGATGAACTGGACGGACCCGTCCGACCCGCCATCACCACCCCGGGGAGAGCCATGCGTTGGGGAACCGCCGTCGCCACGGCCACCGCCGTCGCCATCGCAGCGGGCGCGGCCGCCCTGTTGATCGGACGTCGGGTCTCCGACCTCAGCCTGCGCCCCGCCACGGCCGAGGGCGGCCAGGCCAAGGGCGAGCCGGCGCTGCGGGTGCACGAGGTGGGCGCCCGGGAGGTGGTCCTCACCCGCACCGTGGCCAGCGCCCGGCGCGGCCGGTACGCGCTGGAGTGGCCCGGCGGGCACGCGGTGGTCGGCGAGGTGCTGGGCACCGGTCCGCAGACCGTCACCCGCCGCCTGGAGCTCACCGCCGGCAGCCCGCTCGCGGCCGGCACCGAGGTGGAGTTGAGCACCCGGGTGCTGCGCGGCGACCCCGGCTCGGCCTGCGGCCTCGACTACATGGACGTGCTGGTCGACGGCGAGCTCGGCACCCTGCCCGCCTGGTACGTCCCGGCGATCCGCGGCACCTGGGTGATCGCCGTGCACGGCACGCTGGCCGACCGCCGGCAGGCGCTGCCGATCCTGCCGGTGCTCCGCCGGCTCCAGCTGCCCGCCCTGGTGGTCAGCTACCGCGGCGACCAGGGCGCGCCGGCCTCACCGGACGGAATCGGCCATTTCGGCGAGACCGAGTGGCGCGACGTGGAGGCGGCGATCCGGTTCGCCAAGAGCGCCGGGGCCGGCCGGATCGTCCTCTACGGCTGGTCGGTCGGCGCGGCCACCGTGCTGCAGACCGCCGCCCGTTCGGACTTCCGCGACCAGTTGGCCGGCCTGGTGCTCGACTCCCCGGTGCTGGACCCGACGGTCGCGGTGCGCGGGGTCGCGGCCCGGGCCGGGATGCCCACCGGGCTGGCCGGGCAGCTCGGCGTCTGGGCGGCCGAGGGCCGCACCGGCGTGGACCTGGCCGGCTTCGCGCGGATCGCCGACGGCACCGACCTGACCGCCCCCACCCTGCTGCTGCACAGCCCGCAGGACAGCGTGGCGCCGTGGCGCGCGGCCCAGCGGCTGGCCGACCGGCGGCCCGATCTGGTGACCCTGCGCCCGGTCCCCGGGGCCGGGCACGCGGCGCTGTGGAACGCGGACCCGGCCGGGTACGAGGAGGCGCTGCGCCGTTTCCTGACCCCGATCCTGTGAACCCGCTGGGTCACCTCTTGACCACGCACTGTGCCCCCGCTACTGTCGTGCACAGATCACGGCCAACATTATCGGCCCGGTTTGGCCGCTCTTGCCCCGAGTCGGCCCCGGCTGCCACCCTGGTCTGTCCAAGACGCGCCGAACTCGATGTGACAACCGCCCCTTACACGGGGAAGACTGCACGGCGTGACGTCTCGGAATCCGCGCGACCGTGATGCCCCGCTCCCGCCGACCACGGGTACCGGCGCGACGGTGACCCGTCTACCCGGTACGGCCCGTCGGGCTGACGGCGCCCAGCCGGGCCGTTCCGCCGCCCCCCGCCGCCGTACCCCGACACCGGCCCCCGGCCGGGGTCGCGTCCCGGTGCCGGAAGGCTTCCCGGGCCCCGCCGAACTCGCCCCGCTGGCCCGCCGGATGCTCGCCGACGCGGTCCGGATCGCCCGCTGGGCCGGCGAACTGGAGACCGTCGACAAGCGCGGCGAACTGCTGCCCGAGGACGCCCGCGCGGCCGGTCGCGCGCTGGCCATGACGGTCGGCGCCGCCGCCAAGGCCTGGGGCCAGGCCCTGCTGGTCGGCCTGGTCGAGCCGCGTGACGGCGGCGCGGCCCCCGGTTGGCGGCTGCATGCCTGGGAGCACGACGACGAGGCCGTGCTGCGCGGCTGGTCCGCGCTGTTCGACGCCTGGACGCTGCTCGCCCCGGTGCCGCCCGCCGCGCTGCGCGGCGTCTTCGCCGTGCTCGCCGGGCAGGCCGTCGACCAGGCGCCGCAGCTGCTCTCCTTCCTGCACCTGGTGGACGGCCCGGTCGCCGACAGCGAGCTGATGGAGCTGCTCCGCCGCGGCCTGGACGAGCGCCGGCACGGCGGGACGGGCTTCGCCGCCCTCTCGCCGGTCCCGCACGCCGCCTCCGCCGTCTCCGCCGTCCGCGGCACCTGCCGCGAGCCGCAGATCGACGCCCCGCCGGCCCCGTCCGACGTGGCCGCCGTGCTGGACTGGATGCTGGACGGCCTGACCGCCGTCGGCGCCGTGGTCCGCGCGGACGCCGCCGCCGAGCTCTCCGCGCTCGGGCACTGGGCGGTGCGGGCCAAGCTGGAGGAGATCTGCACGGTGGCCCAGACCGCCGCCGGGCACATCGAGCAGAGCGCGCTGGAGCTGCTGGACGCCTGCGCCAACTACTCGCCGGGACCGGCCCGCGCCGAGTACCGGGCCTGGGTCGCGGCCCGCCCGGTCGACCGCGCGGTGGCCGAGCTCCTGGAAGCCGCCCGCGGCGAGGACGCGCTGCTGCGCGGGCTCGCCTTCGAGGCGCTGCGGGTGGCCGGCGGAACCGCCGAGCAGGCGGTGCGCGCCGCGGTGGACGAGCCGGTGCTGCGCCCCTACGCCCTGCTCTGGCTGGCCGAGCAGCTCGACGAAGGCGGGGTGATCCCGTCCGACGTGCTGAGCGCGGAGGACGCCGCCTGGCTCTGGGTGGACACCGCCGCCGCCGTCCTGGACCACGGTGAGACCGAGCTGCTGGTCGGCCATGTCGAGGGCGCCAGCGCCGGCGACCCGGTCCGGCTGTTCGCCCGGGCCCGCCAGTCCGGCCACGCCCGCGCCGCCTCGGTCCTGACCGCCGTCGCCTCGGTCCACCCCGATCCGGCCGTGGCCCGAGCGGCCCGCCGCTCCGCCTTCAGCGTCCACAACGGCGGGGCGTAACCCGGGCCCAAGCCCGGGCCCAGGCCCAGCTGGAAGCACTTCGCCCCCGGAACCAGCGGTTCCGGGGGCGAAGTGCTTGACGGTGCTAGGCGATCAGCAGTCGCGGGCGCCGGCGCGGCGGGCGCGGACGTCGCCGACCTTCTGGCCGACCTTGCGGCGGATGACCAGCAGCGGGGCCATCGCGGCCAGCGCGATCTGGGCGAAGGCGCCGATGTGCATCAGCACGTCGCCACCGGGCAGGCCGGCCGCCCAGGCGGCCAGGCAGCCGATCGAGACCACGATCCAGCCGAGCGTGGCGGTGGCCAGCAGGCCCTGCGGCTTGGGGTACTCGACCTGGCTGACCATCAGGTAGGCCACGCCGAAGATGGCCAGCAGGCCGGCCAGGAACGGCGGGTCGAGCAGCACGATGGCGATCACCGTCATGGCGCCCATCGGGCAGGGCATGCCCTGGAAGACGCCCGGTCGCATCTTGACCGCCGAGAAGCGGGCGAGGCGCAGCACCACGGCGAGCAGCACGGTCAGCGCGATGAAGGCGGACAGGCCCTGGTTGCTGCCGGGCCCGCCGACGATGCCCCAGACCGCGACGAAGTACGCCGGCGCGATGCCGAAGCTGATCAGGTCGGCCAGGTTGTCCAGCTCCGCGCCGAGCGCCGAGGAGCGCAGCTTGCGGGCCACCAGGCCGTCGAAGAGGTCGCACATCGAGCCGAGCAGCAGCAGGGTGACGGCGGTGGCGGCGCCGTGCCGCACCATGCCGCCGCCGGTGCCGTCGCCGGTGCCGTTGATGTGCGGGATGAGCATGTTCGTGGTGATCGAGTAGATCGCCAGGAACCCGCAGACGGCGTTGCCCAGGGTCAGGAAGTCGGCCGTGGACAGGGTCTGCGGCGAGCGTGGCGCCCGCAGCTCGCGGTCGCGCGCCCAGCGGCGCCGGCGCAGCTCGGTCTCTTCCGAGTCGCCGAGGCCGACCAGGGTCTCGGGATCAGTCACGGTCAAGGCGTGTCACCCCCGCGGTCGTCTTCTGGCCGACCTCGACGCCGACCTCGACGCCGGCCGGCAGGTAGGTGTCGACGCGGGAGCCGAACCGGATCAGACCGATCCGCTCGCCCTGCTCGACCTTGGTGCCGGCGGGGACGTACGGCACGATGCGGCGCGCCACGGCGCCCGCGATCTGCACCATCTCGATGTCGCCGAGCTCGGTGTCGAAGTGCCAGACGACGCGCTCGTTGCGGTCGCTGTCCTTGTTGAACGCGGGAACGAAACCGCCCGCGATGTGCTCGACGGAGGTCACCGTGCCGGGCAGCGGGGCCCGGTTGACGTGCACGTTGAGCGGACTCATGAAGATCGCGACCCGGGTCCGACCGTCCGGCCAGGCGTCGATGCTCTGCACCACTCCGTCGGCCGGCGAGATGACTCTGCCGGTGCCGATCTCACGCTCGGGGTCGCGGAAGAACCACAGCATGCCCGCGCTGAGCGCGCAGGTCGGAACCGCCGCCAGAGCCCACTTGCCGTTCCGCCTGCTGAGAGCGGTGGTCAGGGCCGCGGTGGCCAGGGTCGGGACGAACCAGGGAGTGGCTCCGCGCGCGATGGTCACGCGCGGTCGCCGACCGGCCGTCTCGGGAGCGAGGGCATCGCGCTCAGTGACGGAGGTGTGAGGGGACGGGCTGAGGGGCATCGAAGACCTTTGTCGCGGGGGATCTGGACCACTGGACGGGCCACCGCGGGGATCGGGTGATAAGGGGACAGCTGCTGTCCCGGTGGATGCTATCGGGAGCAGGCGGTAGGTGGGCAACCCGCCTGCTCGTTCAACTGTCTCCAGCCGTGCCGGGATGCACGCGCTATGTATACGACCGTAGCTGGCCGGATCCCGGTTCCCAAGGGTCGCGTCAAGATCCGTGAGTCATCTCTCAGCCTTGGGGCGCGGGCCCTCGGGGCTTCCCGGGGGCCCGCACGGCCCGCCCTAGTCGGCGAGCTTGTACTCCTCCAGCAGACGACGACCCACGATCATCTTCTGGATCTCCGCCGTACCCTCACCGATCAGCAGCATCGGGGCCTCGCGGTAGAGCCGCTCGATCTCGTACTCCTTGGAGAAGCCGTAGCCGCCGTGGATCCGGAAGGCGTCCTCCACGACCTCCTTGCAGTACTCGGAGGCGAGGTACTTGGCCATGCCGGCCTCGAGGTCGTTGCGCTCGCCGCTGTCCTTCTTGCGGGCGGCCATCACCATCATCTGGTGCGCGGCCTCGACCTTGGTGGCCATCTCGGCCAGCTTGAACTGGATCGCCTGGTGCTCGGCGATCTTCTTGCCGAAGGTGGTGCGCTGCTGGGCGTAGGAGATGCCCAGCTCGAAGGCGCGGCGGGCCACTCCGCAGCCGCGGGCGGCCACGTTGACCCGACCGACCTCGACGCCGTCCATCATCTGGTAGAAGCCCTTGCCGGGGACGCCGCCGAGGATCCGGTCGGCCGGGATCCGGACGTCCTGCAGCACCAGCTCGGTGGTGTCGACGCCCTTGTAGCCCATCTTCTCGATCTTGCCGGGCACGGTGAGGCCGGGGACCGTCGGGTTCGGGCCGAACCCGGGGGTCTTCTCGATCAGGAAGGTGGTCATGTTCTTGTACGGGGTGTTGCCGCCCTCGTCGGTCTTGCACAGGACCGCGACCAGGGTGGAGGTGCCGCCGTTGGTCAGCCACATCTTCTGGCCGTTCAGGACGTAGAAATCGCCGTCCTTGACGCCCTTGGTGGAGATGGCCGCTACGTCGGAGCCCAGCGCCGGCTCGGACATCGAGAAGGCGCCGCGGATCTCGCCGGCCGCCATCCTGGGCAGGAAGTAGTCCTTCTGCTCCTGGGTGCCGTGCGCGTTGATCATGTGCGCCACGATGAAGTGGGTGTTGACGATGCCGGAGACGGACATCCAGCCGCGGGCGATCTCCTCGACCACCAGGGCGTAGGTGAGCAGCGACTCGCCGAGGCCGCCGTACTCCTCGGGGATGGTCAGACCGAACAGGCCGAGCTGCTTCATGCCCTCGACGATGGCGGTCGGGTACTCGTCCTTGTGCTCCAGCTCGGTGGCGACCGGAATGATCTCCTTGTCGACAAAGTCCCGCACGGTGGCGAGGATGTCCCGCTGGATCTCGGTGAGGCCGTCGGTCTGTGCGAGGCGTCCCATCGTGCGGCTCCGTATGTCTCTGAGGGTGGTGAGGGGGCACCCCCGGCCGGAAGCTGGGGGAGGGTTCGGGGGCTGCGCGAAGCGTGACTTCCGCGCAGCCCCCTGACCGGGGGTGAGGGCGATGACGGCGCCCGCCTCCGGGGGCTCTTCTGTTTGAACAGCAGGGGGTCAGGACAGGGGCGTCGGGCGGCCGGGCTGCTCGCCGCCGCGCTCCTTGATGTAGGTCTCGGTCGGCACCATCACCTTGCGGCGGAAGATGCAGACGACCGTGCCGTCCTGCTTGTAGCCCTTGGTCTCGACGTAGACGATGCCCCGGTCGTCCTTGGACTTGGAGGGCCACTTGTCGAGCACCACGGTCTCGCCGTAGATGGTGTCGCCGTGGAAGGTCGGCGCCACGTGCCGCAGCGACTCGATCTCCAGGTTGGCGATCGCCTTGCCGGAGACGTCCGGGACGGACATCCCGAGCAGCAGCGAGTAGATGTAGTTGCCGACGACGACGTTCCTGCCGAAGTCCGTCGTCTTCTCCGCATAGTTGGTGTCCATGTGGAGCGGGTGGTGGTTCATGGTCAGCAGGCAGAAGAGGTGATCGTCGTACTCGGTGACGGTCTTTCCGGGCCAGTGCTTGTAGACCGCGCCGACCTCGAACTCCTCGTAGGTGCGTCCGAACTGCATGGTCAGGCCTCCGGGGCTTCGAACTTGCTGGTGCGCTGCATGCCCGCGGCGCGGCCCTTGCCGGAGATGACCAGCGCCATCTTGCGGCTGGCCTCGTCGATCATCTCGTCGCCGAGCATCGCCGAGCCCTTGAAGCCGCCGGCCTCCGAGGTGCACCAGTCGTAGGCGTCCAGGATCAGCTCGGCGTGGTCGTAGTCCTCCTGCGAGGGCGAGAAGATCTCGTTCGCGGCGCCGACCTGGTCCGGGTGCAGCACCCACTTGCCGTCGAAGCCCAGCGCGGCGGCCCGGCCGGCCACCTCGCGGTAGCCGTCGGGGTTGCGGATCTGCAGGTAGGGGCCGTCGATCGCCTGCAGGTCGTTGGCGCGGGCCGCCATCAGGATCCGCATCAGGATGTAGTGGTAGGCGTCGGCCGAGTAGCCGGGCGGCTGCTCACCGACCACCAGTGACTTCATGTTGATCGAGGCCATGAAGTCGGCCGGGCCGAAGATGATGGTCTCCAGCCGCGGCGAGGCGGTGGCGATGGTGTCGACGTTGATCAGGCCCTTGGCGTTCTCGATCTGCGCCTCGATCCCGATCCTGCCGACCTCGAAGCCCATGGTCTTCTCGATCTGGGTGAGCAGCAGGTCCAGCGCCTTGACCTGCTCGGCGTCCTGCACCTTGGGCAGCATGATGCAGTCCAGGTTGGGGCCCGCGCCCTCGACCACCGTGATCACGTCGCGGTAGGTCCAGTGGGTGGTCCAGTCGTTGACCCGGACGACCTTGGTCTTCTTGCCCCAGTCGCCGTTGTTCAGCGCGTCCACGATGTGGTGCCGGGCGCTCTCCTTGACCAGGGGGGCGCAGGCGTCCTCCAGGTCCAGGAAGACCTGGTCGGCCGGCAGGCCCTGGGCCTTCTCCAGGAAGCGCGGGTTGCTGCCGGGCACGGCCAGGCAGGAGCGGCGGGGGCGAAGACGGTTAACGGGCGTCGTCATGATGCGAGGGTCTCTTCCTTGATGGGGTCGAGGTTGTTTGCCAGTCGGATCTCGTCCACGATCCGGCCGATGATGGTGGTGATGCCGAAGTCCTTCGGGGTGAAGACCGCGGCGACACCGGCGGCCTTGAGGGCCTCGGCGTCCGCAGCGGGGATGATGCCACCGACGATCACCGGCACATCCTCCACCCCCGCGCGGCGCAGCCGCTGCAGGACGTCCGGCACCAGCTCCGGGTGTGCGCCGGAGAGGATCGACAGACCCACGCAGTGCACGTCCTCGGCGACCGCCGCGGCGACGATCTGCTCCGGGGTCAGCCGGATGCCCTGGTACACCACCTCGAAGCCGGCGTCGCGGGCGCGCACCGCGATCTGCTCGGCGCCGTTGGAGTGCCCGTCCAGGCCCGGCTTGCCGACCAGCAGGCGCAGCTTGCCGGTACCCAGCTCGGCGGCCGTGGCGGCCACCGCCTGGCGCACCGCCGCCAGCTCGCCGCCCTGCTCGGCGGCCACCGCGACCGGCGCGCCGCCGACCCCGGTGGGGGCCCGGTACTCGCCGAAGACCTCGCGCAGCGCGAAGGACCACTCGCCGGTGGTCACCCCCGCCCGGGCGCAGGCCAGGGTGGCGGCCATCAGGTTCTGCTCGGTGGCGGCGACGGCCTTGAGCTGCTGCAGGGCGGTCTGCACGGCCACCTCGTCGCGCTGGGCGCGCCACTGCTCAAGCGCCGTCAGCACGGCCTGCTCGCTGGCCGGGTCCACCACCATGATCGCGGTGTCCAGGTCGGCGGTGAGCGGGCTCTCCTCGGTGGTGTCGAAGCAGTTCACCCCGACGATCTTGTCCTCGCCGGCCTCGATCCGGGCCCGCCGCTCGGCGTGCGAGGCGACCAGTGCGGACTTGAGGTAGCCGGACTCGACGGCGGGGATGATCCCCTGACTTCCTGCTTCGGCGCCCATGTCGAGGATCTTGGCGATCTCCGCCTCGGCGCCTTCCAGCAGCTCGGCGGTCTTGGCCTCGATCACCTCGGAGCCGTTGAAGATGTCGCCGTACTCCAGCAGGTCCGACTCGTAGGCCAGCACCTGCTGGATCCGCAGCGACCACTGCTGGTCCCAGGGCCGGGGCAGGCCCAGCGCCTCGTTCCAGGCCGGCAGCTGGACGGCCCGCGCACGGGCGTCCTTGGAGAGCGTGACGGCCAGCATCTCCAGCACGATCCGCTGGACGTTGTTCTCCGGCTGCGCCTCGGTCAGGCCCAGCGAGTTGACCTGCACGCCGTAGCGGAACCGGCGCTGCTTGGGGTCCTCGATGCCGTAGCGCTCCAGCGTGACCTTCTCCCAGAGCCGGGCGAAGGCGCGCATCTTGCACATCTCCTCGACGAACCGCACGCCGGCGTTCACGAAGAAGGAGATCCGGCCGACCACCTCGCCCATCCGCTCGGCCGGCACCTGGCCGGAGTCGCGCACCGAGTCCAGCACGGTGATCGCGGTGCACATCGCGAAGGCGATCTCCTGGACCGGGGTGGCCCCGGCCTCCTGCAGGTGGTAGCTGCAGATGTTGATCGGGTTCCACTTCGGGATGTTGCCGACCGTGTAGGCGATCATGTCGGTGATCAGGCGCACCGAGGGGCCGGGCGGGAAGACGTGCGTCCCGCGCGACAGGTACTCCTTGACGATGTCGTTCTGGGTGGTGCCGGTGAGCTTGGCGATGTCCGCGCCCTGCTCCTCGGCGGCCACCTGGTAGAGCGCCAGCAGCCACATGGCGGTGGCGTTGATCGTCATCGAGGTGTTGGTCTGCTCGAGCGGGATGCCGTCGAACAGGGTGCGCATGTCGCCGATGTGGCCGACCGGGACGCCGACCCGGCCGACCTCGCCGCGGGCCAGCACGTGGTCCGAGTCGTAGCCGGTCTGGGTGGGCAGGTCGAAGGCCACCGAGAGGCCGGTCTGCCCCTTGGCGAGGTTCTTGCGGTAGAGCGCGTTGGAGTCACTCGCGGTGGAGTGGCCCGCGTAGGTGCGCATCAACCACGGGCGGTCCTTCTGACGGGCGGTCATCAGATGTCCCTGAAGCGGTTGATCGCCGGCAGGTGCTTCTCCCGCAGCTCGTGGTCCCGCACGCCCAGGCCCTCCTGCGGCGCCAGGCAGAGCACGCCGACCTTGCCCTGGTGCTTGTTGTGGTGCACGTCCAGCGCCGCCTGGCCGGTCTGGTCCAGCGAGTAGACCTTGGAGACGGTCGGGTGGATCTTGCCCTTGGCGATCAGCCGGTTGGCCTCCCAGGCCTCGCGGTAGTTGGCGAAGTGCGAGCCGACGATCTTCTTCAGCGACATCCACAGGTAGCGGTTGTCGTACTGGTGCATGTAGCCCGAGGTGGAGGCGCAGGTGACGATGGTGCCGCCCTTGCGGGTGACGTAGACGCTGGCCCCGAAGGTCTCGCGGCCCGGGTGCTCGAAGACGATGTCCACGTCCTCGCCGCCGGTCAGCTCGCGGATCCGCCCGCCCAGGCGCTTCCACTCGCGCGGGTCCTGGGTGTTCTCGTCCTTCCAGAACTTGTAGCCCTCGGCGCTGCGGTCGATGATCGCCTCGGCGCCCATGGCCCGGCAGATCTCGGCCTTCTGGTCGCTGGAGACCACGCAGATCGGGGTGGCGCCACCGGCCAGCGCGTACTGCGTGGCGTAGGAGCCGAGGCCGCCGCTGGCGCCCCAGATCAGCACGTTGTCGCCCTGCTTCATGCCGGCGCCGTTGCGCGAGACCAGCTGACGGTAGGCGGTGGAGTTGACCAGACCGGGGGAGGCGGCCTCCTCCCAGGTGAGGTGGGCCGGCTTGGGCATCAGCTGGTTGGTCTTCACCAGGGCCAGCTGGGCCAGGCCGCCGAAGTTGGTCTCGAAGCCCCAGATCCGCTGCTCCGGGTCCATCATCGTGTCGTTGTGGCCGTCACTGGACTCCAGCTCGACCGAGAGGCAGTGCGCGACCACCTCGTCGCCCGGCTTCCAGGCGTTGACGCCGGCGCCGGTGCGCAGCACGACGCCCGCGAGGTCGGAACCGACCACGTGGTAGGGCAGGTCGTGCCGCTTGGTCAGCGGGGACAGGCGGCCGTAGCGCTCGAGGAAGCCGAAGGTGGAGACCGGCTCGAAGATCGAGGACCAGACGGTGTTGTAGTTGACGGCGCTGGCCATCACGGCCACCAGGGCCTCGCCCGGGCCCAGTTCGGGCAGCGGGACGTCCTCCAGGTGGAGGGACTTGCGGGGGTCCTTGTCGCGGCTGTCCAGCCCGGCGAACATCTGCTCCTCGTCCTTGTGGAGCGTGACGGCTCGGTAGGACTCGGGGAGCTTCAGCGCGGCGAAGTCCGCGGCCGTGCTGTCGGCGCTGAGGATCGCGTCGAGGATTTCCTTCATGGCTGCCTCCGAAGGCGTACCTGTGTGAGGGCGCACAGGGCGTCTGGGGGAGCCGGGAGCGGACACCGGCTACACAAGGGACTTGGGTGGGTTTCGGGCTCGCCCCCTGGGTGTGGGGACGCCGGACAACGGCGCGCCGAGGTGGGGAGCCGCGGCGCCGCGACTGGTGAGTAACAAGCTACTGGCACCCTGTGCCACTCGTAAAGACACTCGGTGCCATGATTTTCCGTCCATTCCCGAGAGTCCGCAAGACTTCGCCGAGGCAGCCGAAAGGCCCGCCCCGGATATCCGGGACGGGCCTTCTGACCTGCGGTTTTATTGGGTTCAACGATTGAACGCGGCCTTGATGCTGTCCAGCACCACGTCCAGCGGAGCGTCCGTTCTGGCCACTGTGATGAGTACCTCACCGCCCGGGGTGGCACTCAGTGCGCTGGCGGCACCGAGCTCCAAGGCCGTCGCGGCATCCCCACTGGCACTGGGTGTCACAACCGTGCCACGGCGTCGCACCCCGCTCGGCGGGGTGGCCCAGAAGGTGCCCCGGATCACCTCGAAGGAGTGTTCCAGCTGGGCTTCCACGTCCCCGTGCCCGCCGGCCCGCAGCCAGCGCCGCAGCACGTGGTTGTGGGCCGCGACCACCGCGGCCGCCGAGACCTCGGCGAGCATCGAGTCGTCGTCACCGCCGTGCTGCCAGGTGGCCGGAATGGTGTCGGAGGCGTCGAAGCGCCCGAGCAGGTAGCGGGTGAAGAGCCGCTCGTAGCGGGCCACGACCGCGATCTCCCGCTCGCGCAGCGCCGGGACCTGACGGATCAACTGGTAGCGGGCCACCGAGACCGCGGGCGTGGAGGCGTACATCCGCAGCACCTCCTTGATGCCGCGGCAGACCACGTCCAGCGGGTGCTCGTCGGGCTCGGCGCTGGCCAGCAGGTCGGCCACCCGGACCAGGGTGTCGTCGTGGTCCGGGAAGATCGCCTCCTCCTTGGACCGGAAGTACCGGAAGAAGGTGCGCCGGGCCACCCCGGCGGCGGCGGCGATCTGATCGACCGTCGTCTCCTCGTAGCCCTGGGTGGCGAACAGGTCCATCGCGGCCGCCGCCAGGTCCTGACGCATCTGCTGGCGCTGGGCGGCCGCCCGGCGGCTGCCGGGGCCGTGGTCGGCGACCGTACGGGCGTCCTGCTCGGCGGATGACTGTTCGCGCTCCATGCCCGGAACGCTACCCGACTGGACGGTGGTGGCCGGTCCGCTTTGCGGCATCCCCCGGCGCACCGGGCCGGTGGGGGCCGCGACCGCGGGCCGGGGCCAGCGGGCCGAGACCGCCCCCGGACCCCAGACCGCGTGCTGCGGCCCGCCCGGCGCCGGCGCCGGCCCGCCTTGCCCCGAGCTGGTCACCGGCGTGCGTGGTCGCGGAACCCGCGACCCGTCTTGCGGCCCAGGCAGCCGGCCGCCACCAGGTGCTCGAGCAGCGGCGCCGCCGCCAGGCCGGGCTCGCGGAACTCCTGGTGCAGCACCCGCTCGATGGTCAGCGAGACGTCCAGGCCGACCACGTCCAGCAGTTCGAACGGGCCCATCGGATAGCCGCAGCCGAGCTTCATCGCGGTGTCGATGTCGTCCACCGTCGCGTAGTGCTCCTCGAGCATCCGCACCGCGTCGTTCAGATAGGGGAAGAGCAGCGCGTTGACGATGAAGCCGGCCCGGTCGCCGCACTCCACCGCGTGCTTGCGGACCTTGCCGCACAGCTCCAGCACGGTCGAGGTGACCTCGGGCGCGGTCAGCACGGTGGAGACCACCTCGACCAGCTTCATGGCCGGCGCCGGGTTGAAGAAGTGCATGCCGATCACGTCCTGCGGCCGCGAGGTCGCGGTGGCGCAGCTGATCACCGGCAGGCTGGAGGTGGTGGTGGCCAGCACCGCGCCGGGCTTGCAGATCTTGTCCAGGGCGGCGAACAGCTCGCGCTTGACGGCCAGGTCCTCGGCCACCGCCTCGAGCACCAGGTCGGCGCCGGACAGGTCGGCGAGCTGTCCGCTCGGGGTGACCAGGTCCAGCGTCGCGTCGCGCTGCTCGGCGCTGAGCCGGCCCTTGGCCACCGAGCGGTCCAGCGAACGGGTCAGCTGGGCCTTGGCCTTGTCGGCCTTCTCCTGGCTGCGGGCGACCAGGGTCACCGGGTAGCCGGCCTTGGCGAAGACCTCGGCGATGCCGGTGGCCATGGTGCCCGAGCCGCAGACGCCGACGCTCGCGACCGTGCGTCCGGCCACCCGGGCGGCCGCGGCGGCGCCGGCCCCGGCGACCACCTTGGAGGAGCCGGGCGCCTCGTAGCTGTAGAAGCCGCGGCCGGTCTTGCGGCCCAGCAGGCCGGCGTTGACCAGCTGGCCGAGGATCGGGGCCGGGGCGTGCAGCCGGTCCTTGGACTGCTCGTACATCGCCTCCAGCACGGTGCGGGCGGTGTCCAGACCGATCAGGTCGAGCAGCGCCAGCGGGCCCATCGGCAGGCCGCAGCCCAGCCGCATCGCCGCGTCGATGTCCTCGCGGGTGGCGTAGCGCGACTCGTACATCGCGGCGGCCTGGTTGAGGTACGCGAAGAGCAGGCCGTTGACCACGAAGCCGGCCCGGTCACCGGCGGCCACCGGCTCCTTGCCCAGCTCGCGGGCGAACTCGGCGGCCTGATCGGCGACCTGAGGATCCGTCAGCACGCTGCGGACCACCTCGACCAGCTTCATCGCGTGCACCGGGTTGAAGAAGTGCAGGCCGAGCACCCGCTCCGGGCGGGCGGTGGCGGCGGCGATCCGGGTCACCGAGAGCGAGGTGGTGCCGGTGGCCAGCACCGTCTCCGGCGGGCAGATCCGGTCCAGCGCGGCGAAGAGTTCGCGCTTGAGCTCCAGCTGCTCGGGGATCTCCTCGATCACCAGGTCGGCGCCGGCGGCGGCGTCCAGCTGGTCGCCGACGGTGATCAGCGCGAGCAGCGCGGTGCGCTCCTCGGCGGTCAGCCGCTCGCGCTCCACGGCGTGCGCGGTGGCCTCCTCGATCCGGGCCAGGGCGCGCCCTGCGGCGGCGCCGTCGGCCTCGATGCCGATCACCCGGCGGCCGCTGCGGGCGATCGCGACGGCGATCCCGGCGCCCATGGTGCCGAGGCCGACCACGGCGACGGTGGGGAACGGGCGGATGGTGGTGGCGGTGGTGGGTTCGGGAGCCTGCATCGTTGCTGGTCCTTTCGGGAAAGCCGGACGGCCTGACCGGAAGGACGGTCAGGGGTGGGCCGTGGCTGAGCGCACGTGAAGGGTGATCGCGGAGCTCGGCGGTCGGCCGGTCCGCTCCGGCCGTACCGCGAGATGTCCGCCGGTTCGGTGAAGACCGGACCGGTGAAAGGAGATTCGGTCCCGTCGGGGCTGATCGCCCGGGGCCGTGGAAAGCGCACCGACCGCACGCATGACGCGCGGCGCCCCGCCGGTGCGGCTCCCGAAGCCCGGCGGTGGTGCGTGCGGTCACTGTAGCGAAGTTACTGCCAAGTAGGAAGACCCTCGACGCGAGGAACAGTGCTTCACACAACCGGCTGCGGGGCGCCCCGCCCGCCGGTGCTCGTCGTCAGCCCGCGGCCGCGAGGACCACCCTTCCGGGTAGTTCCGCTCGATGTCCGAGCGCGTCAGCATGGGTGGTATGAGTACGACCGTCGCCGCCCAGCAGCCCGCCGAGCCCGCCGAGACCCTGTCGGTTCCCGCGGACGCGCGGGCCGAGCGCGCGGCCCGAGCGCGGGTCGCCGCAGCCCGGCTCGCCGCCGAGGGTGTCGCGGGCGTGATGCTCAGCTGGGTCGACAACGCCGGGCTCACCCGGGTCAAGACCGTCCCGGTCCGCCGCCTGGAGCACACCGCCGCCTGGGGCGTCGGCGCCGCCCCCTGCTTCGACGTCTTCCTGGTCGACGACTCGATCACCACCAGCCGCCACATCGGCGGGCCCGCCGGGGACCTGCGCCTGATCCCCGACCTCGGCCGGCTGACCCGGCTCGCCGCCCAGCCCGGCTGGGCCTGGGCCCCCGCCGACCGCTACGCCCAGGACGGCACCGCGCACCCCGGCTGCCAACGCCAGTTCGCCCAGCGGATGGTGGCCGCCGCCGGGCTGCGCGGGCTGGAGGTGCGGGCCGGCATCGAGGTGGAGTGGGTGGTCGCACTGGCCGGCCCGCCCGAGCAGCCGCCCGTGTACCCCACCCACGGCCCCGCCTACGGGATGCACCGCGTGGTCGACATGTCCGACTACCTGCGCGACCTGCTGCAAGCACTCGACGAACAGCAGCTGACGGTCCTCCAGGTGCACCCCGAGTACGCACCGGGCCAGTTCGAGGTCTCGGTGGCCGCCGAGAGCCCGGTCGGTGCGGCCGACACCACCGTGCTGGTCCGCCAGACCATCCGGGCGGTCGGCCTGCGGCACGGGCTGCGCACCTCGTTCGCCCCGGCCGTCGAGCCGGACGCCGTCGGCAACGGCGGCCATCTGCACCTGTCCCTGTGGCGCGGCGAGCGCAACCTCGGCCAGGGCGGCAGCGGGCCCTACGGGCTGACCGGCGAGGCCGAGTCCTTCCTGGCCGGCGTGCTCGCCGAGCTGCCCGCCCTGCTCGCGCTCGGCGCGCCCAGCCCCGCCAGCTACCTGCGCCTGGTCCCGCAGCGCTGGGCCGGCGCCTACCAGTGCTGGGGCCTGGAGAACCGCGAGGCCGCGCTGCGGCTGATCCCCGGACCGCCCGGGGAGGGGGTCGGCAGCGCCAACGCCGAGCTCAAGTGCTTCGACGCCGCCGCCAACCCCTATCTGCTGATCGGCGCCGCGCTGGCCGCCGGCCTGGCCGGGATCGACGCCCGCCGGGTGCTGCCCGTCGAGGTCCCCGGCGATCCGGCCGCACTGTCCGAGGGCGAGGTCCCGCGCCTGCCCGGCAGCCTGCTGGAGGTGATCGCCGAGTACCGCGCCTCGGGCGTGCTGCGGGAGGCGCTCGGCGATCCGCTCTACGAAGCGGTGCTGGCGGTCCGTCAGGGCGAGCACGAACTCTTCGCCGACAGCACCCCGGAGCAGCTCGCGGCGGCCGCCCGGTGGCGGTACTGAGGTGCTGCCGTTGATCGACCACCACTGCCACAGCGTGGTGGTCGACGACCTCGGCCCGGAGGCCTTCCGCTCACTGCTCACCGAGTCCGACCGTCCGCTCGCCACCGATCCCTTCGACAGCGCGCTCGGCTGGGCCGTCCGCCGCTGGTGCCCGCCGGCCCTCGGCCTCGCCGCCCATGCCGGCGCCGAGGAGTACCTGGATCGGCGACGTGCCCTCGGACCGGTTGAGGCCACCCGACGACTGCTCACCGCAGCCGGGCTCGGCGCGCTCCTGGTGGACACCGGGCTCACCGCGGCCGCCGGGCAGCCGCTGGTCCCGCTGCCGGAGCTCGGAGCGCTCGCCGGCGAGGTACCCGTGCGGGAGATCGTCCGGCTGGAGAGCATCGCCGAGGCGGTGGCCGCCCGCGCGCCGTCCGCTGACGGCTGGGCCACGGCGCTGACCGACGCGCTCGCCACCGCGCTTGCCCCGGCCGTCGCGGTGAAGTCGGTGCTCGCCTACCGCCACGGCCTCGACATCCCCGGGGACCGGCCCAGCACCGCCGAGGTCGTCCGGGCCGCCTCCCGGTGGCTCTCGTCCCCCGCCGCCGCCCCCGCCGCCCCTCTGCTGCCTCCCCCTCCGCTGCCTTTTCCTCCCGGCTGACCGACCCCGTCCTGCTCCGCCACCTCCTCTTCACCGCCGTCGACCTGTGCGCCGCCCGCCGCCAGCGCCTCCCGCTGCAACTCCACACCGGCTTCGGCGACCCCGACCTGACCCTGCACCGGGCCGACCCCGCGCTGCTCACCCCGTTCATCCGCGCCGTCGAGCCCACCGGCGTCCCGCTCGTCCTGCTGCACGCTTACCCCTACCACCGCCAGGCCGGCTACCTCGCCCAGGTCTTCCCGCAGGTCCACACCGACCCCGGCCTCACCCTCAGCCACACCGGCCCCCGCGCCGCCACCGTCCTCGGCGAACTCCTCGAACTCGCCCCCTTCGGCAAAGTGCTCGCCTCCACCGACGGCTACGGCCTCCCCGAACTCCACCTCACCGGCGCCGCCCAGTTCCGTCACGCCCTCGCCACCCTGCTCGGCGAGTGGCAAGCCGCCGGCGCCTGCACGGCGGCGGACGGCGACCGACTGACCGCGCTGATCACCGCCGACAACGCGCGGGTGCTCTACGGCCTCTGACAACCCGCCGGTCGATCACCGCTCTGGTAGGACTATCAGCCTGATTTCTGGCCGGTTCTCGACCGGCTCACAGCTGGGCCGTGAGTTTCAGCCGATCGCCGTTCGAGTCATTCTGCCGTGTGCTTGCGGCTGCGATAGCTTGATCTTGGCTCACACCACTGAACACGGGGAGTTCTGACCATGCGTCAAGCCGTTCGCCGCCGCCTTGCCGGCGCCGCTCTTACTCTCGCCCTCGCCGCCGGACCCGCCCTCGCCGCTGCACCGGCGCACGCGGCCCCGGTCTCGGCCGGCGTCCCGACCTTCAGCGATGTGCTGCGCTCGGTAGAGGTGGACTGGGCCGAGGGCCACTGGAACTGGACCGCCTGGAACGACAGCACGCCGGTCGCCTTCGGCGCCGACCAGCCGGACTACCAGTGCGCCGAGTACGTCGCCCGGGCGCTGGCCGCCGCCGGCCTGGTCCCCGGGCTCGGCCCGGACGACTCGCAGGACGACTACTTCCACTACACCGCGCCCAACGGCGTCACCTACGACCTGCTGCTGATCAGCGACCTGCCGCAGTACCACAACCTGTATGACTACCTGATGGACAGTCAGCTCGGCACGGACATCGGTGACCACCCCGAGCAGGCCCGTCCGGGTGACGTGGTCGTCACCTACGCCGGCCCGGGTGGCGGCAAGAGCCACACCGGCCTGGTGGCCACCGCGCCCGACGGCGCGTCGGAGGCGACGGTGGACGCCCACAACCGCGCCCGCCAGCACTACGGCTACCACTACTACGCGCCCTCGCACCTGGTCCGGATCGAGCCGCTCGGCCTGCTCGACGGCTTCGAGAACGCGCAGCTGGCGGCCCCCAAGCCGGCTACGAAGTCGGCCCCGAGGGTAAATGCGCCCAGGGCCACGGCTTCGCAGTTCGACCGGATGGACCCGGCGGGCCCGCAGGGCTGACCCGCTCCCGAGCGCCGCACCGGCCCGCCTCCCCACTCAGGGAGGCGGGCCGTCTGCTTGCTCCGGCACACCCCTGCCCACTCCTGCCGCAGATTCATCTGCTCGTGCTCTTGTGTGATTCATTGCCGGGTCAATACCTTTCGGTTACTCGAGCGCGGGGCCACCAGCCGCCGCGTCGACGTCAACTCGGGAGGGCCAACCCCTATGGGAGTTCGTCGAATTCACCGGCTGCGCGGGGGCGCGGCCGGCCTCGCTCTGGCCACGCTGGTCGCGCTGGCGGTGCCGGCCTTCGGTGGTACCGCGGCGGCGGCACCGGCGAAGGCCGAGACGCCCGGCGCCACCGGTCCGCTGCTCAGCTACGTGGTGAACACCAGGGCCAACCACGGCCAGGTGCAGAAGGCCGAGCGGGCCATCACCGCGGCCGGCGGCATCGTGGTCCAGGCGTACGAGCAGATCGGGGTGGTGATCGCCCGGTCCACCGACACCGCCTTCGCGGCCAACCTCCGTACCCGCAACGGGATCGAGTCGGTGGGTGCGACCCGGACGGCGGGCATCCTGGCCGGCGACGTGGAGACCACCGAGGTGGTGGACTCGCCGCCGACCGCTCCGGCCGACGGCAGCGAGCCGCTGGAGGCCAACCAGTGGGACCTGCGCCAGATCGGCGCCGACCAGGCCCACC